>DATDKZ010000265.1:0-2975 GCA_036519575.1 Actinomycetota bacterium | reverse complement strand
GTCCAGCCGCCCCACCACCCGGAACGCGCTGTTGGCGATGATCCGCCGCTCGACCTCGCTCGCCGTCTGCTCCGCGCCGACCAGGATCATCCCCAGCGAGCGGCCGCGCTCCGCGACGTCGAGCAGGACCTCCTTGATGGGGCTCCACCCCTCGCGCGGCGCGTAGCGGTTGAGCTCGTCGAGGACCAGGAACGTAAGCGGCTCGCGCCGCCCCATCCGCTCCTTGTGCTCGAACAGCCGCTTGATCACCACGCCCGTGACGAACCGTTTGGCCCGGTCGTGAAGGTTGTGGATGTCGATCACCGTGACCTGATTCGCCTCCCAGTCGATCCGGTGGCGCTCCGGGCGCTCGGCCGCTCGTCCCCACACGAGATGCGCCATCCGGAAGCGCGCCGCGTCAAGGCGACGGACGAACGCGGCCACCGTCGCGTCGGAGAGTCGCCCCCGCCACGGCGAATGCTCGTCCTCCACCTGCTCCCGGATCACCTCGCACAGGGCGTCGAAGTCTTCCACGGGGAACCCCCCGAAGGACACGGTGGCATCGCTCTCCGGGTCGTCCGCGCACTCCCGATCGAGATGCGACTCGACCCGAGCGACGAGGTCGGCGATCTGCGACCGCTCGTCCTCGGCTTCGGCGAACAGGAACCGGAGGAACTTCTCCCGGACGAACTCCCGCACCGTCCAGTAGTACGCCGTCACGCCCTGCGAGCGCCCCTCGATCTGCGGTACCGCTTGACCGCCCGCGTCCGGCCGCACCGGCGCCCATACCCCCACGCTCTCGAACGCTCCCACCGGCAGTCCGAGTCGGCCGTAGTCATCCCGGTCTGCCTGCTGGAGCTTGGCGTTGGGCGTGTCGAGCCACATGAGGTCCTCGCCCTTCACGTTGAACACGATGGCCTTGGTGTTGGTCGAGTACCGCCCGAGCACGTCCGAGTGGAACAGCGCGTACAGCAGGAACAACGCGTAGGTCGTCTTGGTCGCGACGCCGGAGACGCCGGAGATGTTCACGTGGGCGCCCCGGGTGCCGTCGAGGAAATCGAGGTCGAGGAACATCGGCTCGCCGTCCCTGGTCAGGCCGGCCGGAACTCGCCGCTCCATCTGGTCGAAGTACAGGGCCTCGTCCCGGTCCTTGCCCCGGGCCCGGGATGCCGGCAGGCCGGGCATGGGCGGGACGAATACCTCGGGCTCGAACCGGGTGGCCACGACCTGGGCGGCGACCGCCGTGTCGACCGGCAGCACACCGCGCTCCACGAGGAACACGTCGGTATCGAACTGCGCTCCCTCGTGCCGGGCCCGGACGTCCTGGACGATGCCGGCGATGCGAAGCGGACCCCGCCCCGGAACCTCCGTGTCGACCACGACGGCGTCGTCGAGCTGGAGGTAGGAATCGGGGGCCACGCCCACCCAGAAGATGAGCGGGGTGGCGTCCTCGGTGCCCAGGACCCTGCCAACCGGCTCGCTGACGTTCTCCACCACGCTCAGGCCGCCTCCTCCGCAAGACGGGCGATCAGGGCCCGGCGGATCAGCCCTCGGTGGCCCAACCGATGCTGGAGGAAGCGCTCGAGCCCCGCGATCGGGGCCAGGTTCTGGGGGAACCGGGGATCGAAGGGTCGACCGGCGAACCCCGGAAGCAGGGCGCTCACCCGGTCGGCCAGGTCCCTCGCGCCGTCAAGGCCCATGGCGACCCGAACCTCACAACGCACCAGGCCGGCGTGGTCGTGCCATTCGGGTCGGCTGCGCACCAGTCGGGTGTACCACGCGTACCGCTCGAGCGGCTGGCCCTCGTACACCAGCCCGAACAGTGGCGTGCGCTCCCCGGGCGAGAGCCGCGGAAGCAGCGCGTCCTGATCGGTGTCGAGGTACGCGCGAACGAACCGCTTCACCACCCCGACCACTGGGCTCCGCGTCGCGTCGAGGAACCCGAGGCGTCCGTCGGTGAGCACCAACTCCTCCTTACCCGCAGCGATGCGCGAGGCGAGCGCAGCCTCCTGCGCCATCATCGCCTTCTGCAGGCCGAACAGCGGAGCGTCCGGGTCGCCACCCGGTTCCGTGGCCGGCTGGTACTCGAGGACCGTCTCGCCAACCCGAACCTCGACGGGCTCCGGGCGGAGCCCGCCTCCCACCACGACCGAGCGCCCCAGCGAATGCTCGGCGAATGTCGCGCTGGCATCGCATCGAATGGCGCCCACGGCGAACGACCCGAACAGGCCTGGGGCGTGCCCGCCGCGCTCGTCCCCGGCGATCAGCCGAAGCTCCACCCGCCGGACGCCGTCTACGAACCACACCGTGCCCGACTCGACCTCCCGGGAGACGATGGGGACGCTCCAGTCAGCGGTCTCGACGAAGGGATCGGCCCGTGCGGGTGTCTCGTCCAGCCGGGCCTGGAACCCCATGCCGAAATCGGGGATCCACGGATCCGCTCGAAGCGACAGCATGGGCGAAGCTTACCGACCTCCTCCGACAGCCTTGAGGAGCGCTCGCTGTCGGTGGCCGGTCGTGGTCACCCGGTCACGACATCCCAGTGGTCGAAGGTCGTAGCCCCCCGGCCCGGTCTTTCCGGAGTCTCTAGCCATAGGGCGGATGCTCTGCGACCCACAGGTGGGCCGATACTCACGGTGCAAGCAACCGCGGGGGAAATCGTGCTGAGATCCATTGCCCGTCGTACACCACCGGCGCGGTGGCGACCCTTCTCGTTCGACTTCGTGGGCAGGTGAGATGAGCGACATCGTGGAGATCGACACAGGCGATGAGATGACCGCCCGTATCGTCGCCGTCTGGGAGGCCGTGGCCCGTGCGGGCGATGACCTGAAGCGCGCCGCCGAGCAGCTGCCGGCTGAGGATGAGCGGGTCAGGCCCTAACGCCCGCGCAGGGGGCCGGCCGGGCAGATGACCCGGGGGCCGCGAGCGAGGTAGCCGGCGGCGGGCCCCCCGCGCCGCAGGCCTCGCGAGTGGCCCCCGACTTTTGGGGCCGCGGG
>DATDKZ010000264.1:0-2588 GCA_036519575.1 Actinomycetota bacterium | reverse complement strand
GAAGATCCGGGAGAGCTGTCCCGCGGAGATGCCGATCCCGTGATCCTGGACCCAGAACATCAGTCGGTCGCCCTCGGCTCGGGCCCCGAGGTCGCAGGACGTTCCCTCCGGCGAGTACTTGAGCGCGTTGTCCAGCAGGTTGGACACCACACGCCCGAGGAGCTGGCGGTCGGTATAGAGCACCGGCAGGTCGGCGGGGACGTCGACCTTGATCCGTTCGCTCTCTACCGCGAGCCCCTCGACCACCTCACTCACCAGGTCCTCGAACAGCACCCGGCCGACCGAGAGCGGGAGTTGCTGGCTCTCGATCCGGGAGGCGGTGAGCAGGTTCTCCACCAGCCGCAGGAGCCGGTCGCCTTGGCGCTCCATCCGTTCCAGGAATTCCTGGCGCATCACGGGGTCCTCCGCGAACTCCGGCTCGCGCAAGGTCTTGGCGTAGCCGATCAGTGCGGTGACCGGGGTTCGAAGCTCGTGCGAGACCACCGCGACGAACTCCCCCTTCATCCGGTTCAGCTCTCGGAGCTCGTCGACCCGGTGGTGCTCTTTCTCCAGCAGCTCCTCGAGCTTGCGGGCCTGGTCGGCCAGGATGCGGTTCTGTTCGGCCAGGCGGTCGGCCAACAGTCGGCTCCGGAAGTACATCTGGCGAGCGAAGATCAGCGGCGCGAGGAGCACCGCCACCGACCACAGTCCCTCGGAGACATAGAACCTGGCGATGACCGCGCCGAATAGCCCGAGCCCCAGATAGGACAGCAGGAACTCGTAGGGAGCCGTGCCGTGCATCTTGGCCAGGACGCTTCCGATCGATATGCGAAGGGAGATCGATTTGTACAAGGCCACGAAGAAGGTGTTCACGGTGTAGGCCACCACGCTGGCCAACATGATCGCGGGGACCACCCGGGTCCATGGCGAATCCAAGCTCGCCATGCGATGGAACACAGCACTCCCGGCCAGGAAGGACAGGCCGAGCTGGCATCGGTTCCACACCGCGCGGATGAACGGGATCTCTCTCCGGAACTCTCGAGGGTCGAAGGAACCCACCACCGCGACGAATGCGGCGATCGGCGGCGCATAGATCATGGCCACACCGAGCAGGATCGGGAAGCTGAGCGAGAGCTGCAGGCCGCCCCACGCAGGAACCGGGATGAGGTCGACGACCGCCACCGCAAAGATGAAGAAGAGGAGGCTGAAGGAGAGCTCGTCGGCATATTGGGGGAGGGCCCAGATCAGGTAGGCCAGCATGGGGATGACCACGACGACCGTGAGGACCGCCGTCCAGAACCGGTTGGCCCGGGGTTCGTCGCCGAGCACCAGGATGTCGGCCGCGGCGTCGGGGGGCGCTGCGTGCTCCATCAGGGCGATGTCTCCACGATCTGCGGGTACCCGGGTGAGACTACCCCACCTCGCCGCTGCGTTTCCCCGAACGACGAGCGAGGCGGCGGCATCAGGCCTCATCGCCCCCGAGCTGGTCCCAGGCCAGTCGCGCAGCGTCCTCGTACACGTGACGTGCGGGAACGCCCGCTTCGCGAGCCACCCTGGCGCAATCCTCGTACTCGGGGGACACCGTCACGGCACGGCCCTCGAACAGCCCGACCTTCACCGCCACGGCGCCATGTGCCGTCTCGACCTTCAGCACGTCTCGGTCCAGGGCCCGCTTGGCAACCTCGGTGGACCGGACGCCGAGCGTTCCGGTCTCCCGAAACAGGATTGCCCGCATGGCGTCCACCCGCTCCGGTGAGCACAGCACCGAGACCGTGACCGCGGGCCGACCCTTCTTCATGACAACCGGGGCCAGCCAGGCGTCCTGGGCCCCGGCTGCCAGCAGCTCCTCGATCACGTACTCGAACACCTCCGGATTCAGATCATCCACGTTGGTCTCCAGAAGGACCTCCGTCGAGTCGCGGGGTGCAGGCGGGGCGGCGCCCCGCGACTCGGCCTCCTCACCGACCAGGATCCGAAGGACGTTGGGGAAGTCGAGGCGGTGAGTGCCCGCGCCGTATCCGACGGACTGCACCGACATCAAGGGAAGCTCCCCGTAGCCCTCGACCGTCGCCGCGAGGATCGCGGCGCCGGTCGGCGTCACCAGTTCCTCGGGAACGCCCTTCGAGTACAGGGGTGCGCCGCGCAGCAACTCGACCACGGCCGGCGCCGGGATCGGCATCGCGCCGTGGTCGGTCCTGGTCATGCCGAGGCCGGTGGGGACCGCGGAGGAGAAGGCTCGCTCCACCCCGAGCATCGTGAGGGCGAGCGCGGTGCCCGCGATGTCGACGATCGAGTCGACCGCGCCCACCTCGTGGAAGGTGACGAGGTCGATCTCCTTTCGGTGCACGCGGGCCTCGGCTTCGGCCAGCCGCCGGAAGATCCGCTGTCCAAGGTCGAGCGCGTCCGCAGGGAAGTCCGCCGAGTCCAGAAGGGCGCGGATGCTGGCGTAGGTGCGGATGATTCCCGCCGCCGTGGCCCTGACCTCCACCCGCTTCGCGTGGAGACCGTTCATCTCCACGTCCTGCACCTCGATGTCGAACGGTTCGAGGGGCAGCTTGGCCAGCTCCTCGCGGAGCAGGTCGAAATCCGCCCCGGCGTCGATCAGGGCG
>DATDKZ010000263.1:0-2128 GCA_036519575.1 Actinomycetota bacterium | reverse complement strand
GGTCACGCCGGCGTACTCGGTGGAGAGGAGTCGCTCGTTCGCGCCGGCCTCCGCGGACGCCATCCGCTTGATCTCGCCGGCCAGCCTGGCCAGGCGCTCGAACAGCTCCAGGCCCAGGAGCTCGGTGAGGATGTTCCGCCGGTCCTTGGCATCGCCCACCAGGAACTCGGCGAACTTGCCCTGCGGGAGCAGCACGGACCTGGTGAAGGCCTCGTAGTCCAGTCCGATGGCCTGCCTGATCATGGCGTCGGCCTCCCGGACCCGGTCCGCGCCTTCCCCGGCCTGGCGCCACTCCCCATCCTCCCACCGCTCCAGCAGGATCTTCGACCCGCCGTGGGCCGGCGTGGACCGGGCCACCCGGTACCGCTCCTTCCCCACGCCGAACTGGAGCATCACGGCCATCCGGGGCTGGCCCTGGCTGACGAGCTGCGCCACCTGCCTGCCCACCCGATCGACCGAGCCGTACAGGGCGTAGGTGATGGCGTCGAGGATCGAGGACTTTCCGGAGCCGGTAGGCCCGGCGATGGCGAACAGGTCGAGGCCGTCGAAGTCGATGGCCTGGTCGCTACGGAAGGACGTGAACCCCTTCAGCTCGAGTCGAACGGGACGCATCAGACCCCCTCGGTATCGAGGGCGAGGGCCTCGTCGAAGGCCTCCAGGATCTCCGCGGATGGCTCCGCGCCGTGTTGGGCGCGGAAGTATGCCTCGAACTGGTCGCGCGGCCGGAGCGAGGAGACCGGCTCGGCTTGGAGGGTGCCTTCGGGCCGCTCGTAGTCCAGGTGCACGTCGAGGACGTTCGGAAGGGCCTCTCGGATCCTGTCGGCCAATCCCGGGACCGGACCCTCGGTCCTCACGAACACTCGGAGGTATGCATCGGCGAGGTCGACGGCTCGGGCAACGATCTCGTCGAAGGTCCCTCGAACGTCGACCAGGCGCCGGCCCGCGGTGAGCGGGACCTCCCGGACCCGGGCCGGCTTCCCCGGAGATGCCTCCACGATCGCCACCGACTTCCGCTGATCCACCTCGCCGAAGTCGAGCTGGATCAACGAGCCGGCATACCGGGCCGGAGCGGCCGACCCCTTGACCGGTTGAGGCCGGTGCACGTGGCCAAGCGCGATGTACGAGGCTTCCCCGGGCAGCCTCGACGGTGAGATGGCGTACTGAAGCCCGATGCTGACCTCGCGTTCGCCACCGCCGAGCATCGCGCCGTCGGTGAACAGGTGGGCGAGGAGGACGTTGACGCGATCCGGCCGGAAGCCACCGGCCATGGCCACCAGCAACTCCCCCATCCCCTCCGCGTAGGACAGGAACCAACGCTCTCCGGCCTCGAACAGGGCCGCGGCGTCGCCGAATCGCCGCTCGGGGACGAACGGAACGCAGGCGACCAGGGCCGAGACCGCGCCGTCCCGCGATGGCAGCTCGACGATCCCGCCGCCGTCGGGCGGAGCAACCCGCGCCACCAGCTGGACGTCGATCGGTCGCAGCAGCTTGCTCAGGGCCTCCAGCCGGAGGGCGGAGTCATGGTTGCCGGGGATGGCCACCATCCGGATCCCTGCCTCGTGCAAACGAAGGAGGGCTTCGAACACCACGGCATCGGCTTCGGGTGGCGCGGCCCGGTGCTCGTAGAGGTCCCCCGCCACGAGCACCGCGTCGACGGCCTCATCGCGGGCGATCCCCACGACCTCGTCGAGCGCCGTCGCGAACTCCTCGTACCGCGGCCTTCCTCGGACGGCCTTGCCGACATGCCAGTCTGCCGTGTGCAGGAACCTCAGAGCGCTCATTCCCCCCGGAACGGCCGGAACGGATCCCCGCCGGAGGGCGCCGCCTCGTCGGCCCGGGTGGCCCACGACGGGAAGGGGAAGCGGATCTGGAGTGGGATGGGGATGTGCGGTTGCTGGAGGATCATCGATCCCGGCTTGAGGATGGAGGCCCGCGACCGGGTGACGGCGGGGAGGAATCCGTACTCGCTCCGGGCCGCCTCCGCCGTGTCCAGCCGCCCCACCACCCGGAACGCGCTGTTGGCGATGATCCGCCGCTCGACCTCGCTCGCCGTCTGCTCCGCGCCGACCAGGATCATCCCCAGCGAGCGGCCGCGCTCCGCGACGTCGAGCAGGACCTCCTTGATGGG
>DATDKZ010000262.1:0-5365 GCA_036519575.1 Actinomycetota bacterium | reverse complement strand
GGGGAAGGCATCATCTCGCATCATCCCTTGTGCTGAGGGTGAGTGATCCGATGCTGGCGAGCTGCGCCCGTACGTATCACGCCGGTCCGGGAGTCCAGTTCAGGCCGAGCTCAAGCGCGCGCATCTCGACGTTGGTCGAAGTGCCGGCCTCGATCAGATGAAGGACGTATGCCTTGTCGACTCCGGCCCGATCGGCCACCTGTTGCAAGGTGAGTCGCCGTATCAGGCCTTCTCGCTCGTACGGAGCAGCCGGAAGAAACTCCCTCATGTCATTCGCGACCAGATCCGGCTGGTCTAACGCCACGAGGTGGCCGCTCCTTTCCTACGATGCACTAAGGAACGCCAGGACCAGCGTGTCGAACTCATGAGGACGTTCGATGCTTGGTACGTGGGCGGTTCTGGCGATCACGACCTTGCGCGCGCCGGGAATCCCGGACGTGAGCCGGTCGGCAATCTCATGCATGTCGGAGACGTCCTCGCTTCCCACCAGCACGAGCGTAGGGACGCCGACCTCGGCGCACCGGCTCTCGACGTCGGGCACGAGCAGCTCCTCCTCCACCTCGTCCCACATCGGCGCCTGCAGCTCCAGCGCACGTCGCTGCATTTTCCCGACGAAGCTCCGCACGCTTGGTTCAACCTCGTCCGGGCGGCGGTTCGGCCCATCGACCCACATGCGCAGATTCGCTTCCACGGCAGCATCGAGATCGCCTCGGGCGACCGCGGCGTCCTCCTCCTCGCCGTATCTCCGGACGGTGTCCGACCAGGCGTGGCCGGGCAACCCAGGTCCGACGAGCACGAGCCGCTCAACCAGGTCGGGCCGGGCCAGCGCCACCTCGAGGGCGACGCGTCCCCCGAGTGACACACCGACCAGCGCAGCGGCGCCCAACTCCAACCGATCAAGCAGCTCGACGACATCGCGAGCGTTCGAATAGGGCTCAGCCGGGAGCGGCGTCTGGCCGAACCCTCGCAGATCGCATCGTATGGTTCGGTGGACCTGTGGGAACGTCCGCCACTGGGACTCCCACATGCGGCTGTCACAGATACCTTCGTGGATCAGGAGAACGGGCGAACCCTCGCCTGCCACCTCATGCCACAGCTCCATGCATGCTCCATTCCTCTGAAAGGCAAACGATAGCCGTGCATCCGAGATGCCGCTCCCACCCGCGATGAGTCTTGCTCCTTTCGGCAGTCTTATGCTGCGGTGGGCTTCACTCAAGCCGGGGAACCGATCGAAAGGACACGAGGCGATGAGAGAGCTGATCGTGAACACCTTCTTGACCCTCGACGGGGTCATGCAAGCCCCTGGCGGACCTGAAGAGGACGATAGCGGCGGTTTCGCGCTCGGAGGATGGTCGGTGAACTATTGGGACGAACAAATGGGTCAGGTCATGACCGAGGCGATGAGCGCGCCGTTCGACCTGGTTCTCGGACGCAGGACGTACGAGATCTTCGCCGCGCACTGGCCGCACGCCCCGGAGGAAGCCGGCGCCAAGCCGTTGAACGACGCCACCAAGTACGTCGCGTCGCGGAGTCGTCCCACGCTGGAGTGGGGCCCCTCGGTCATGATCGAGGGAGATGCCGCCGAGGGCATCGCAGCGCTGAAGAAGGACGATGGACCGCAGCTGCAGGTGCATGGCAGCGGGAACCTGATCCAGACGCTCATGCGCCACAATCTCGTCGACCATTACCGCCTGTGGGTGTTTCCCCTCGTCATCGGATCCGGCAAACGCCTGTTCTCGGAGGGCACCATCCCGTCCGCGCTGAAGCTCGTCGAGAGCAAGGTCTCCACCACTG
This sequence comes from Actinomycetota bacterium, assembly GCA_036519575.1. Taxonomy (GTDB): domain Bacteria; phylum Actinomycetota; class UBA4738; order UBA4738; family HRBIN12; genus AC-69. The sequence goes on along the minus strand of DATDKZ010000262.1, from coordinate 3,571 downwards.
GAGTCGTGATCGGTACGTACGAGCCGGCAGGCGAGATCGTCACAGGATCCTTCGCACTGGACTGACCGAGCGCGGGAACGTCCATCGCGTTGTGGATGCTCGGTGGGTCTGTCACTCTGGGGAGGGAGGAGTTCAACTTCGTTCGGTCAACGGGGGGCCCAGATGGATGTAGCGCGCAAGATTTTCGTCGGGCTTGCCTGGCTGTTTGTTCTCGCTGTGGCGATCCAGTTTCTCTTGGCCGGCCTTGGCCTCCTGGGCGGCGAAAGCCTGGAGCCACACCGGCAGTGGGGGTTCATCGTCCTCCACCTCATACCGATCCTGATGCTCATCGCCGCGATCGTCGGCCGGATGGGGCGGACCGTCATCGCTCTGACAGTAGTTCTCTTCCTGCTCGTATTTCTGCAGCCGCTCTTCGTCGACCCGGAGCTGCACCCGCGCTGGCTTCGGTCACTACACGTGCTCAACGCTCTGTTCATCTTCGCCCTTGGCCACCATCTGGCACAGCGAGGGACGAAGACAGTCCGGGGTACGGCAGTCGCGGCCTGACACGATCGCCCCCCCGAGCTCTGATAGCGTGTTGTCGCCCAACGCAAGCCGACATCGGCGGCTAGCCCGCCCGGCCGGACGAGCTCGGTTCCATTTTCGGTTCGACGGCCACTCTCTGTGGGTCGGTGACCGTCGTGAACCAACGACCAAACCCAAGTCGCAGCGAGCAGACATACAAGCTCCATCCCTTCGCCTGGCCTCCCGTGGTCTTGGCTTCGGCCGCGACGGTGACGCTGCTCATGGCGTATGCGGGCCGCTACGGCTACCACCGCGACGAGCTGTACTTCCTCTCGTGCGCGAAGCGGATGGCCTGGGGGTTCGTGGACCAGCCCCCCGTGACGCCGTTGATCGCGAAGATCTCCCAAGCGATCGCGCCATGGTCGTTGGTGGTGCTCCGGATGTGGCCGGCGTTGTTCAGCGCGGCGTCGATCGTGTTGGCCGCGCTCTGCGCGCGCGAGTTCGGCGCCGGGCGGCTCGGGCAGACGGCGACCGCGATCGCGCTCGCCATCGCACCCGGCATCCTGGCGGGCGGACACATGCTCAGCACGGCGACGCTCGACATCACGCTGTGGACGGCGGTCACCGTGCTGGTCTTGCGCCTGCTATGCACAGGCAACCCGCGGCTGTGGCCGGCGATCGGTGCTGTCCTGGGGGTCGGGCTGCTGAACAAGTGGACGATCGGGTTCCTCGTGGCTGGGCTGCTCGTTGGTATCCTCGCGGGCCCCGAGCGACGGCTGCTCGCGAGCGGGTGGTTCGCAGCCGGCGTCGCCGTGGCGCTTGTGCTGTGGGCGCCGAACCTGTGGTGGCAAGCACAGCACGACTGGCCGCAGGTCGAGATGCTCACGGTGATCCAGGGGCGTTCGTCGGGCGTGGGGGAGACGTTCTCCTGGATCCCGCTGCAGTTCGCCATCACCGGGTTCGCTGCGACGCCGCTCTGGATCGCTGGCTTGTGGCGCGTGCTGCGATCGGACGACGCGAGGCCGTTCCGGGCGCTCGGGATCGCATACGTCGTCCTCGCCGTCGGGCTCGCGATCGTAGCGGGCGATAAGCCCTACTACGTCGCGGCCCTGTACTTGCCGCTGGTCGCGGCCGGCGCGGTGCCGTTCGAGCGATGGTGGACCAGGAATGCGGGGCGTGTGCGCCGGGTTGTGGTGCCGGCGGTGCTCGCACTGCTGACGGTGGCCGGCTACCCGATCGTGCTCCCGATCCTGCCCGCGTCGGCGTTGGCGGATGTGCCGCTGCAGGAGGTGAACTACGATCTCGGCGAGCAGATCGGGTGGCCCACATTCGTGTCGCAGATCGAGGAAGCGTGGGCGCAGATCCCACCCGCCGAACGCGCCACAGCGATCGTTCTCACAGGCAACTACGGCGAAGCCGGTGCGATCGAGCGCTACGGAACGTCGCTTCCGACCCCGTACAGCGGCCACGTCACCTGGTGGTGGTGGCGGACGCCGCCCGAGGATACGACCACGGTCCTCGCGGTGGGCCTGCCCGAGTCGTACCTGCGACGCTTCTTCGATGAGCTGGAGCCGGTCGGTCGGCTCGACAACGGCCTGGACATCGACACCGAGGAGCAGGGCAACCCCCTGATCATCGCGCGTGGCCCCAAAGAGCCACTGCCCGCGATGTGGCGGGACCTGCGGCATTACACCTAGTGGGGACGGGTCCTTCGTTCGCGGGGATCCGGGTTCCTCGGACCGGGGTCGGGTACGCGGTTGAGCGGTGGAAGTAAGGACGAGGCGCTGGCTCGCGATCTCCCTTTCGGTCCGATGCCCTACGAGATGTCTCGTTGAACCATCGTCCTACCGGCCACGGCCGAGATCACTATCGCGACGCCCGCGACGAGTGCCGCCGCCGCGATGACATCGTGCTCGGAACGGCCGACATCTGAGGCTATCGGCGCGCCGGGTCTCCTAGCCCAAGGCTATTCGCGCTGCTCAGACTCAAGTGTTCGAGATCTGGGGTAGGGTGGCAAACGATTGGATCGGACGGGGGGCCGATGGATCGCTTGAAACGCAACCCTGGTGCGTGGGGCCTGGCCTTGGGCGCGGCCGTTGCCGCGGTCGCGATGTTGCTGACCTGGATCGAGGTCACGAACTCTGCCGGCGCCTCGGAGCAGTACCGCGCCATCGAGACGGTGACCGGCAAATCGCTGTTCGGCCTCGCAATCCTGACGGTCTTGTCGGGCGTTGGAGTGATTGCCTCGCAGGCGGGGGGCCGATTCGTGTGGGCGTTCCTAGGGCTTGTCGGGGGGGTAGTGCTCCTTGCTGCATCGGTATGGGCGATTGCCGATCCCGCCGGCTTCGCAACGTTTGCGGTAGAGAGCGAAGCCGTGACCAAGCTCACGAGTGGCTCTGCTGCTCAACAGTCAGGGGAAACCGTCCGGGCGGCGTTCGCGGATGGCACTCTGACGGCAGACGCCCAGTTGGGCGCGGTGGTCGGACTGGTCGGCGCCTCGCTGGCGACGCTGGGGGCGTTGTTGTCGTTCCGCAGGCCGGCAGCCTCGATGGACTCCTGAGGCCAGCCAGCCTCGCTGGCGCCGCTCGCGGGTCCGGGCGATCCCCGTGAATAGTTCCCGTCCTTGCAGCCATGACGCTGGCCGCGAGGGCGAGGCCCAGCTCAGCCGGGCTCTCAGGCCAAATCGTGGGAATCGGAGCTCGCGCTAACATAGCCGCCTCCATGCGCATCGGGATCATCGGCTCGGGCAGGATGGGCAGCACGCTCGCCGAGATGTGGGCAGGCGCTGGACACCAGATCGCCATCGCCAATTCTCGAGGGCCGGAGTCGCTGAAGGAGCTCATCGAGCGGATCGGTCTGTCGGCACAGGCCATGAGCGTCGAGGAGGCTGCCCGTTTCGGCGGCATCGTGGTGCTGGCCGTGCCGTTTCGAAAGCCGGAGGCCCTTCCGCCCCCCCTCGCTGTGACGGGGAAAGTGGTGATCGACGCGATGAACGCGTACGGGGAGTCCGGCGAGGTCATGGATCTTGGAGGGAAGACCTCGAGCGCGATCACGGCCGAGCGCCTGC
>DATDKZ010000261.1:0-2099 GCA_036519575.1 Actinomycetota bacterium | reverse complement strand
CGCCTCGGTCAGCGTCAACTGCTCGCTGAAGATCGGCTTGGCGTCCGGGTTCCCGCCCTCGATGGGGAGATCGGGGAGCAGGAACACGCCGATGTTGACCGCCGCCTGGGACTGGCAGTCCCCGGTGGGGATGCAGGTCAGCGTGCCGGTGAGGCCCTGGTAGTCCTTGGTCTGGAACACGGCGTCCTTGAGCGCCGCCCGGGGGATGGTCAGCGACCCATCGTCGCCCTCGATGGCCACCTTCTTGACCGCCTCGGCCATGATGTTGAAGGCGTCGAACGCGTTCGTGTTGAACGCCGCCGTCGGCGCGCCGAACTGGTCCTTGTAGGCCTTGTTGTAGTCACCGACCAGCCCGCTCTCCGACCCGCCCGGACTGGGGAGCGGGAAGGACATGTACGTGCCGTCCGCCGCGCTCCCGGCCTGGTCGAAGAACGTCGAGGCGGCACAGCCGTCCGAACCCATGAACTTCACGCCCTTCAACCCCTCGATGTCCAGCATCTGCTTGGCCATCAGGGCGCAGGCCGGGTTGAAGTCCGGCGCGTAGATCAGTTCCGGCTTGGTCTGGGCGATGCTGGTGAGCAGCGGCTTGAAGTCGGGGTCGGTGCTCTGGATCGCCTCCTCGACGCTGACCGTGCCTCCGAGCTGCTCGAAGAATGTCTTGAACCCGCTCGTCAGGCCCGCCGCGTACGGGCTCTCGTCGTGGATCGTCGCGGCGGTCTTGAACCCCAGCTTCGTGAACACGAAGTCCGCCACGACCTTTGCCTGGATCGCGTCGTTCTGCGCGGTTCGCAGGTAGAACGGGTTGTGGGTGGCCGGGTCGGTCAGGCCGGCCGCCGTGTTCGACGGGGAGATCAGGACGATGCCCTTGTCTCCCAGGATCTTGTCCGCCACCCCGAAAGCGGAGCTCGAGCAACTGGTCCCGATGACCCAGGCGATGGTGGGATCGGAGGCGAGCTTCGTCCCGCCGGACTGGCCGCCCTCCTTCGCGCACAGATCATCCTGGCTGTCGATCTGGACGTCGTGTCCCACGAGTTGCCCGGGCGTAGCGTCGAACTTCCCGTCCAGGTAGTCGACGGCGAGCTTGACGCCGTTCAGGCTGTCGTCGCCGAGCGTGGCAACGTCACCGGAGATCGCGAGCAACGTGCCGACCCGGATCGGCTCCCCGGAGGCATACGTCACGCAGCCGAACTCGACCGTGTTGCAGTCGACCCCGCCACCACCGCCTCCACCGCCTCCTCCGCCTCCTCCGCCCTCATCGCTCGCGCAGCCCGCGGCGACCAGGGAGAGCGCCCCCAGCAATGTCACGACGACCAACCAACGTGGTTTCCTCATCGAGCCCCCTCTCATCTCCGGCGCCGGATCCCGTGTGAGCCTGCACCGGAACCATTCCTCGTACCTGTCTTTCTCAGCGGAAAGCGAACGAGGTCCCCGAGCCCTCCGTCCTCCTTTCCCCCTTCACGAGCAGGTGGTACGTACCACATCCCGCTCCGAAGGGAAAGCGCGGCCCTCCACCCTCGCTTACGGATACCGACGCCCGTCCGGCTTGAGCCGCGTGACTAGGCCGGCCCGATGGCCGTCCGGAATTTCCTCGCCATCGCCAGGGCCCCTTCCGGGTCCCCCTCCACCAGTCGGCGCACCAGGGCGCTCCCCACGATGACCCCGTCGGCGAAGGCGCACGCTTCCGAGGCCTGTGCGGGGGTGCCGATCCCCACGCCCACCAGCAGGGGGAGGTCGGTGAGCGGGCGGAGCGCCCGTACGACCTCCTCTGCCGTCCCCGCCAGGCTCTCGCGCTGGCCGGTCACCCCGTAGGTGGCCACGCAGTACACGAACCCACGGGCGGACGCGGCGATCGACATCAGACGCTCGGGGGTGGAACCCGGAGCCGCAAGGAGGACCGGGGCCACCGATACCGCGGAGCACGCGCGGATCCAGTCATCGGCTTCGTCGATCGGCAGGTCGGGGATGATTGCGCCCGACACTCCCGCCTGCGCTGCTTCGGCCAGGAAGTTGCCAGGGCCGCGGCGAAGGACGGGATTGAAGTACGTCATCACGGCTACGGGCACGGACAGCCCAGCCTCCTTCACCGTGGCCAGGACGTC
>DATDKZ010000260.1:0-6910 GCA_036519575.1 Actinomycetota bacterium | reverse complement strand
CGCTGCCCGAGCTGTACAGGGCCGTGGCCCTCTTGATCATGTCGCCGGTGATCTCGACCGGTCCCAGCCGGTACTTGTCGCCCTCCTGCCCGGCGAACACGACCGTCTGATCCTTCAGCGCTTCGAAGCTGCAGTCGGCCGTCCCCTGTTCGGTCGCTGTTCCACACGTGACCGGCGTGGACTCGAACTCGGGCGTGCCGGTGGCGATGGTCTGGAGCACCTCTCGTTCCTCCAGCCGGGCGGTGGTGCCGATCACCTGAAGCAGGCGCTCCTGTCCCGTCTTCTGGAGCTGCGCCTCAGCCGCGTCCCTGGTCAGATAGCACCCCAGGCCCTTCCCCGCCGAGCTGATCACGCAGAACTCGTGCGTCTCGTGCTGGACGGAGATGGCGGACAGCACCTGCTGGGCCTGAGCCTCGTCGGGGAAGCAGGCCGGCCCGGCGTCCGTGGACAACGTCTCCCCCTTGGATCCCTGGACGCAGTAGCTCTGCGAGACGGCGGTGCCGATCCCGGCCAGCGCCGCGTTCGCCGCATCCTTGGACTCGAAGCACGGGTCCGTGGCCAGCCCGGTGTCGGCCAGGCACCACTTTGCCTTCTCCTTCGACACCGTGATCCCCTTGATCGCCGTGTTGGCGTCTTTCGGCGAACCGAAGCATTGAGGCGCGCTGTCGAACTCGGAGAGCCCGGACAAGCAGACGCTGTTCACCACCGTGTTCACCGTGGTGCCGTGGAGCTCGGTGGCCGCCTCCGACTGGGTGGGGAAGCATCGGTAGACCGATCCGGCCTCTCCCTCAATGCAGAACTGATCCTTCGCCCGCTCGTCGATGGATCCACGGGCCAACCCCGGCAACTGGACCTCGATGGTGTTGCCCGAACGGAACAGGAGTGGCTCGCCTACGCCGAAGGCATCGACCCGGTTGCGGATGTTCTCCAGGGCCCGTTCCATGACGGACTCGGGCGTCCCGTCGGGCGCGGCGAGGACGACCGACACGCCGCCCTCCAGATCCAGGCCGAGCACCGGGCGGATGCCGGCCACGAATGCGCCGACGGACGCGATCACCAGGACGCCGACGAACGCGAGTGAGAGCCAGAGATTGCGGCTGCTGCCCCTCACGCCAGCTCGGCCCCGTTGATCGTGAGCTTGAACTTGGTGTCGAGGACCTCGGCAGCCTTCCGGCACATCTGCATGCGGCCGAGGAAGATCTCGAAGTATTCCATGACCTGACTGATCTCGGTGTCGATGGTGAGCTCGAGAGTGATGGTGCGGGCGATCGAGTCTACCCGCAGGAAGGACTGTTCGGCGGCGAAGTTGACCCGGTCGTGGATGTCGAACTCGATCTGTCCGGACTTGCGGACGCGGCTGCGGTGAACGTCGGACTTGTCGGCCAGGATGACAGCGGCGGCCGCCGGCGACACCTGGTACCCGTTCTCCTCCTCGTGGTTCGCCACAGCGGCGACGATGGAGGCCAGGTCGGTCCCGGCGACATGGTCCTTCAGGGCCTGATACACGAGCACCGCCCCGATCTGCCCGTGGACCTCCCGGGACACCATGTTGCCCACGTCGTGGAGGTAACCCGACACGCTCGCCAGATTTGCGGTGTGCTCGTCGAAGCCCACACGGGTCAGGACGTTGTAGCTGATCCGAGCGACCAGGTTGGCGTGGCGAAAGCCGTGCTCGGTGTAGCCCAGCCCCTCCATGACCCGGTCGGCTGCGGAGATGAACCCGGAGAGCTCCGGATTGGCCTGGACCGCCTCCAGGCTGACCGCCTCCGGCTGGGACTCGGGCCGCTCCCCCGCTGCCGGCGCCGGTTCGGGCGACGGCGCCCGTGGAGCGGCGTCAGCGCTGCCCTTCACGGCCGGCTGCCGGCCTCCTGGTCGAAGCCCTGGTCCTCGGTGCCGTCGTCGCCCCCGCCTTCCTCCTCCGGCTCATCGACCACTCGCTGGGCGATGCCCCGGCGGAGCATGCGCACCTCGGTCCCGGGGGCGATCTCGACGGTGACGGTGTCGTCCTCCTCGTCGATGTCCTTCAGGGTGCCGAAGATCCCGCCCGCCGTCATCACCTCGTCCCCGACCTTCAGGCTCTCGAGGAGGCTCTGTTGCTGGCGCTGTCGCGTGCGGTTGGGTCGAAGGAGCAGGAAGTAGAAAACGCCACCGAGGAGGACCAGGGGGAACAGCAAGCTGAGGAGCGAGCCGCCGGACGACGTTCCGTCAGAGCTCTGGGCGAGGATCTCGATCATCGGGGAACCTCTTCGTGTGGTCGGGACGAACCCGCAGCATACAGGCTATCGCGGCCCATGCTGGACGCGGGGCTACGACAACGGCAACGGCTCGCGGACGGCCACCCCGAGATGCGAATAGGCCCGTTGCGTGGCCACGCGGCCCCTGGGCGTGCGCTTGAGCAGGCCGAGCTGGAGGAGGTACGGCTCGTACACATCCTCCACCGTGTCGGTCTCCTCGCCCACGGCGGCGGCGAGGGTGGACAGCCCCACCGGCCCCCCGCCGAACTTCTCGATCACCGCGGACAGGATGGACAGGTCCAGCTTGTCCAGACCCTCCTCGTCCACGTCGAAGAGCTCGAGGCCTCGCCGGGCCACCTCGGCATCGATCGCGCCATCGTGCCTGACCTCCGCGAAGTCCCGCACCCGACGCAACAGGCGGTTGGCCACTCGGGGGGTGCCCCGGGACCTCCGGGAGATCTCCGACGCGCCCTCGCCGTCCAACGCCACCTGCAAGATGCCCGCGGAGCGGCGGACGATCCTGGCCAGGTCGTCGCGCGAGTAATAGTCCAGCCGTGGCGAGAAGCCGAACCGCTCCCGAAGCGGCAGCGTGATCCGCCCGGGTCGGGTCGTCGCGCCGACCAGGGTGAACCGTGGGAGGTCCAGGCGGATACTGCGGGCACTCGGCCCCTTGCCCAGGACGACGTCGAGCTTGAAGTCCTCGAGCGCGGGATACAGCACCTCCTCCACCGGACGGGGCATGCGGTGGATCTCGTCCACGAACAGGACGTCGCCCTCCTCCAGGTTCGTGAGGATCGCGGCAAGGTCCCCGGGACGGTCCAGCGCCGGCCCGGACGTGGGGCGGAAGCTCACGCCGAGCTCGTTCGCCACGATCCCGGCGAGGGTCGTCTTGCCCAGGCCCGGTGGTCCAGAGAACAGAAGGTGGTCGATGGTCTCCGACCTGGCCTGCGCCCCCTCGATCAGCAGCCCGAGCTGCTCCTTGATCCGTTCCTGGCCCACGAACTCGCGGAGCGTCCGAGGCCGCAGCGCCGCGTCGAACTCCCGCTCGTCGGGGGACAGCTCCGGCTCGACGATCCGCTCCTCCGCCACTAGCCTCGCCCGACGTGCTGGAGGGCCTGACGAAGGAGCTCGTCGACCGGGCGGTCGCCGTCCGCCGGGATCTCCGCCATGGCCTCGCTGGCCTCCGCCGCCGAGAGCCCCAGTGCGAGGAGGGCCTCGCGGACGTCGGCGAGCGGCCCCTCGACCACCACGACGTCGCCACCCAGCTTGTCCTTCAGGTCCAACATGACACGCTGGGCGACCTTCTTGCCCACACCCGGCACCAACGTGAGTGCCGCAACGTCGCCGGCGGCCACGGCCCGGCGGAGCGCCACAGGCGATAGGACTGAGAGGAAGGACAGGGCGAGCTTGGGGCCCACCCCCGTCACCGTGACCAACAGGTCGAACAGCGCCCGCTCGTCGTGGGAGGCGAAGCCGAAGAGCACCATGGAGTCGTCTCGGACCTGCATCCGGGTGTACAGCCTGGCCGGCCGGCCGAGGGGAGGCAGCGCCCCGGCCGAAGATGCCGGGATCAGCACCTCGTATCCAACGCCCCCCACTGAGAGCACCACGCTTCCCCCGCCCTTCTCGGCCACCTCTCCATGCAGGAAGGAGATCATCGGGCTCCGACGGCGCCGGCGCGCCGCATGCGGGATTGATGGAGGTGACACAGGGCCACGGCGGCCGCATCGACCGCGTCGGGCTGCTCGGGCACCCCCTCGACCCGGTGCGCCCGGATCATCGTCTGGCGGACCCGGTCCTTCTCCGCGTTGCCGACCCCGGTGATGGCCATCTTCACCTCGAGCGGCGCGTATTCCTGGACTGGGATCCCGGCCTCGGCCGCAATCAGCAGGACGACCCCCGTAGCCCGGGACACGGACAGCGCGCTCGTCTTGTTCTGACCCCACATCACGGCCTCCACCGCCATGGCCTGGGGACCGTACGTTCGGATCGCCTCCCGCACCGCCTCCGCCACGTGGCGGAGGCGGTGCGGCTCCGCAAGTCCGGACGGGGTGCGAACGGTGTCCGACCAGAGCACCCGGGCCCGCCCCCCGGCCTGCGACACCGCCGCCAGGCCCGTGGCGGCCAGGCCGGGATCTACGCCGAGCACGCACGGGTCGAACATGTGTTCAGATTAGGTTCGAAGCGGTGGCCGAGCAAGCATCTGCCCCTATCCGACCTCCGCCATGACCTCCTCGGGGATGTCGAAGTTCGCGTAGACGTTCTGGACGTCGTCCAGCTCTTCGAGCGCGTCAAGCAGCGCGAGGACCTGGCGAGCCTGGGCCCCCTCCACCGGCACCTGGGATTGCGGCACCATCGTGAGCTCGGCGGACAGCACGGAGATGCCGGACGCCTCGATCACCTCGCGGACCCTTCGAAGGGCGGCGGTATCGGTCGTGATCTCCCACGTGCTCCCGGCGTCGGCCACGTCCTCGGCCCCGGCGTCGAGCGCCATTTCCAGGAGCTTCTCCTCGTCGACGGCCGTGGACTTCTCGATCTGCACGACGCCCTTGCGCGTGAACATCCACGCCGTGCTCCCCGGATCGCCGAGGCTCCCGCCGTTCCTGGTGAACGCGTAGCGGACGTCCTGGCTGGTCCGGTTGCGATTGTCGGTGAGGGTCTCCACGATGAGCGCGACGCCTCCGGGGCCGTAGCCCTCGTACGTGACCTCCTCGTAGCGGGCTCCGCCCCCCAGCTCGCCCGTTCCGCGTTTGATGGCGCGCTCGATGTTGTCCCAGGGCACGGAGGCATCCCGCGCCTTGTCCACCGCCGAGGCCAGCGTCGAGTTCCCCTCGATGCTGCCTCCGCCCTCCTTGGCCGCGACCTCGACGGCTCGCAGCAGTTTGGCGAACGCGTTGCTGCGCTTGGCGTCCGCCGCCGCCTTCTTTCGCTTGATCGTGCTCCACTTGGAATGCCCAGACATCTACGCCTTCCCTGCGACGTACTCGTGCAACCGCGTCTCACCGGCCAGCTCTGGATGGAAGGATGCCACGATGAGGCTCCCCTGCTCCAGGACGACCGGATGCCCCTCGAGCCGGGCGAGCACCTTCACGTCGGGCCCCACGTCCTCCACCATCGGTGCCCGGATGAACACCGCCTTGACCGGATGGTCGATCCCGTCCACCTCGACGTCCGACTCGAAGGAATCGACCTGCCGCCCGTATGCGTTCCGGCGCACGGTGATGTCCACCAGGGACAACAGCGGCTCGCCTCCATCGACGCGCTCGGCCATCACGATCATCCCGGCGCATGTCCCGAGCATCGGCATCCCGTCGGCGGCCCGCTCGCGGATCGGTTCCACCAGGCCGGCACTCGCCGCGAGCTTCCCGATCGTGGTCGACTCCCCCCCCGGGATCACCAGCAGGTCGACCTGGGCCAAGTCGTCGGGCCGGCGGACCTCGACCGGCGCGATGCCGAGGTCGGCGAGGACGTGCGCGTGCTCGCGGAAGTCGCCCTGGAGCGCGAGGACACCGCCCTTCATGGCCCTTCCATCATATGGGTCGCGTCAGAGGGTTCGGTCGGGAGCGACGCACCGGCCGTCGCCTTCACCAGCCGCGGACCTGGAGAAGCCCCTCCTCGCCGAGCTCCTTGATGTCCAGGCCGTGCATCGGCTCGCCCAGACCCTTCGACACTTTGGCCAGGACGTCGGGGTCGTTGAAGTGGGTCGTGGCCTCGACGATGGCCCGGGCCCGAACGTCGGGATCCTCGGACTTGAAGATGCCCGAGCCCACGAACACACCGTCCACCCCGAGCTGCATCATCAGCGCCGCGTCGGCCGGCGTGGCCAGGCCGCCCGCGGCGAAGTTCACCACCGGCAACCTGCCGGCCGCCGCCACGTCCCGTACCAGCTCGACCGGCGCACCGAGCTCCTTGGCCGCCGAGACGTACTGCTCTGGGCGGAGGGTCTGGAGCCAGCCGGTCTGGCGCAGCATCGCCCGCTGGTGGCGCACGGCCTCCACCACGTTGCCCGTGCCGGCCTCACCCTTGGTCCGGATCATGGCCGCGCCCTCGGCCAGCCGCCGGAGAGCCTCGCCCAGGTCGCGTGCCCCACAGACGAACGGCACCGTGAACGCCCACTTGTCGATGTGGTGCTCCTCGTCGGCCGGCGTCAGCACCTCGCTCTCGTCGACGTAATCCACGCCCGCCGACTGGAGGATCTGGGCTTCGGCGAAATGCCCGATGCGCGCCTTGGCCATCACCGGGATGGTCACCGCGCCCATGATCTCCTCGATCTTGGCGACGTCGGCCATCCGGGCAACGCCCCCATCTCTGCGGATGTCGGCGGGGACCCGCTCCAGCGCCATGACGGCGCACGCCCCGGCATCCTCGGCGATCTTGGCCTGCTCGGCGTTGGTCACGTCCATGATGACCCCGCCCTTCAGCATCTCGGCCAAGCCCGACTTCACGCGGAAGGTGCCGGTCTCGCGATCCACGGTTTCCTCCTGCCCGCTGCCCAGGGGCTCAGTCTACCGCCGGACCCCGAGTGGCCAGAGGTGTGGCCGGTCCTACCGGTCTGCCTCCACGCTGATCGTGCTGGGCAGGAGCTCCACCCAGGTGACGCCGGGCGCGAGGGCGATCTGCCTGCCGGCTTTCGTGGCGAACGTGGTCACGTCCTTCAGGGTCTCGCGCTCCCACCG
>DATDKZ010000259.1:0-5054 GCA_036519575.1 Actinomycetota bacterium | reverse complement strand
GTCCTCCCCCGCTATCCGGCCCCGGGGCCGTCCTCCATCACGCAGCGCGGGCAGCCCGGGTCATGAGATAGGTTCCACGGATGCGGGGTGACCCTCATCGACCGGGCAGACGGCGCTCGTCCGGCGCCGTGCTGTCCGCGGCCTTCTTGCTCGTGGCGGTGGCGTGTTCCAGCGGCCTGCCGGACTGGAACCCCTTGCCCCCCACCGATCTCGGTAGTCGCCCCGGCCGCGTCGACGCGACCTCGTTCCCCACTCGCTGGCCCATCAAACACGTCGTGTTCGTCATCAAGGAGAACCGGACGTTCGATAACCTCTTCGGCCGGTTCCCCGGGGCCGATGGCGCGACCTCGGGGATGGATCAAGGGATCGCACGTCCCCTGACGCCCGCCCTCGACCGGATCCCCATCGACATCGTGCACTGCTACGAATGCGCGCTGCAGGCCTGGAACGAGGGGAAGATGGACGGCTTCGCCTCGGTGAGCGCGCCGGCCGACCGCTACGCCTATACCCAGTTCGGGCCGAAGGACCTGCCGGCCTACTGGCACTGGGCGAAGCGGTTCGTCCTCGGGGACAACTTCTTCGCCTCGGCCCAGGGCCCGTCGTTCCCCAACCACCTGTACACGATCGCCGCCCAGTCCGGTGGGACGCACGACAACCCCATCCAGGACCTCGAGCAGCTCAGGGAGCGGCACCGGACCACGGGGCTGTTCAAGGCGTGGGGATGCGACTCGGTCGAGCAGGCCTATGTTCCGGTCGAGGACCGCGAGGGCAAGGAGGTGAAGGTGCCACCGTGCTTCGACTTCCTGACCGAGGGCGACCTCCTGCTCCGCGCGGGGATCCCGTGGGCCTACTACTCGGCGACGAACATGCAGAACGGTTATCTGTGGTCCGCGTACGACGCCGTGCGCCACATCCGCCAGGACACGCAGTTGTGGCAGTCGCACGTGTTCCCGGTGGATGGGTTGGTGCAGGACGTCCGGGACGACCGCCTTCCTCCCGTCACCTGGGTCACGCCGCGCTTCGAGCTCTCCGAGCACCCCGAGTACAGCTTCTGCTGGGGCCAGAACTGGACCACCCGGATCGTGAACGCCATCATGTCCAGCCCCATGTGGAAGGACACGGCCATCTTCATCACCTGGGACGACTACGGCGGGTTCTACGACCACGTCCCGCCTCCCCAGGTGGACGGGTTCGGCTTCGGGATCCGGGTGCCGCTGCTGCTCATCTCGCCCTACGCCAAAGCCGGCTACGTCGACCACACCCTCGGCGAGTTCTCTTCGGTGCTTCGGTTCATCGAGGACAACTGGGGCCTGTCGCAGCTCACCCACCGCGACCGTGATGCCCGCAACCTCTCCGAGGCCTTCGACTTCTCTCAGGAGCCGAGGGAGCCCGATCCCCAGCCGGTGCGCACCGACTGCCAGGGCGCGCAGTTCCCGGACGATCCGGCTCCGTCAGTCCAGGGGTGAGCCGATCGTCCGGGCGAACGGCCAGCTCGGGGCGAGCTGGGCGAACGTCGTGCCGTATGGGCAGTCCTCTCGGAGCGGGAGCACCAGCTTCTTGAACCTCGGGTGTTCGAAGTCGAACGCGCCGGAAAGCGGATCGGCGTTCGCGTCCCGCTCGGTCATGGGATCCAGCCCGAACACGAGCTCGATGAATCGCAGGACGCTCGAGAACTCGTAGACGGTGGGATCGACGGCCCCGCCGTTCCGGTTGTCGCCCGCCACCGTGAACGGCGAGATGATCAGTGCGGGCGTGCGCGGTCCCAAGCCCATGTGGTCGAGGTGCGGAGGGGCGATCGGGTCGAAGAACCCCCCGAAGTCGTCCCACACCACCACGATGACCGTGGACCGCCAGAACTCGCTCTTCATGATGCTGTTGACCAGGTTCACCGTCCAGTTCTCGCCGGCGCACACGCTCTTTCCCAGGCCGGGGTGCTCGTTGTACGACTCGGGCGGGATGACCCACGACACGGCAGGCAGGTGGCCCTGTCGCACGTCGGGTGCGAAGTCGGCGGGTGGCCGGACGTGGCGCCACATCGCGCCGAACCGCACGTGACGGATCATCTGCAGAGCGTTCATCCAGGCGTTCTCCTCCGCGTAGTACTTCCAGGAGATGCCCTCGGCCTGGAGCTGGTCCGGCAGGACCGGGATGTCGAAGCACAGTCGGATGCGATCCCAGTACCGGCCCAGCGCGAACGTGTTGTCGCCGTTCGCGTCGATCCGCTCCTCCAGGTTCATGATGTCGGCGATGTCCTTCAGCGACAGCCTTGGCCGGAAGCGCGTCGCGTACTCGGTGGGGTCGTCGCAGTAGCTTCCGGCGTGATCCGTGGTGCTCTTGTTGTCCACGATCCCATTGGCTTGCGCCGCAACCGCATACAGGTGCTCGGGGAGCGTGGGTCCGTACATCGACGTGAAGAAGTGGTCGGCTAGGACGAACCGGTCAGCGTAGGCCCAATAGTTCGGGATCCCCTTACGGCCGAAGTACGTGTAGCCGGAGAGGTCGTGGCCGAACAGCGTGGCCCGTTCGGCGTCCAGGGGGATCGGCCCGTTCATCCAGTTGAACCCGTTCATCTTGCCGCCGTTGATCGCGGTGAGCGCGCAGCGGAAACAATGCGTGAGGTCGTGGGCCTGGACGTCTCGGGCCCGGTGCAGCTCGACGGTCGGGCCGTCCCGGCACCCGTTCTCCGTGCAACGGATCGTGCCGCCCGACGTCGCGCCGGCCGCCCCCGGATAGGTGGCGAAGTAGTTGTTGAACGTCCGGTTCTCCTTGACCACGAAGACCACGTGCTTCACGGGTGTGGACCCAGGCTCCATGGTCGCGATCGGCGTGGGGGATGTGCCTGGGGGCGAGCCCGAAGGCGAGATTCTCCGGGGCGGAGCGCTTCCGTTCTCGCCGGTCTCGCCGCCCTCGCCCGCACCCCGGCGGCCCGCCCAGGAGAGCCCGGCGATGATGAGCGCGACCACCAAGAGGAATCCGAGGTATGAGCGTCGTCCCTCGAACCAACGGCCGGACGACCCGGATCGGGACGGAGGCGGATCGGGACCGGGCGCGTCCTGCACCAGCCGAACGCTAGCAGCAACCTCTTCGATTGGGGGGGCCGGTGCGGGCCGAGCTCAACCCGTGCGAAGGGCGGCAAGCCGCGCAGCGAGCCGAGCCCGCACGGCGGCGTAGGCGGGATCGAGCGCCCGGTTCTCGAGCTCGTACGGGTCGGCGGAGCCGATGGTCCCGGCCAGGTCGTACAGCTCCGTCTCCCCCGTGGCCAGCTCCACGTAGGCGAAGTCCTCCGTTCGCACCTCCCACCAGGGCGGCACCTTCTGGTCGCCGACGTATTCGTTCAGGAGGGCCGTTCGCCAGGACTCGAAGGGTCGCCCCTCGAGGAGCGGAACCAGGCTCATCCCATCCACCGGTGACGGTGGCTCGATCCCAGCGAGCTCGGCGAACGTCGGGGCCAGGTCGACGTTGGAGACGAGGCGGGGGTCCACGTGCGACGAGGCGCCCGGGAAGCGCACGAGGAACGGCGTGCGGATGCACTCATCGTACGCACACGTCTTGCCCACCCATCGGTGCTCCCCGAAGGAGAAGCCGTTATCGGTCATGAAGACGATGACGGTGTTGGCCAGGGCACCGCGGACCTGGAGCGCACGGATCACCTGAGCCACCAGGTCGTCCACGGACAGGAGCGTTTCGAAGGATCGCCGATGGATCGCCCGGAGCTCTGCCCGGCGCTCCGCGTCCAGCGGAGGGAGCCCCTGGACCCACTTCGGCTTGTCGGACACGTCCTTCTCCCCCAGGCTTGGGGGGTCGGCGATCGGGAACCCAGCCAACGCCCCGGCGTCCCGGGGAGCCTCCGTCCACGGGCGGTGCGGCGCTGTGGGGGCCACCTCTAGGAAGAACGGATGCCCCGGGGGAGCCGAGCGGATGAACGAGGCCGCTGCGGCGGCGTAGACGTCGGTCGAGTAGTTGCCCGGCCCATCGCCTCGGTAGTCGGGGAACCCCTGGTCGATCAGCACGTATCGGTAGTACGCCGTGGACTGGTCCCCCTGCCGCTTCACCTGCCACCGATCCCACCCCGCCGGGACGTACGAGCTCGGGCCGAACGGATACCCGTTCAGGTATTTGCCGATCAGGCCCGTGTGGTACCCGGCGGCGTGCAACCAGGTCGCGATGGTCGAGGACTCGTCGAGGAGCTCGCCGTCGTCGTTGGTCCGGACCCCGGTGTGGTGCGAGTACTTCCCGGTGAGGATCGAGGCCCTGGATGGACAACACAGCGGGGTGTTCAGGAAGGCGTTGGAGAACGTGATCCAGTGATCAGCCGGGTCCCGCATCATCGATTGGAGTTGCGGCATGACGGGCGGCTCGTGCGGGAGCGAGTCGGGCGACTGGTCGTCTGTCAGGATCAGGACGATGTTGGGCCGCTGGTCCGTTCGTGGAGGTGAGGAGGGCACGAACGCCGCGATGAGCAACACGACGAGCGCGGAAACCGCCGACGCCATGGTCCTTCGCAGCGGGCGCCGGCCCATCTACCGGGGCTTCCGGAGCTTCCAGATGTTCTCGCCGGGCCACCGGCGGGCCCACCCGATCTCGGCGTAGTCGAGATAGGTGGATCGGGCGTTGGCAGCGGGACGCGGCTCGATCAGGTCCTCGAGCTCAAGGCCGGTCGAGCGGAACAGACGGATCCATTCCCCGTACGGAAGCATGAAGTTGACCGATTCATCGTCCTCCCACTTGTGCATCCCGAAATAGTCGAGGTGGAGGCGGTCGTCCACCGTCTCCTTCTCGTCGTTCCAGCAGACGAAGTGGATGGGGCTCTCGATGTTGAACGCGAGCAGCCCACCGGGCCGGAGCAGCCGGGCCGCCTCCGGGATCGACCGGTACGGATCGGCGAACGTCGTGGCGCCGTGGTCACAGAACACGACGTCGAAGCTCTCGTCGCGGAAGGGAGTCCCCTCGGCGTCGCCGTTCACCAGCGGGAACGACACGCCCGCCCGGGCCATCAACTCCTTCGCGTGCTCGAGTTGCCGGATCGAGAGATCCATGCCCACCGGATGGGCACC
>DATDKZ010000258.1:0-20635 GCA_036519575.1 Actinomycetota bacterium | reverse complement strand
CGTTTCGGTAGGCTGGCCGACTCAGGAGGTGGACGCGTGGATGTCGAACGGCTGAAGGCCCGGGCTGGGGAGATCGGCGAACGCGAGGAGCGGCGGCTGCTGGAGCGCACCTCGGCGTCCGCGAAGCTGCACCAGCGCGCGGTGCGGAGCTTGCCCAAGGGGGTGGCCTCGAACTTCCAAGCTAACGACCCCTACCCCGTGTACCTGGCCCGGGGGAACGGCTCGAAGGTATGGGACGTGGACGGCACCGAGTACGTCGATTTCCACGGCGGCTTCGGGGTGAACGTGGTGGGCCACGCCCATCCCAAGATCGTGGAGGCCATCCGCAACGTCGCCGACCAGGGGATCCACTTCGCCGTGACGACGGAACCGACCGTGGCCTTGGCCGAGGCAGTCTGCGAACGGTTCCAGCTGGAGCAGGTTCGGTTCGTCAACTCCGGCACCGAAGCCACCATGGACGCCCTGCGGGTGGCCCGGGCCGCAACCGGCCGGGACCGCATCGTGAAGATGGAGGGGTCGTATCACGGCCACCACGACGCGGTTCTGTTCTCGGTGGTTCCCGAGTCGGACGTCCTCGACATGCGGTTCAACGTGAAGGGTGAGTCGGCCGACACGGCCGGCTCGGCGTATACGACGCAGCCGACGTCGAAGGGCGTGCCCCGCTCCATGTGGCACGACACGATCATCGTCCCCTTCAACGATGCGACCGCGGTAGAGGAGCTCTTCCGGGAGCACGGGAACGAGATCGCGGCGCTGATCCTGGAGCCGGTGATGATGAACATCGGGATCGTCGTGCCTCAGCCTGGCTACCTCCAGGCCCTCCGTGAACTCTGCGACGCCCACGGGGTCGTGCTGATCTTCGACGAGGTCAAGTGCGGCGGCACGATCGCCTATGGCGGCGCCACGGAGCGGTTCGGAGTCCGGCCCCACTTGGCGGCGTTCGCCAAGGCCATCGGAGGCGGCGCGACGACCGGCGCGTTCGGTGGTGAGGCCCAGATCATGGAGGCCGTGGCCAAGGGTGCCACGCAGCAGGGGACGTTCAACGGCAACCCCCTGTCGGTGGCCGCGGGGCTCGCGGCACTCACGCAGGTCCTGACGAAGGACGCCTACGACCAGCTCGGCAAGCTGGGGACCATGCTGGCCGAGGGGTGCCAGCGCGCGATCGACGACACGGGCATCCCCGCCCACACGGTCGACCTTGGGGCAAAGGGCTGCGTGTCCTACCGCAAGGAGCCGCTCGCCAACTACCGGGACTTCCTGGAAACCATCCCCGAGCTCTTCTATGCCTCGTTCTCCTGGATGATCAACCGCGGCATCTTCATGACCCCCGGCGACGAGGAGCAGTGGACGGTCTCGGTGCAACATGACGAGGACGACGTCGGGCGATACGTCGACGGCTTCTCCGAGTTCTGCCGCGAGCTCGTGAACTAGTCGGGGCCCGGAGGGCGAGACCGCGCGAGGGCGGGATGCCGCGCGAGGGCGCGGTAGCCTGATGCACATGGGATCGAGCGAACTCCCCGATGCCCTGCTGATCGACCTCTACGACACGCTCGTGTGGGGCGAATGGCCGGGCCTTCGCGACACGATGGCGGCGCGGATCGGGATCACGAGCTCCGCGCTCCAGTCGGCCTTCGAGAGCACCAGGCCCTCACGGGGGGTGGGGTCACTCGCCGGCGCCGAGGAGGACATGGCGAGCGTCCTGACAGCGTGCGGACTCGACCCCGAGCCGGCTCTGGTCGCAGAGCTCCTTGAGCTCGAGCGGACATCCTTGCTCACCCGGATCCATTTGTATGAGGACTCCATCCCGGTCCTTCGGGCCCTCCGCGCTCGGGGGGTGCGAACCGCCCTCGTCAGCAACTGCTCCCGCTCCACCCGGCCGGTCGTGGACGATCTCGGCCTGGAGCGGGAGATGGACGCGGTGGTGCTGTCATTCGAGGTCGGCGCGGCCAAGCCCGACGCCGCCATCTACCGCGCGGCCCTCGACCGATTGGGCTCGGAACCGGCCGCCGCCGCCTTCGTTGACGATCAGTCCGTCTACTGCGACGGGGCGGCCGCTCTGGGCATGCGGACCTACCTCATCCAGCGAGACCCATCGCGCGGCGACGGGGTGTCGACGGACGGCCATACGCTGATCCCCGACCTGGCCGCGCTGCTCGCCTGAGGGCTACACGAGGTTCAGGTTCCTGCGGATCTCCTCCAGCCTGGCGATTCGCGCCTCCGTCGGCGGGTGCGTGGAGAACAGGTTGGCCAGCGACCTTCCCGCACCGCGGCCCTGGAACGGGTTCACGATGAACAGATGAGCCTCGGCCGGGCTCACCGTCGCGGGCGCGGGCACCTGCTTGGAGGCGGCGTCGAGCTTGCGGAGTGCCTGGGCCAACGCCTCCGGGTCACGGGACAGGAGGGCCCCGGACTCGTCCGCCTGGTACTCGCGCGCGCGCGACACTGCCAGCTGGATGATGGCTGCGGCGATCGGCGCCAGGATCCACGCGATGAGGAAGGCGAACGGCCCGAGCGGGTTGTTCCGCTCGTCGCCGCCACCGAAGAAGAAGGCGAACCGGGCCAGCAGCGTGATGGCCATCCCGATGCCCGCCGCGATGGAGTTGATCAGGATGTCCCGGTTCTTCACGTGCGACAGTTCGTGAGCCAGAACCCCCCGAAGCTCATGCTCGTCCAGGATCTGGAGGATCCCCTTCGTCACCGCCACCGAGGCGTGCTCGGGATTCCGACCGGTGGCGAAGGCGTTCGGTTGGAGCATGTCAGACACGTAGATCTTCGGCATGGGGATGCCCTCGGCCTGGGTAAGCTCCCGGACGATCGCATACAGGCGCGGGTACTCCTGCTCCGTGACCGCGTGCGACCGGGTCGTGGCAATGGCGATCCTGTCCGAGAACCAGTACAGGGCGAAGTTGATGGCCAGCCCGATGAGCAGGAAGGTCCATCCGCCCGCCGAACCGAAGAACGCGAAGCCGATGAGCGCGAACAGGCCGCCCAGCGCGGCGATGAGGATCCATGTCTTGGCCCGGTTGATCCCGATCACCTGTACGTCACGCTCCTTCGGATCGACGGTTGTCCATTTCGGTCGTTCGCCACGAGCTTACGACCGGTTCGGACGAACGTGGTGGGCTACGGGCCCGCCAGCGTGGACAGCGGCGGGAAGTGTGCCAGGAGCTCGGGGTAGATCCCGATGGCCAGGATGGCGAACGTCGCGAGGGCCGCCACCCCCGTGACCAGAGCTGGGGAGGCCGGTGGCCGCTCCACGCGGGGCTCGACGAACACGACCTCCCGGGCGACGCGGAGGTAGTAGTACAGGCTGACCACCGAGTTCAGGACCATGATCCCGGCCAGCCACGGTCCGAGGCCGCCGCGGCTGATGGCGGCGGTGAAGACGAAGAACTTGGCCCAGAAGCCGCCGGTTGGCGGGACGCCGCCGAGCGAGACCATGAACACGATCATCCCGATGCCCAGCACGGGGGCTCGGCGCGCCAAGCCCGCGAAGTCCGAGATGAGCAAGCTCGAGGACTCCCTGGTCATGGCGATGACCACGGCGAAGGCCCCCAGGGTCATGACGGCATAGATCAGGATGTACGTGGTCGCGGCGGCGAAGGCAGCGTTGTTGACGGACTGATCCCCCGAGACCAGCGCGAACGGCAGCAGCATGTACCCGGCCTGGGCGATGCTCGAATACGCCAGCAGGCGCACGATCTGCCGCTGCTGGAGAGCCACGAGGTTCCCCACGGTCATGGTGAACACCGACAGGGCGGCGAAGATCGGCGTCCAGAACTCCCATGTCGCCGCGAAGGCCACGAACATCAGCTGGAGAAGCCCGGCGAACCCGGCGGCCTTCGACGCCGTGGCCAGGAACGCCGCCACCGGGACCGGAGCCCCCTCGTAGGTGTCGGGCGCCCAGAACTGGAAGGGGAACGCCGAGACCTTGAAGGCGAACCCGGCCACGATGAACAGGATGGCCGCTAGTACCAGGGTCTCCTGTCCCTGAGGCAGGGTCCCCGACAGCGATCGCCCGATCTCCGTCAAGTTCGTCTGACCCGTCACCCCGTAGATCAGGCTCATCCCGTACAGCATCACGGCCGAGGACAGCACGCCGAACAGGAAGAACTTGATCCCGGCCTCGTTCGAGCGGGGATCGGATTTCCGGAAGGCCACGATCAGGAAGCCCGGCGCCGACACGAGCTCGAGCGAGATGAACAACATCAGCAGGTCCCGCGAGGAGGGCATGAGGATGCAACCGAGGAAGGACGTCAGCAACAGGAAGTAGTACTCCCCCTGGTACCAGCGTCCGTCGCTGAAGTAGCGGAGCGAGACCAGCAGCACCAGCAGTGCGACGGACAGGAAGAAGACCTTGAACAGCAAGGCGAAGTTGTCCACCACGAACATGCCGTTGAACGTGGTCCGCTCCGAGCCGATCAGCGTCAGCGCGGCGATCAGCGCCGCCAGGATCCCCAGGAACGAGACGGGCATGGCCACCCATTTCCGGCGTGGCCGAGCGAAGGAGTCCGCTACCAGGACGAGCAGGATCGTGCCGGACAGGATGAGCTCCGGGAGGATCGCGTGGTAGTCGATGCGCATGGCCCGGCTCGCCTCCGCTGGCCGCTATCCGCCGAAGAGCCGCATGAGTCCGGAGACCGCCCCGTCGGTGACGCCGAGGATCAGCCGGGGGAACACGCCGAGCGCCACGATGGCCAGCAGGAGTGGCAGCCACGACACCCACTCCACGGTCCCGACGTCGGGCAGGGCCGATTCCCGCCATCGTTCCGGCAGGGTGCCCATGTTGACCCGCTGCAGCATCCACAGGAAGTACCCCGCCGTCAGGATCGTGCCGACCCCGCCGGCGACCATGAACGCCCGGAACAGGCCCGTGTTCAGGGCCTGCGCGGGCTGGTACGACGAGAGCAAGGCCATGACCTCCCCCCAGAACCCGGCCAGCCCGGGCAGCCCGAGGGAGGCGATGGCCACGAAGGCGAACACGCCGCCCAGGTACGGGAGCTTCTGCATGAGACCCCCGCCCAGCTCGGCGATCTGACGGGTGTGGTACCGGTCGTAGATGGAGCCCACGCAGAAGAACAGCATCCCTGTGATCACGCCGTGGGCCACCATCCCGAAGATGGCCGCATTGATCCCGATCGGCGTGAGGGTGGCGATGGCCAGCATGACGAAGCCCATGTGGCCGACCGAGGAGAACGCGATGAGCCGTTTCAGGTCACGCTGGGCCAGGCAGGCCAGCGCGGCGTAGACGATGGCGATGGCCGCCAGGCCGCCGATCCACGGCGCCCACTCCCGCGCGGCGTCGGGAAGGATGGGGAGCGCGATCCGGATGAACCCGTAGGTGCCCATCTTCAGCAGGATTCCGGCCAGGAGGACCGAGCCGACGGTCGGGGCCTCGGTATGCGCGTCCGGGAGCCAGGTGTGGAAGGGCCACATGGGCACCTTGATGGCGAACCCGAGGAAGACTCCGACGAACGCAACGAGCTGGAACGTCTTGGCGAACCCGCCCGAGGCGGCGAACTGTTGGAGTTGAACGATGTCGAACGTGTGCGCACCGTTCACGTTCGACCGGAAGTACATACCCAGAAATGCCAGCAGCATGAACACGCTCCCGAACAACGTGTAGAGGAAGAACTTGATGGCGGCGTACTCTCGGTTCGCGCTCCCCCAGATCCCGATGAGGAAGTACATGGGGACCAGGACGAGCTCCCAGAAGACGAAGAACAGGATGAGGTCGAACGCGATGAACGTGCCCGCCATGCCCGTCTCCAACAAGAGTTGCAGCGCGAGGAACGACTTCGTCCGCCCGGGGCTGGGGACGAACCGGTAGCTGTAGATCGCGCACAGGAACGACAGGGCGAGGGTCAACACATACAGGGGCAGGCTGATGCCGTCGATCCCGACGTGGTACCGGGCCCCGATGACGGGGATCCAGCGCGTGCTGACCTCGAACTGGAGTGCGTGGCCGGCGCCGTAGTCGAACCCGACGGCGATGACCACGCCGACGATCAGCGCGGCCGCTGTGAAGAAGACGCCGAGGGAGCGGACCAGGCGGTCCCGCTCCCTCGGCGTGAACGCAATGACGAGTGCCCCCACCAGGGGCAGGAACGTGGCGATCGAGATGGCCCAGTCGTCCCACCCGCTGTTCATCCGCTCTCCCTCTCCCCGTGCCTCAGACCCTGGTGATCACGATGGCCAGCACCACCACGCCGACGAACAGGAACGCCGCGTAGCGCTGGACGTTGCCCGATTGCAGGTACCGGAGCAGCCCGCCGGTGAACCCAGCCGCCTGCGCAACCCCATTCACCGCACCGTCGACGACGGTGCGGTCGAACTCGTCCGTCCCGAAGGCCAGGTCCTTGGTGAGCCTGGCCGTCCCGTTCACCACGCCGTCGACGACGTTCCGATCGAACCACACCACCGCGGCTGACACGCGGTCCCGGACTGGCAGGACGATCCCATTCATGTACACGTCGTCCAGGTAGAACTTGTTGATCAGCAGGCTCGAGAGCCATCCCAGCTGGAACACGGGGTCGGGCTCGGGCTGATCGCGGTACACGTACCATCCCGCCAGGATCCCGAGCCCGGCCGCGAGGATCGACAGGGTGGCCACCCAGAGCACGAACGTCACCGGCTCCGGCACCTCGAAGAACACCCACTTGAAGAAGACGCCACGGGTGACGACGGAGCCGAGGAAGCCGACCGTGATGGTCCCGAAGGCAAGCGCGACGAGCGGTCCCGTCATGACCGCCGGTGCCTCGTGCGGCTCGCCGTGCCCCCGATATGGGCCGAAGAACGTCTGCATGACCATCCGGGCCGTGTAGAAGGCGGTCACCAGGGCTGTGACCAGCATCAGCGTGAACACGACAGCGTGTCCCTTCGACGCCGCGACCAGCAGCTCGTCCTTGGACCAGAAGCCGGCCAGCGGCGGGAGGCCGGCCAGGGCGGCCGAGCCGACCGCGAACGTCCAGAAAGTGACGGGCATCCTCCTCCACAGCCCGCCCATCTCGCTCATGTCGTTCGAGTGCACGGCGTGGATCACGCAGCCCGCGCCCAGGAAGAGGAGAGCCTTGAAGAACGCGTGCGTGAACAGATGGAAGAACGCCGCGTCCCTCCCCGCTGGGCCGACGGACATGATCATCACCATGTAGGCGAGCTGCGAGATCGTCGAGTAAGCCAGCACCCGCTTGATGTCGTCCTGGACCAGCGCCAGGAGCGCGGCCCCGAACATCGTGATCCCGCCGATGACCCCGACGAACCGGAGGACCTCGGGGGCCGCATGCAGGAACACCGAGTACAACCGACCGACCAGGTACACGCCCGCGGCCACCATCGTGGCGGCGTGGATCAGCGCCGAAACCGGGGTGGGGCCCTGCATGGCGTCCGGGAGCCACACGTGGAGGGGGAACTGCGCCGACTTGCCGATGGTTCCCCCGAAGAGGAGCAATGCCGCGACCGAGACCAACCCCCGGGACACGTCGGCACCTCCCACGAGTTCCCCGACCTGCTGGATGTTGGCCGAGTGGAACCCCGTCGCCGCGATCAACACGAAGATGCCGAACATAAACGGGACGTCGCCGATCCTCGTGGTGATGAATGCCTTGATCGCGGCGTTGGAGTTGATCCGCTCCTCCCACCAGTGCCCGATCAGTAGGTAGGAGCACAGGCCCATGATCTCCCAGCCCACCAGCAACTGGATCAGGTTGTCGGCGATGACCACATCGAGCATGGCCGCCGTGAACACCGAGAGCACCACGTAGAACCAGGTGAACCGGACATCGCCCTGCATGTACCCGATCGAGTAGACGTGCACCGCGAGCGAGACGGCCGTGACGACGATCAGCATGATCGCCGTCAGGCCGTCGACGTACTGTCCCGCCTCCACGTGCAACGGCCCGATGGTGAACCACGCCACCGACGAGCTCACGGCGCCGCCCCCCTGCACGAAGTGCCACAGCACCAGCACGGAGATGACGAAGCCGACAACCATCGCTGTGACCCCGTAGATCCACCCCCGGCCCGGCGTGCCTTTCCCGAAGAACAGGGTCAGGGCCGCCGAGACGAGCGGGAGCACCGCGACCAGCCAGGCCAGCTTGGCGAACCCGGGCCCGATCCCGGTCGCGATCAGGGTCTCAGCCCCGACTACCACTTCAGGAGGTTCACCTCATCGACGTTGATGGTCTCGCGGTTGCGGAAGATCAGGATCACGATGGCCAGGCCGATCCCCACCTCGGCGGCCGCGACGGCGATCACGAACAGCGCGAACACCTGCCCCGTCACGTCGTGCCAGAACTGGGAGAACGCCACCAGGTTCACGTTCACCGCGTTCAGCATCAGCTCGATCGACATCAGGACCAGCACGGCGTTGCGCCGGGCCAGCACGCCGTAGACGCCGGTCGAGAACAGCACGGCGGAGAAGAACAGCACGAGCGGGAGCCTGATCACGGACGATCGTCCCTCCGGGAGAGGACGACCGCGCCGATCAGGGCGGCGAGCAATAGGAACGAGACGGCCTCGAAGGGCAACACCCACTGGCGGAACAGCGACTGGCCGAGCTCGGCCGTGGTGCCGACCGAAGGTCGCAGCCTCGGCCCGCTCCAGCTGAACGCGCCCTGGATCAAGAAGACCAGCCCGGCCAGGATGCCCAGGCCGATCAGGAAGGCGATCCCCCGCTGCTGGTTGTCCAGGGCCTCTCGCCCGATCGGGGCCCTGGTCAGCATGAGTCCGAACAGGAACAGGATCACGATGGCGCCGACGTAGATGAGGATCTGGACCCAGCCG
The DNA here is from genome assembly GCA_036519575.1 of Actinomycetota bacterium. GTDB lineage: Bacteria > Actinomycetota > UBA4738 > UBA4738 > HRBIN12 > AC-69. Next base: position 11,854 of record DATDKZ010000258.1, on the reverse strand, counting down.
ACGAACTCCGCGGCGAGCAGCAGGTAGACGCCGCCAACCACTGAGAGCGTCACGACGAGATAGAGGGCAGCGTGGACGACGTTCTTCGCCGTGACCAGCCTGATCGCCGAGACCGTCCCCACCAGGGCCAGCACGGCGAAGGCGTATTCCTGCCCGGTCAACCCCCCGCGCCCTCCTGGGCGCCCTGCTCGAGAGGTGGCGGCGGAGGGACCGTGTAGGTCCACTCCTCGAGCTTCTCCTTCTCGTGGGTCATCTCGACGATGTCGAATGTGGCGTACTCGAACTCGGGGCTCCAGAACAGGGCGTCGAAGGGGCACACCTCCACGCAGATCCCGCAGTACATGCACAGCGCGTAGTCGATGGCGAATCGGTCCAGGACCTTGACCGACCGAGCCCGTCCGCCGCTCGCGGGGTCGTGCGTCTCCTTGTGGGCCTCGATATAGATGCACCAGTCGGGGCACTCGCGCGAGCACTTCCAGCAGACCGTGCAGTTGGCTTCCTTCAGCGCGATGACGCCCCGGGTTCGAGGCGGCAGGTCCGGCTTCTCCTCGGGGTATTGCTGCGTGACGGCGGGTCGCAGCATGTGCTTGAGGGTCACACCGAGGCCCTTGATCAGGCCCTGGCCGACGGCCAGGCCCGAGGACTTGCGCCGCCGAACGTCCTTCTCCTCGATGGCCACGACCCTCCCCTGTTCTCTAGCTGACCGCGACCTTGACCAGGCCGACCACGATGATCTGCACCAGCGCGAGTGGGATCAGTCCGAGCCATGAGAACTGCTGGAGCTGATCCTCCCGCAGCCGCGGGTAGGTCGCCCGCAGCCAGATCACGAAGAACGATAGCGCACCGATCTTCGCGGCCATCCACAGCGGCTCCGGGATGAACGCCAGTCCCGGAAGCGCCCCATACCCCCCGAGGTACAGCACCGAGGCGATGGCCGCGAGCGCGACGATCCCGCCGTACTCGGCCAGAAGGAAGAAGGCGAACTTCAGGCCCGTGTACTCCGTGTAGGCGCCAAAGATGATCTCGGAGTCGGCGACCGGCATGTCGAACGGCGGGCGCGTGAGCTCGGCCAGGGAGGCGACCACGAAGATGGCGAAGCCCACCGGCTGGGTCAGGACGAACCAATACCGGTCCTGGGCTTCTGTGATCCCGATCAGCGAGAGCGTGCCGGCCTGCATGACGACCGACGCAGCCGCCAGGACCAGGGGCAGCTCGTACGCGATGAGCTGGGCGGCGGCACGCAGCGCGCCGATGAGCGAGAACTTGTTCGCCGACGACCATCCGGCCATCAGCACGCCGATCACGTTGACCGAGGAGATGGCCAGCACGAAGAAGATCCCCACGTCGAGGTTCAGCGCGAAGATCGTGGGTGAGAACGGGATGACCACGAAGATCACGATGTAGGGCACGAGGGCGACCCCGGGCGCGAGGGAGAACACCCACGGATCGGCGGCCCGCGGGATCACGTCCTCCTTCTGGATGAACTTCACCCCGTCGGCGACCAGCTGGGCCCATCCGTGGAACACGCCCGGGTACATCGGTCCCAGCCGGCTCTGCATGTGGGCCAGCACCTTGTGCTCGGCGTACCCCACGACCATCGGGGCCACGAGGAAGAAGCCCAGCACCACACCGGCCTTCACCACGAGCACGAGCCAGTAGTTGGAGAACCACTCGTTGAAGATGCTCGCGCCGGCCTGCCCGATCACTCCTCCTCTTCCTCCTCCTCGCCCTCGACGGCACCCGGCCAGGGCTTCGCCTCCCTGGACATCAGGGGGAAGTCCTTTCGAAGCGGGTGGCCCTCGAAGGGCTCGGGGAGCAGCAGTTTCACCGGCTGCGGGTGGCCCTCGAAGTCGATGCCGAACATCTCCATGGTCTCCCGCTCGTGCCAGTTCGCGGACGGGAACAGATCGGAGATGCTCGGGCACGCCGGGCTCTCCTTCTGGACCTTCACCTTCATCCTCACGTCGTGGTTGTGGATCGTGGAGTGCAGGTGCGTGAGCACTTCCATGCCCTGCTCGCCGAAGTCCACGGCGGAGGTGAAGTCGCAGTAGTCGCAGGCGAAGTCTGGTTCGTCACGCAGGAACCGCACCATCTCCCGGTATCGTCCGGGCACGACGGTGATCACGGCGTGGCCGCGTTGGTCCTCGAAGGCCAGGACGTCATCCCCGAACTGCGCCCGCAGCCGCGACTCGACCTCAGGAGGTGGCAGCGGGCGCCGGGAGGTTGCCACTCCACTTCTCCTTGATGTCCTCGTTGGCGATCTTCTCCTGAAGCCTGATGATCCCGTGCAGCAGGGCCTCGGGCCGGGGCGGGCACCCCGGGACGTACACGTCGACCGGGACGATCTGGTCCACACCCTTGGTCACCGAATACGAGTCCCAGTACGGCCCGCCGCAGTTGGAGCAGGAGCCGAACGAGATCACATACTTCGGGTCCGGCATCTGGTCGTACACGCGCTTGAGGGCGGGGGCCATCTTGTCGGTCAGGGTCCCGGCCACCACGAGCAGGTCGGCCTGCCGTGGTCCGTGGGCGAACGGGATCACACCGAACCGGATGAAGTCGTGCTTCGACGTGGACGCCGCGATGAACTCGATGGCGCAGCAGGCCAAGCCGAAGTTCATGACCCACAGCGAGTACCGCCGCCCCCAGTTCAGGATGAACTTCACTGGCTGGAGATCAGGAAGCGGGGTCTTCTCGATCAGGCCCACCTCAGTACCCCCTTCCGCCATGCATAGAGGAGTCCGGCGGCCAGGATCCCGATGAAGATGGCCATCTCCACGACCGCCTGGTAACCGAGGCCCACGAACACCCTGGCCCAGGGGAACAGGAAGACGCTCTCCACGTCGAAGATGACGAACAGGAACCCGTAGATGTAGTACCGGACCTGGCTCTGGGACCAGCCCTCGCCGACCGGGTCGATCCCACACTCGTAGGTGGTGAGCTTGGCCGGAAGGGGGCGATGGGGAGCCACAGCTCGCGCAAGCCCGAACGCCACGGCGACCAGGCCGGCGCCGGCGATCAGGACCGCGAGGACGACGCCGTAGGACTGGTAGTAGGTCCCCACGCTTGTGAACGCTTTCTCAAGCGGCGCGATTCTAACAAGGCCCTCATGGCTCTTGCCGGGCCCCACAGCGGGCCCCAAGGAACTCGGCCAGCGCGATGAGGGCCGCTCTGGCCGGGCCGTCGGGGAGCCGGAGCCCGAGCTGGCGAGCCCGGTCGACCTCGGCGGCCACCGCCGCCCGGGCCGGCTCCAGGCTTCCCGGCGATCGAACGATCCGCAGCGCCCGTTCCAGCCGGTCCCCTTCCGGCGGCCCCTGGCGGAGGATGGCGGCGAGCTCGCGGCCGTTCTCCTCGTCCGACAGAGCCGAGAGCACCGGGAACGTGTACACCCCCTCCTTCATGTCCACTCCCGGCTCCTTGCCCAGCTCCCGCTCGGAGGCGCTCACGTCCATGATGTCGTCGGACAGCTGGAAGGCCATCCCCAGGGCCTCACCGAACGCCTCCAGGACGTCCACGTGGTCCGAGGCCGCATCCGACAGGACCCCGCCGAGCCGGCAGGAGGTGGCGATCAGCGCCCCCGTCTTCCGACGGATGATCTCCAGGTAGGCCGCCCTGGTCTGCTCCACCCTCCCGGCGGCCTCGACCTCCCGGATCTGGCCGTCGCAGAGCGTGGCGATGGTCCGTGCGAGCAGGGCGCAGACGTCACTGCCCAGCTCGGTGGAGATCTCGGAGGCCCGAGCGAACAGGTAGTCGCCGGTCAGGATGGCCACGGTGTTGTCCCACCGCGCGTTCACCGACGGGATCCCCCGGCGCGCGTCCGCCTCGTCGATCACGTCGTCGTGATACAGGGTGGCAAGGTGGACGAGCTCGATGGCCACCGACCCGGGGATGAGGCGCGGATCCGCCGGGTCGCCGAAGTATCCCGAAAGCAGCACCAGCATGGGCCGGAACCGCTTGCCTCCCGCCGCGAGCAGGTATGACGACGTCTCTGCCAGCAGGTCCGAGTCCGCCCGCACCGCCTTCTCCAGGGCGGCCTCCACCTCGTCGAGCCGGCTTCGGACGTCGCGTTCCAGCTCAGCATCCGGTGCCTCGAGCCCCGGGACGAGCTGCCTGCTCATGTGGCCGACCATATCCGAAAGCCAGGAGACCTCACCATCGAAGGATCGCCGCCTTGTCCAACACGCCGAGCACGATGCCGGGGAACACCCCGAACAGGAGCGTGAGGACCGCGGGCACGGCCACCGCCACCCGTGGCCAGGGCGAGCGGTCGGGCTCTGCGTCGTCCTGCGGCTCTTGCATGTACATCAGCACCATCACCCGGATGTAGAAGAAGGCCGCCACCACACTGGCCAGGACGCCGACCAGTACCAGGGGCCAGTGGCCGGCGCCGACGGCCGCCCGGAACACGTTCACCTTGGCGATGAACCCTGCCGTGGGCGGGATGCCGGCCAGGGACAGCAGGAACAGCGTGAGCAGGGCCGCCAGGACCCGGCTTCGCCGGTACAGGCCGGCGTAGGAGGAGAGCGAGGTCCGCCCTTCCCCCCGTGCCGAAACAAGCATCACGACGCCGAACGCCCCCAGAACCATCAGCGCGTACGCCAGGAGGTAGAACAGCGCCGCGGAGATCCCGTCCTGGCCCGCCGCCGTGAGCGCGATCAGGACGAACCCGGCATGGGCGATGCTCGAATACGCGAGCATCCGCTTGATGTCGGTCTGGGCGATGGCGATCAGGCTGCCGGCCACGACGGTCACGGCGGCGATCGACCACACGAGGGGGGTCCAATCCAGCGTCAGCGGCTGGAACGACGTCTCCAGGACGCGGATCAGCGCGGCGAACGCCGCCACCTTCGTCCCCGCGGCCATGTAGGCGGTGACGGGCGTCGGCGCACCCTGATAGACGTCGGGCGTCCACATGTGGAACGGCACCGCGGCGACCTTGAACGCGAAACCGATACCCAGGAACGCCACGGCCGCGAGCGCCAGCCCCAGGCTCCCGGTCTGTCCCGCGAGCGCGTGCGCGATGGAGGACAGACTGGTGGATCCGGTGGCGCCGTATGCCATGGCCACTCCGTAGAGGAAGAAAGCAGAGGAGAACGCTCCGAGGAGGAAGTACTTCATCGAGCCTTCGACGGACGACAGCCGATCGGAGATGCCGGTCAGCACGTACAGCGAGAGCGACAGGATCTCCAGGGCCAGGAACACCAGGATCAGGTCGGCGGCCGCCGCGATCAGCGTCATGCCCGCCGTGGCGAACAGGACGAGCGGGTAGAACTCGGCACGGACTTCCCCCGAGCGTCGGAAGTAGTGGTATCCGTACACCAGGCCCATGGCGGCGATGCCGAGAAGGAACAGCCGGGCCACCACCGCGAACCGATCCGTCGCCACCATCCCCGCCAGCACCGTGAGGTCGCCGCTCCAGTCCCACAGGCCGATGGAGAGGGCCGCGGCGCCGACCACACCGAGCAGGGACATCGCCAACAGCAGGGACTGCTCGATCCGGGGGTTGAATGCCGCTCCGAGCAACACGACGACGGCGGCGCCCGCCAGGACGAGCTCGGGGCCGATCGGTCCGAGCTGGACGGGTGGATGGGTCAGGATCTGGGCGAGGGTCACTGTCCCTCCGCCGTGGTGAGGTTCGCGGGCCCTGCGGCATCGACGGAGCGGCCCGTGTCCACCGCCTTCACGATGCGGCTGCTCGTGGGATCGATCCGGTCGAGCAGGGGCTTGGGATAGATCCCGATCAGCAGGATGAGCGCCAACACCGGCGCGAGGAGCGCGTACTCACGGGCCGACAGGTCCGGGTGATTCGCATGCTTCGCCGGCACGGGCCCATGGGCCATCCGCTGGTATGCCCACAGCAGGTAGATGGCGGCCAGCACGATTCCGATCGCGGCGATCGCCCCGAATGCGGGGTTGCGGGCGAGTGTGCCCAGGATCACCAGGAACTCACCCACGAAGTTGTTCAGGCCGGGGAGCCCGAGCGAGGACAGGGAGACGAACAGGAACGCACCCATCAGCCAGGGCATCCCCGCCGCAAGGCCGCCCATCTCCGAGAGGCTCCGCGTGTGGGTCCGCTCGTAGACCATGCCGACCAGCAGGAACAGCGCGCCCGTCGACAGCCCGTGATTCACCATCTGGAGCACGCCGCCCGTCATGGCCTGGAGGGTGAAGGCGAACGTCCCAAGGACGACGAATCCCAGATGGGACACGGACGAGTAGGCGACCAGGCGCTTCACGTCCGTCTGCATCATGGCCACGATCGCGCCGTAGACGATGCCGATCAGCGCGAGGACCGAGATCGCAGCTGCCAGCGATCGTGATGCCTCCGGGAACAGCCCCAGGTTGAATCGGATGAGGCCGTAGGCCCCCACCTTCAGCAGGATCGCCGCCAGGATGACCGAGCCCGCCGTCGGGGCCTCCGTGTGCGCGTCTGGGAGCCACGTGTGCAAGGGGAACAGTGGCACCTTGACCGCGAAGGCGATGAAGAATCCCAGGAACAGCCAACGGGCCGACGCTCCCGTGATCCCCAGATCGATCAGCTCGCGCGCATCGAACGTGGGGCCGCCGGGGAGCGTCCCCGACCGTCCGTACAAGAAGAGGATGGCGACGAGCAGGAAGGCCGAGCCGAACATCGTGTAGAGGAAGAACTTCACCGCCGCGTACACGCGGCGCTCGCCGCCCCAGGCTCCGATGATGAGGTACATCGGGAACAGGATGGCCTCGAAGAACAGGAAGAACAGCAGGAGGTCCAGGGCCAGGAACGTTCCGATCATCCCGGTCTCCAGGATGAGCATGGTGGCCAGGTACAGGCGGACCCGACGGTCCACCGTCCACGAGGCGGCGATCGCCACCGGGACCAGGAACGTGGTGAGCAGGACCAGGAACAGGCTGACCCCGTCAACTGCCAGGATGTACTGGATGTGCGGCGAGCGGACCCACGTGGCCTGCTCGACCATCTGGAACCCTGCGCGGGACCCATCGAACCGCGACAGCACGACGAGCGATGCGCCGAAGGTGGCGATCGAGGCACCGAGCGCGAACGCGCGGGCGCCTCGATCGCTCGCGCCACCCCAGGCCAGGAGCACCACGGCTCCGGCGAGGGGCAGGAACGTGGTCACGGTCAGCCAGCTCACGACAGCCGAACCCCCACGTAGACGAAGATCGCCACCACTCCCACGAGGAACGCCAACCCGTAGTTGCGGACCAGTCCCGTCTGGAGCTTTCGGCCCCGGGACGCGGCCCACTGGAAGACCTGCCCGACCCCGTTCACAGCGCCGTCGATGACTCCCTGATCCACCTCGGAAGCCAGGAACGCGGCCCCGGCTCTCCCCGGACCGACCAGGAGGGTGGAGTAGACGTCGTCGACGTACCACCCGTGAGCCAGGAACCGTTGGACGCCGGCGAACCGGACCCGGAGCGCCACCCAGTCGATCCGACCCGAGCCGTACACGAGCCACCCCAGCCCGATCCCCGCGAGGGCAACCAGGACCGAGATGACCGAGAGGACCACGGTGGGCAGGCCGCTCGTCCCCTCGGCGAACTCACCGAGGACCGGGGCCAGGAAGCCGTGGAGCCGACCGGTGGTGGCCGACAGCCCGAGGACGCCGCCGAAGGCCGCCCCCACCGCGAGGATGGCCAGGGGAACGGTCATGACCGGGGGTGACTCGTGGGCCGCTCGCTCCGTCCGGTCCCGGCCGAAGAACGCGAGGAACGTGAGGCGGGAGATGTACAGGGCCGACAGGAACGCGCCGGCCAGCGCCACCAGCCAGGCGAGGAGGTAGCCAGACTGGTTCGCCACCTCCAGGATCTGGTCCTTTGCGAAGAACCCGGACAGGGGGGGCACGCCGGCGATGGCCAGAGCCCCCACACCGAACATGGCTGCCGTGACGGGCATCGCCCTGCGGAGCGCCCCCATCTTCTTCAGGTCGGTCTCGCCACCCAGGCCATGCATGACCGATCCCGCAGACAGGAACAGGAGTGCTTTGTAGAAGGCGTGGGTCACCAACAGGAACAGCGCCGCCGCGTACGCCTTCAGCCCGAGGGCGAAGAACATATAGCCGAGCTGGCTGATGGTCGAGTACGCGAGCACCCGCTTGAGGTCGTCCTGCCCGAGGGCGCACGTTGCGGCGTAGACCACCGTCAGGAGCCCGATCACCAGGACGACCGTGAGCGCGACGCCGGAGATCTCGAAGAAGACGTGCGTCCGGGCCACCAGGTAGACGCCGGCGGTGACCATCGTCGCGGCGTGGATCAGGGCGGAGACGGGCGTCGGCCCTTCCATGGCATCGGGGAGCCACGTGTGGAGGGGGATCTGAGCCGACTTGCCCACGGCCCCGGCGAACAGCAAGAGCGCGAGGACGGTGAAGACCCCTGTGGGCTGCACCGACTCGACCGAGGGCCGAAGCACCGCTGAGAAGTCCAGCGACCCGAGTCGGAGGAAGACGAGCGCGATACCGACCAACATGAACGTGTCGCCGATCCGCGTCACGACGAATGCCTTCTTCGCCGCGCTCGCCGCCGCGGGTCGATCGAACCAGAACCCGATGAGCAGGTAGGAACACAGGCCCACGCCCTCCCATCCCACGTACAGGAGGAGGAAGTTCTGGGCCAAGACCAGCGTGAGCATGAAGAAGCAGAACAGGTTCATGTAGGAGAAGAACCTGCCGGACCGGGGGTCCCCGTCCATATAGCCGATCGAGTACACGTGGATGACGGCACCGACGCCGGTGACGACGAGCATCATGGTCACCGACAGCGGGTCCACCCGCAGGTCGGCCGCGACGTGGAAGCTTCCCACCGAGATCCAGTCCCACAGGTGCCGGACGACGCTGCGCTCGACACCGGGCAGCTTCAAGAGGTCGGCCAAGATCGCCAGGCCCAGCGCGAACGCAACCACCATCAGCCCCGAGGCCAGGACCCCGGCCCAACGACCCAGCCGCTTCCCGGCGAACAGGTTGATCGCCGCCCCGGCGAGCGGGAGGGCCGGCACGATCCACACGGACCTCAGCACGGCCTCACCACCGCAGCAGGCTGGCGTCGTCGACGTTCGCCGTGTGCATCCGCCGGTAGACGTTCACGATGATGGCCAGGCCCACGACGACCTCGGCCGCCGCAACGACCATGGAGAAGAACGCCAGGACCTGACCGTTCAGGTTGCCGTGCAGCCTCGAGAAGGCCACCAGCGCCAGGTTCACGGCGTTCAGTTGGAGCTCGACCGACATGAAGATCACCAATGCGTTCTTCCGAACGAGCACACCGACCGTGCCGATGGCGAACAGGACACCCGACAGGATCACGAAGTAGGAGATGGGCGTCTTCACGCCGCCTCGGCTTCTCGCGTAGCTTCGGCCGTGGTCCGCGCGCGACGTTGCGCCAGCACCATGGCGGCGATGGCGGCCACGATCAACAGGATCGAGGTCACCTCGAACGGGAGGAAGTAGTCGCGGAACAGCACGTGCGACAGCGCCCGGGTGTTCCCGCCCGCGTTCACGGTCTGATCGAAGTTCGCGGGGCCTCGGGCCAGGCCGAGGCTGGCCCGGGCCGTGACGAGGATCTCGGCGGCCAGCCCCAGGCCGAGGACGATCGCCAGGGGCCGCTGCCCCTTCAGTCGCTCGACCAGGCTCTCCTCGCGGTCGACGCCGAGCAGCATGATCACGAACAGGAACAGGACCATGATGGCGCCGGCGTACACGATGATCTGGACGGCGAACAGGAACGGCGCGCTGAGGACCAGGTAGAACACGGCCAGGGTGAAGAAGTTCACGATCAGGAACAACGCCGCGTGGATCGCGTTCCGCTGGAACAGCATGGCGACGGCCGATCCCACCGAGACTGGGGCGAACACCCAGAACACGATCTGGTCGGGCGCCATCACAGGCCCTCGCGATCGATGGGATCGGAGCCGAGCGGCGGGGGCGGCTGGAGCAGCTGCTCCTTGGTCCAGATCGCCTCCTCGCGCGAGTCGAAGGACAGCTCGTAGTAGCTCGTGAGGGTGAGGGCCCGCGTGGGGCATGCCTCCACGCACAGGCCGCACATGATGCAGCGCAGGTAGTTGATCTGGTAGTCCTTCGCGTACCGCTCGCCGGGTGACACCGGATGCTCCGAGTCGTTGTCGGCCCCCTCGACCCAGATCGCATCGGCCGGACACGCATAGGCGCACAGCTCGCACCCGATGCATTTCTCCAGGCCGTTCGCGTGGCGATTCAAGCGGTGGCGACCGATGTGCGAACGTGGTGGAGGGGGATCGATGTGTCGCGGGTACTCCTCCGTCACGTCGGGCCGGAAGATCTGTCGGAACACGGTGGCCAGGCCCTTGGAGATGGCGCCCACGGCACCGCCGAGGGTCGTCGGCCGGAGGGCTCGCTTCTCCCCCTTGTCGGCCTGCTCGTCCCCGGCCCGCTCGCTCAGAGCCCTCTCGTTCACGGCGTGGTCTCCTCCGCCGGGCGGCGCCCCGGGGCGACCAGGGGCCACACCAGCAACACGACGAAGACGGCTCCGGCCACGATCAACGCACCCGTGAACAGCGTCCCCCTCCCATACACATCTGGGAGCACCACCACCGCCGCAGTGGCCATGACCCAGAGCAGTCCGAATGGGATCAGGAACTTCCACCCGAAGCTCATCAGCCGGTCGTACCGGATCCGAGGCAGGGTCAGCCGGACCCAGATGTACAGGTAGACGATCGCGACGACCTTGACGATGAACCACAGGAGCGGCCACAGCCAGGCCAGGAAGGTCGGGTGCGGGCCGCGCCATCCCCCCAGGAACAACGTCACCGCGATGGAGGAGACCACGACCATGTTCACGTACTCGCCCAGGTAGAACATGGCGAACTTGATCCCCGAGTACTCGGTGAAGTACCCCGCGACGAGCTCGGTCTCCGCCTCCGGCAGGTCGAATGGCGGGCGATTGGTCTCGGCCAGGCCGGCGATGAGATAGATGGCGAACGCGGGGAACTGGGGGATCACGTTCCACACCCGGTCCTGGCTGGCCACGATCTCCGACATCTGCAACGAGCCCGAGTACAGGAGGACCGCGACCAGGGCCAGTCCCATGCCCACCTCGTAGGAGATCATCTGAGCCGTCGAGCGGATCGAGCCGAGCAGCGGGTAATTCGAGCCGCTGGACCAGCCGGCCAGGACGATCCCGTAGACCATCAACGAGCCCATCGCCAGGACCCACAGGATGCCCACGTCCGGGTCGGCGATCTGGAACGGGATGTGGCGGCCGAAGAGCGTGACGCCGGTCCCGAACGGGATCACCGCGAAGGCCAGGAAGGCCGGGATCATGGCGATCACCGGGGCCAGGAGGTACACCGGCCGGTCGGCCAGGGTCGGCGTGATCCCCTCCTTGAAGAACAGCTTGATCCCGTCGGCCAGGGTGATCAGCACGCCGCGCGGCCCTGCTCGCATGGGTCCCATGCGGGTCTGCATGTCGGCTGCGACCTTGCGCTCCAACCAGATCAGAAGCATCACCCCGATGAGCAGGGCGAAGAACACCACGACCACCCGGGCCACCAGCAGGATCCAGTCCAGCCAATCCATCTCAGGCTCCGGCCCCCGGATCGGCGGGCTCAACCGTGGCGGCCGCGGTGAATCGCCCCGAGAGGAGCGTGTTCGCGGCAAGGCCGGGCTGGTTGAAGGGGACGAACATCGCGCCCTGGGCGACGTGCTCGCTGACGCGCACCGGCAGGACGGCCTCGCCCGCATCCGTCCGGACGCGGGCGAGGCCCCCATCCACGACCTTGCGCTTCTCGGCGTCGTCCGGATGGACCTCTAGAAACGGCTCCTCCTCCAGCGCGGCCTTGAGCTCCGAAGCCCCCTGGGATAGACGTCCCTCGTCCACAAGGAGCGGG
>DATDKZ010000257.1:0-7158 GCA_036519575.1 Actinomycetota bacterium | reverse complement strand
CGAGCGGTGGACGTCGAGGGCTAGGTCCCGGAGGCCGGGGAGGTACCAGGCCACCACGGAGACGTCGTTGCGGTGGGCCGCGTCGAGGAACCGCCTGACGCCGTCGGGGAACACCATCATCCGGCCCCGGCTGAAGTTCGAGGTCTCCAGGTACAGCGTCTCGACCCCGCGGGCTCGCATGCGCCGGATGGCCGTTCCCGGATGTCTCCAGGCGAGGTCGTAGATGTCGATCCACGTCCCCAGTCCCCGATAGACCTCGAGGGAACTGCGGCTATCGGCGACCCTCGTCGGATGCGTCTCGGTCGGTTCCGGGGGGACCCCAAGTAACCGCCCGGCTCTCTCCGCGGTGACCGGGCCCTCACCGCCGGTAAACAGCCAGACCACCATGCCGAGCAGCAGGAAGAGGGCGGCGATCCTGATCATTCGCCTGGTCGCGGGCATGGCCCAAGAGGGTACGACCGAACTGGACCGAAGTCCCTCACCCCGCCGAACTAGGATGTGGTCTGCCGGTTCGGGACGCGGGAAGGGAAGTGGAAGCCAATGGATGGTGAGGTCGATGGCGCACGCGCACTGGTCGACGATTACTGGGAGGGGTTGATCGAGGCCGATCCGCTCCTCGGAACCCTGGTCGGCGACGAGCGGTTCGACGATCGGCTCCCCGATCCGGGCGAGGCAGGGCGATCCAAGCGCGAGGCGATGCACCGGCGGGCCCTGAGACAACTCGAGGCACTCGATAGGGACGTGCCCGATGTGGGCGTTCGGACGTCGCTCGACATGCTCGAGGCCATCGCCCTTCGCGACCTGGCCGAGATCGACCATCGCCTGGACCGGCTCCGGGTGGTCAGCCACCTGTGGGGTCCGGGCCAGCTGTTCGGCGAGCTCGGCTCGCTCCAGCGGGCCGACACGCCGGAGCGCCTCGATCGGTACCTGGCTCGCCTGGACGCCGCCCCAAACTTCTTCGCGGCGGTGAACGAGGTGGTTCGGGAGGGCGTCCGGGCCGGAGTGACGGCCCCTCGGGTCGTGGTCGAGCGGTCGTTGGCTCAGGTCGAGCGGCTGATGGCGACGCCGCCGGAGACGTCGCCGGCGGTGATGCCGGTTCCGGAGTCTGACGCCGCCGGTCGCGACCGCGTCGTCGACGAGCTCCGCCGAACGGTCATGCCCGCGCTGGAGACCTACCTCGAAGCGCTCCGCGACTACCTTCCGCACGCGACGGAGACCATCGGCCTGTTCGCGCTGCCGGGAGGCGACGCCATGTACGCGGCGGAGATCCTGTCGTGGACCACACTTCCCCTGGAGGCCAGGCAGGTCCACGACCTCGGCCTTGAGGACCTCCAGCGGATCCAGGAGGAACGGATCCTGTGCGCCGAGCGCCTGGGCTCCGCGGATCCGGCCGCCGTGACTGCTGAGCTGAACGCGGACGGCCGCAACACGATCGGCGGGAAGGACGAGCTGGTCCGGCTGGCCGAGGACCAGGTCAATCGGGGATGGGAGGCGGCACCCGGGTTCTTCGGCCGCCTCCCCAAGAACAATTGCGAGGTCCGCCCGGTCGAGGAGTTTCGCGAGGCCGACATGCCGTTCGCCTTCTACCAGCCGCCCTCCGAGGACGGGTCGCGCCAAGGGATCTACTACGTGAACGGGTTCGAGCTGGAGAGTCGGCCGCGGTATCACCTGGCGACCACCACGTACCACGAGGCCAACCCGGGCCATCACTTCCAGATCGCCATCGAGCAGGAGATGGGCGACCGGCCGAGCATCAAGCGGTTCGGCGGGCTCCTGGCCGGTGCGGCGTTCGCCGAAGGCTGGGGCCTGTACAGCGAACGCCTGGCCGACGAGATGGGGCTGTTCCTGGACGACGTGGAGCGCCTGGGCATGCTCGACGCCCAGGCCCACCGGGCGGCCCGGTTGATCGTCGACACTGGGATCCACGCGTTCGGGTGGTCCAGGGAGCGGGCCATCGAACAGCTCGAGGAGGCGGCCGTGCCCAACGTCGACGCGGTGATCGAGACGGACCGGTATATCACGCTGCCGGGGCAGGCACTGGCGTACAAGATCGGGCAGTTCGAGATCGAGCGGCTCCGAGCGGAGGCCACCAAGGCCGTGGGCGACGGCTTCTCGCTTTCGGATTTCCACGACCGACTGCTGGCGCTGGGCTCGCTCCCGCTCCGCGCGCTGCGCAGGGAGCTCGAGACGGCCTAACGGGCCGGCTTCGGCTTGACCGCCTTCAGGAGCAGATAGTCGAGCAGCCCGCGACGCCACAGCAACTCGACCTGCGAGAGCAGAACGCCGGAGGCCAGCCGCATCGCGAAGGGGGCCGCTCCTCCCTCGATGGCGAGCCGCCGACGGACGAACGCGAGCGCGGGGGCGATGACCCGGTCGCCGACCAACCGCGCTTCCACATCCCGGAACCCGGCGCCCTCGACGGCGTCGACGATCCGGTCAGCCGTCGCGGCGGCCGCGGTCGACAGGCCCCACACCCGGAGCTGGGTCAACCCTGCCACCAGCTCGCCAGGACGGCGGGGCAGCCGCTTCACCGGGACGTCGGACATCGAAAGGATGCCGCCCGGCCGGAGCACCCGGAACGCCTCAGCGAAGAACCGTGCCCGGGACGCGAAGTGGAACGCCGCTTCAACGCTGATCACGCCGTCCACGGTCTCGTCCCGGAGTGGGATCCGCGTGGCGTCGCCGTTCACCGGCTGTGCGTTCGTCTCCGCCAGACGGAGGCGACCCGCACGGAGCTGGGATTCCGTGATGTTCAGGGCGATGAAGCGCTTCGGGCGGGCCACCTCCGCGATCAGCGGGTCCTGCGCGCCGAGGCCATTCCCGACGTCGAGGACCACCCCGCCTCGAGGGAGCGGCTCCGCCAGGGTCGAGACCAGCCGACGGACTGCCCGAGGAGCCTCGGATGGGTCCGTCCCGTCGCCTTCCCACAACCCGAGGTTCAGCCACCCCTCGTCCAGCGCCAAGAAGAAGTCTGGCCCGATGCTGTCGTAGACCCTGGCGGCCGGGTTCCGTCCCTGCCACACAAGCGACGCGAGGTGACGGACGTTCTCTCGGGTCAAGGATCTCGGCCTGGCCACGCCACCTCACGGTACGAGCTCGACGGTCGGACGTGCCTACCCGGGACCTCGAACGGAAGCTAGCCGGGGAGCTGCCGCTCGCACTCGGCGATCCGCTCGGCCAGACCGGCCATGATGCGCAGCGCCACCTCGGGCTCCTTGAGCAGGAGCTTTCGGAACGCGGGCCGCTGGATCCGGATCGTGTCAAGCGACGTCTCGGCGATCACCGAGGCGGTCCGCGGCCCGCCGGTCAGGAGCGCCAGCTCCCCGAAGTAGTCGCCGGGGCCGAGCTTCCGGACGGTCCGCCCGCGCCGGGTCACGCGGGCCGTGCCGTCCAGGATCACCGCGTAGAAGGAGGAACCCGGCTTCCCCTCCTGCACCACGACGCGGCCCGGGTTGAACCAGGTCTCCTGGGCCAGCCCGGCGACCCGCCGAAGGTCCCTGGCCGAGAGACCGGCGAACAGTGGTACGTGGGACAGCAGACGAGCGCCGGAGGTTCCGAGCGGCCTGACCGTCCCGATCGTCGGCCCGATCCGCATCGCGCGCTTGCCCTCCATGGCCATGGCACTCTCCTCCGGGTTCTGTTTGCCAGCGTACCTGGGGCGCTCGCCCGCGTGCCACCACCGGATGGGTTTGACGAACGCCGCGAGGAGGCGCGAGGCTCGGCGGGGAGCCGAAGGAGGAAACGTGGCAGGAACCGTCGATCGGGAGAACCTCCGAGCGCTGATGGCCCGGGAGGTAGAGCGCTTCGTGTCCGAGCACCCTCGATCTGGGGTCCTGTTCGAACGGGGGAAGCAATCGCTCCTGGCGGGAGTACCGATGCCGTGGATGACCGAGTGGGCGGGACCGCATCCCGTCTTCGTGGAGGACGCGGAAGGCGCCCGGTTCACCGACGTCGACGGCCATACCTACGTCGACTTCTGCCTGGGCGACACGGGAGGCATGACCGGCCATGCTCCGAAGGCCGTCGTACAGGCCATCGCGGAACAGTCTGCCAGGGGCATCACGCTCATGCTGCCCACGGAGGACTCCATCTGGGTCGGCGAGGAGATGGCCAGGCGGTTCGGACTCCCCTACTGGCAGTTCTGCCTCACGGCGACCGACGCGAACCGATTCACCATCCGGCTGGCCCGGGCCATCACCGGCCGGCCGAAGATCCTGGTGTTCAACTACTGCTACCACGGCTCGGTCGACGAGACGATCATCACGATCGAGGACGGCGTGCCGGGCTCCCGTCCGGGCAACATCGGGCCGCCGGTCGAGCCGACGGAGACCACGCGGGTCGTCGAGTTCAACGATCTCGCGGGGGTGGAGGAGGCCCTGGCTCACCGGGACGTCGCCTGCGTCCTGGCCGAGCCCGCGCTCACGAACATCGGCATCGTCCTGCCCGAGCCCGGCTTCCACGCCGGCCTCCGCCGGCTGACTCGGGAGCACGAAACGTACCTGGCGATCGACGAGACCCACTGCATCTGCGCCGGGCCCGGGGGGGCCACGAGGACCTGGGGCCTGCAGCCCGATTTCCTCACGATCGGGAAGCCCCTCGCGAGCGGCGTTCCCGCAGCCTGCTACGGCATGACCGAGGAGGTGGCGCGCCGGGCCCAGGCGTTCATGGACTCGCTCCCCACGACGGACGTCGGCGGGATCGGTGGAACGTTGTCGGGCAACGCGCTGTCGCTGGCGGCGATGCGGGCCACCCTGGAACACGTCCTGACGGATGAAGCGTTCGACCGGATGATCGGGCTGGGCGAGCGGTGGGCGGCCGGCGTGAAAGAGGCGATCGCGAAGCACGGCGTGCCATGGGAGGTGCAGCGCCTGGGGTGCAGGGCCGAGTACTGGTTCACGCCGACCCCGCCCCGCACCGGGGGTGAGGCTGCCGCGGCCGACGACCACGACCTCGCGCAGTTCACGCACCTGTACACCCTGAACCGAGGGATCCTGCTCACCCCGTTCCACAACATGGCGCTGATGTCACCGGCAACCACCCTCGAGGACGTCGATCTGCATTCGCGCGTGTTCGACGAGATGTGCGCCGAGATCGCCGGCTGACTCCTGCAGCGCTACCCCTCGACGCGAAGGACCTCGCGGATGCGAACGCGTCCGGTGCGGAGCATCGCGCGCGAGTACACCCGCGTGGCCACGGGGATCAACGCGAACGTGGCCCCGATGCTGATCGCGGCCGACAGCAGCGCCTGCCACAGCGCGATGTTGCCGAGCGCGATCCGCGTCGGCATCACGAGTGGCGCGGAGAACGGAAGATATGAAGCGACCGTCGCGAGGGTCGACGAGGGGTCCTGGACCGCGGCGACCCCGATGAAGAACGACGCGATGATCAGGATGGTGAGCGGGGTCATCGTGGCCTGGAGGTCCTCCTGGCGAGGCACGATCGACCCGGCCACGGCGAATAGCGTGGAGTAGAAGAAGAACCCGATCACGAACCAGATGAGGACGATGCCGATCGCCGAGAGCGCGCCGGCGGGGAACCGGAGTGAGCCGACCGCTGCCGACGCCGCCAGCCCGGCGACGCCGATCACCATGAGCTGGCACAGGCCGAGGCTCCCGATCCCGAGGATCTTGCCCCGCAACAGTTGGGTCGGGCGAATCGTCGCAAGCAACACCTCGACCACGCGGGAGGCCTTCTCCTCCACCACGCCGGAGGCCACCCAGTACCCATAGGCGAACAATTGCCCGTACAGCGCGAGCACCCCGATGAATGCCACGACCGAGCTCTGCCGGCGGCGCTCGTCGACCGGCTCGAGCGCCCTGACCGGAAGCGGTTGGACGTTCAGGACCTCGTCGATCCTGTCCGGGGGAAGACCAGACCGTTCGAGCGCCTCCCCGGCCCGCTCCTTGGTCGAGACGGACTGGATCGCCGCCAGGAGCTGCTGGGGCGGCTGCGACTTCACGATCACCTCTGTACTGCCCACGAGGACCGCGTCGGCCGAGCCACTGCGGACGGCGGGCTCCGCCTGCTGCTTGCTCGGGTAGTCGCGGACCGTAACCTCGAAGCCCAGGGCCTTCCCGGCATCGACCACCAGCTCCGCCGTCGCCCGGGCGTCGGCTCCCACCACTCCGAGGTCGAATCTCGTGCCCTTGTTCAGCAGGGAGGTCCCAACGATGAACCCGACGAGGACGACGAGCGTGATGGCCGTGGAGATGAGGAAGCTCCGGTCCCGAACCCGTTCGAGGAACTCCCGCCGGGCCACCAACCGGTAGGTTCCACGATCGCTCTCGACCGTCACGACCGAACCGCCTCGCGGAAGATCTCGCTGAGCGAGGGTTGCACCACGCTGAAGTGCCGAACGTCGCCGGCAGTCCGTGCGGCATCCAGCACGTCGCGTTCCCGCAGGGAGTCCGACAGCTCGAGGATCGCGCCATCCGGGAATCGATCGACCACTCGCGCGCCTGAAAGCCTCGCGTACCAACGGGGAGCGGCCCCCAGGATCTCGACTCGCACCAGGCGCCGGTGGTCGCGCGAGCGCAGGTCGGCGATCCGGCCCGCGGCAACGATGCGGCCCCTGTTGATCAGCACCACGGACTCGCACAGGCGCTCGACCAGGTCCAGCTGGTGGCTGGAGAAGAGGGCGGGGACGCCCGCCTCCGCCCGCTCCCGAAGCACTCCAGAGAGCACGTCCACGCCGACGGGATCCAGCCCCGAGAACGGCTCATCGAGAACGAGCACCTCGGGTCGGTGAACCAGGGCGGCGGCGAGCTGCACCCGCTGTTGATTCCCCAGCGACAGCGCCTCGGTCCGATCCCTGACCCGGCCGGCCACACCGAGCAGGTCGAGCATCCTCAGGGATTCGGTGGCCGCGTCGCCCCGGGCCAGCCCGTGCAACCTCGCCAGGTATACGAGCTGGTCGAGCACGCGCATCTTCGGATACAAACCACGCTCCTCCGGCATGTAGCCGAACCGGCGTCGGACGCGCTGGTCCACCAGCTTCCCCCGCCACCGGACCTCGCCTCGGTCCGGTTCCAGAACGCCGAGAGCGATGCGCATCGCGGTTGTCTTTCCGGCGCCGTTCGGGCCGACGAAGCCGACCATCTCACCCTCGGCCACCGAGAATGAGACGGAATCCAGGGCGACGACGTCGCCGAAGCGACG
>DATDKZ010000256.1:0-11402 GCA_036519575.1 Actinomycetota bacterium | reverse complement strand
CGCACTCGCAGCACCACGTGACCGACCTCCAACGGCTTGATCTCCTCCATGGTCCCCCCTGCTAGCCTCGCGCCGTGCGGCGCTTCACGTTGATCACGATCATCTGTCTGGTCGTCCTGCTCGTCGGGGCGGCAGTGGCGCAGCTCCTCATCGCCGGCGCGGACCGCGAGCCCTATCCGGGCCCGGTGCCCGGGACGCCCTACCCGTTCCCCGCCTCGCCGACGCCGCTACCGTCGACTCCATCCCCAACGCCGTAACCGCTCGGCGTCATCCCGCCGGCCGGGAAAGGGTCACCGCGTCCCCTCGATGGAGGCCGAGGAGGTCGGCCGCGCTGCCCCCGTTCACGACCAGCGCCACGAACCCCTGGGAGTCCACGATGACCGCCGGAGAACCCTCCGCCACGTCGGCGAAGGTCGAGACCCTCGAGAGGATCCGGCCACACACCTCCGCAGCACCCTCCACGCCCGCTGCCTCCAGGTCCCCGGGGCCGGCGTTCAGCTGAACGTTGCCATAGCCGTCCACGCCGATGACCCGGGCCCCCACCACCCCCTGGAGGATCATGGGTGCCGGCATCTCCACCGTATGCAGGGTGAGGGGGTCGACGGGCGGACCCAGGTCGTGGAGCGGCATCCCGATCGACAGGTGGGCGGCGGCCGGTGCGAACACGTCTCGCCCGTGGAACGTGGCCGACACCGGGCCCAGCAGCACCCGGTCCGAGGTGATCTCCGCGGCCTGGGCGGCGCCGCCGAGTGTCGCCCAGGCCATCGACAACACGCCGTTGTCGGGCCCGACCAGCAGCGCGCCGGACCGACAGGCCACGGCAACCGGGCGTCGGGCCGTCCCTACGCCCGGGTCCACTACCCCCAGGTAGACGGCGTCCTGCGGCATGAACGGCGCCGAGCGGCCGAGCGCCATGGCGCCGGTCACCACATCATGTCGAGGGATCGCGTGGGTCAGGTCGATCACCCTGGCCCGCGGGGCCATGCGGGCCATGACGCCGTGACAGATCCCCACGAACTCATCGGCCAGGCCATAGTCGCTCATGAACACGATGGGCCGCTCCATCAGGCCCCAGCATGCTGCTCGAGGTATCCCATGATCAGCGTCTGGACTCGGCCCGACTGGTTCCCCGTGAGCAGGTCGGTGCCGTGGTCGCTGGACGTGACGATCTCGACCTGCTTCGGCAGGGGGGACTCCTCGTACATGGCCTGCGCCGCGGTGGCCGCGCCCGTCGGATCGGCGTTGCCCGCGACGAACAGCTTGGCCGCGATGACGTTCCCCAGGACGGTGCGGTCGGCGGTCAGCCCCTCGAATGACTGCGGGGCCGAGAGCGCGACGATCGCGACGACCGGCACACCCGGCTGGGCCGCGGCGACCAGGGAGGCGGTCCCGCCCATGCTGGCGCCGACGAGCATCACGCGGACCATTCCCCGGGCCATCATGAAGTCGACCGCCCCGAGGACGTCCTGCCACATTGCGGCGACATCCCGTTCGCCCTCGGAGCAGCCGGCCACTCCGCCTGGGCAATAGCCGCGGAAGTCGAAGGTGAGGACGGTGAATCCCTTCGGGGCCAGGACCCTGGCGAACGCCCACCACGAGGTCTGGTCCGCCGGGAACATATGGGCGAGGACCACGCCCACCCGCCCGTCACCGAACACCCTCCCCGCGAGCTTCACCCCGTCCGAGGACCGGAAGCTGACCGCCGTGGACGCAGCGATGTCGGCGTTCCGCTCCTCCTGCCGGGAAGATGCGCATGCCCCGGCCGCGGTGGTTAGCGCCAGGGCGAGCGCCACAGCCCGCAGGAGTTCGGCCCGGCTCCCGCACGACGCCCGCACGGCCGGGCTCCCGGTCCCTAGCGGCCCTGCTGCCGACGCTGCCAGCGGGTCTTCTTCAACAGCTTCTTGTGCTTCTTCTTCCGCATCTTCTTGCGACGCTTCTTGATCAGTGACGGCACGAGCTTCCCTTCGTCGTTATTCGGAGCCGAACACGTTCCGGAGGTCCACACGCTTGGCGCGGTAGGTCTCCTCCAGGCGAACGGAGCCCAGTCTAAGCGCCTTGGGCCCCTCTGCCACGGGCGAGATGAGGCGCAGCACCCCATCCTCCGGCCCGTACTCGAGGTACCCGATGCCGAGGTACCCGCCATCGCCGTCGGATAGACCGACGAGCATCCGGTCCAGCTTGGCCAGGTTGAACATCGGGGGAAGGGCAGGCATGAACACGGTCGGCTTGACCCGCCACCGGTGGAGCTCCGCGGAGAAGTACCGGCGCATCGCGGACTCGCGGTTCTCCGCCCGCTGCTCCACGGAGGTCGGCACGACGTCGGGATGAACGCCGAGCGAGACGACCTCGGTGGAGAAGAACCGCTGGATCACGCCGAGGAGCGGCTGGAGCTCCTCGCCACGCTGGAGACCGACGACGATGTCGGGCCGGAGCATCTCGACCTTGTGGTACTTCAGGACCTGACCGGTGATCCCCGACACCAGCCCGCCGGAGTCGGCGACCAGGAAGTCCGCTCCTTGCTGGCGAGCGCGCTGAGCCAGGGCGACCACCCCTGTGACAACGGGCAACAGGTGTCCTTGCGGCGTCGTGGAGCCGACGAACGACAACGCGTCGGCCGTGGCCAGGACGTCGGGTTCGAGGTCGGCCGCGGAGCGCACGGCCTTCAACGAGATGGTTGCCGGAGGACCCACCGTCTTCTGGCCGATGTCACCGTCCAGGAACGCCGAGGGCCGACCCGCATCCACCCCGGCCCGCAGCAGCATCCGGGACAGCGTGGACTTGCCGGTGTCGAGCCCACCCACGAGCAAGACCGTGCGCCCCTGGCGCACGGCGCGTTCGACCAGCGCCTCGTGCTCGTTCACCTTCGCCTCCGCGTGGGGCGTTTCGCCCCTCCCTGGAGGCCCCGTTCCGTGCGTGCGCGATCGTGTCAGCCCGCCCGGGGTCCTCCTCCCTGGGTGGGCAGATGGGTGGCCATAGTGGAGATTCGCTCGGGGCGATGCGCCCCGATCACGCGTACGAACCGTGCCTCGGAGAAGGGATCAAGCTCCAACATGGGGCGAATTCTACTCAGTCGGCGAGATGGGCCACGATGGCCTGGTAGCAGGGCCAATAGGCGTCGGGCTGAACGTTGTCGTCCATGACGATCACGGTGTCCGTCCTGCCCTGTGCCCTGGCCACGAGGAGCGCCGGGTCGTTCACGTCAGCGATCGAGAGAGTCTCGACGCCGGTCTCGATGGCGGCCCCGGCGAACCCGTGGTCGGCGAACACCAGGTCCGGCCGCGCCTCGCCGAGCATCCTGGCCATGGCATCGCCCCGGTGCGTGTGACGGGCCGAGGCCCGGTCGGTGAGCAGAGCGACCCCTTCCAGATACCGAACCTGCCACCCATGGCGCTCGCCCGCGTCGCGCCAGGTTACCCCCTCGTACGGCCTGAGCAGCTCGACACCACGAGCCGCGAGCTGTCGCCCCACCCCGGTGTACAGGTGGGCCAGGCCGACCGGATGCCCGGTGGCCAGGATCACGCGCTCGCCGCGCGCACATGCCTCGGCAAGCCGACGCCCCACCGCGTCGCAGGCCTCGATCACGAGCTCGGGATCGACGGGGACCGGTCCGGTCGTCGCGTTCGGATCCGGCGTGAAGCCCGCGGCCCGGCCCACGAGCCCCAGCACCTCGGATGGAGTGAACGCCCCGCGCAGGCCGGACAGCCCGAACTGCTTGTCGATGTCCCCCTCGCACAGGAGCCGGATATTGCGCAACACGTTGTCGAGGGGATGGCTGAGGGAGTGACCGGCGATCCGACCGTCGAGGAGTCCGCGGATCAGCTCCTCGCGGTCGCGGACCCGACCTGTCCACCGTTCGTCGATCGCGGGCAACTGCGCGGCATGGGATTCGATAACGTCCATCCACCACCAATCGTAGGGGGCGTGCGCGTGAACGACTTCTCACTCGAGGGACAGATCGCTGTGGTCACGGGCGGGGGGCGCGGGATCGGGCGAGCGATCGCACATGCCTTTGCCCGCCAGGGCGCCGATCTGGCCCTGGCCGCCAGGACGAAGGAGCAGGTCGAACGCACAGCCGAGGAGGTCGAGCAGCTCGGCCGGCGGGCCATTCCGATCCTGGCCGACGTCTCGGACGAGGACGCCGTACGGGATCTGATCGAGCGGACCGTTCGGGAGCTCGGCACGCTCGACATCCTGGTGAACAACGCCGGCGCCGCGCCGTTCATGGCACCGTTCATCGAGACCAGGGCGGAAGGGTTCGAGAAGTACTTCCGGACGAACTTCTTCTCCGCGGTGTACGGGATGCGCGCGGCCGCGCCGGTCCTGCTGGCCAAGGGCTCTGGCTGCGTGCTGAACGTCGCCTCCATCGACGGGTTCACCGTCGAGGAGGGCCTGACCTATTACGGAGCGGCGAAGGCCGCGATGATCAGCCTGACCAAGGCCACCGCGCTCGAGTGGGCACCGGCGGGTGTGCGGGTGAACGCGATCGCCCCCGGGTGGATCGACACCCAGATGAACCAGCCCGAGCGGGACGACCCGAAGGCCGAGACCCGGATCCGGTCCAACATCCCACTCGGCCGATGGGGGCGTCCGCAGGACGTTGCCACGGGCGCGCTCTATCTCTGCTCACCGGCGGCGTCGTTCGTGACCGGCGAGGTGTTGGTCGTCGACGGGGGCCAGAGCGTCACGAGCGCCAGGGAGCCGTGAGATGGAGCTCCGCGGGGCAGTGGCAGTGGTGACGGGTGCCTCGTCGGGGTTCGGCGAGCTCACCTCGAGGATGCTGGCGAAGGAGGGAGCGGCCGTCGTGCTGGCGGCGCGCCGCGTTGAGCGGCTGGAGACCGTGGCCTCCGAGATCGAGGGACGGGGGGGCCGGGCCCTCGCCGTGCGATGCGACGTAACCGAGGTCGCCGACCTCCAGGGGCTGCGCGACCGAGTGGACGAGGCCTTCGGACGATGCGACGTCCTGATCAACAACGCGGGCATCCCCGGCGGTGGACGGTTCGAGGACCTGTCGCTCGAGCAGATCGAACGGGTCATCCGGGTGAACCTGCTTGGCGTGCTGGTCTGCACGAAGGTGTTCCTCCCGATGATGCTCGATCGGGGGGCTGGCCACATCGTGAACGTGGGGTCCCTGGCCGGACGGTATGCCGCCCCCGGCGCGTCGGTGTACTCGGCGTCCAAGCACGGCGTCGTAGCCTTCTCGGAGTCCCTGTACTACGAGCTCGCCCCGCGCGGCATCCTCGTGACGAGCGTGAACCCGGGCTTCGCCGCAACCGAGGGGTTCCCCCAGGGCCGGTTGCCGTCGGCGGTCGTCATGCGGGCAGACAAGGTGGCCAGGGTCATCGTGGACGTCGTGAGGCAAGGGAAGGCACCCGAGGTGTCGGTGCCGCGGGGCATGAGCGTGTGGCAGACCTTCCGGGTCCTCACACCACCGCTCTACCGGTGGGGAGTGCGCACGGCCACGAAGCGGTTCGGAACCACGCCGGCGAAGTCGTAGGGATAGGCTCCGTGCATGGGGAAGACCCGGTTCAAGG
The DNA here is from genome assembly GCA_036519575.1 of Actinomycetota bacterium. GTDB lineage: Bacteria > Actinomycetota > UBA4738 > UBA4738 > HRBIN12 > AC-69. Next base: position 5,871 of record DATDKZ010000256.1, on the reverse strand, counting down.
CGAGGCTCCGGCCCTCGGGCCGTGGAGCCGGCGGGCACCTGGTCGAGGTGCCGGACGAGGTCGTGGCCGCGCTCGGGGGCAAGGGCCGCATCCCGGTGCAGGCGAGCTTCAACGGCGTTCCGTACCGCGGCTCCATTGTGAGGATGGGCGGAGTCATGATGCTCGGCGTTACCAAGGCGGTGATGGCCGAGGCCGGAGCCGGACCGGGCGACGTCCTCGATGTCGTGGTCGAAAATGACGAGGCCCCTCGCGAGGTCGAGGTTCCACCGGAGCTGACAAAGGCGTTGAAGCGGAACCGGGCGGCCAGGGCCGTCTGGGACGGGCTCTCGTTCAGCCACCGCCGCGAGTACGTCAGCTCCATCGTCGAAGCCAAGAAGGAAAAGACGCGCGCCAGTCGCGTCGAGAGGACCATCCAGGCCCTGACCCAGCGCGCCGCTACATAGATCGGCATACCCCGTCGCGGCGACGCTTCACCCGATGGGGCTGCCGAGCCGGTGGATCTTGACCATGTTCGTGTGCGCCCGCCCGAACGGCGACGCCGCGACCAGGACGACGAGCTGGCCATCGGTGGCCACGCCGGCGGCCCGGAGCCCCTCGTCCATCAGCGCGATCATGTCGTCCGTGTCGTCCGGCACCGCCGCCGGGAGCGGCCGCACCCCCCACCGGATGGCCAGCGCCCGGCGGACGGCCGGATCGGGGGCGAACGCGTGGATGGCGACCGGCGGTCGCTCGCTCGAAAGGAAGGCTGCGGTGCGACCCGTCCGAGTGAAGCACGAGACCGCCACGACGTCGGGGACGTCCCCTGCGATCTGCGACGCGGCGTGCGCGGCGGCCGCTCCCTCGTCCGCATGCGTACAGGACGGCCGGCCCGCTCGGAAAGGCGAACCTCGCTCTTCCGCCACCTCGGCGATGCGCGCGGCCGCCGCTGCCGCCTCCACCGGGAACTCGCCGATGGCCGTCTCGGCCGAGAGCATGATGGCATCGGCCCCGTCGAGGACTGCATTCGCCACGTCGGTCGCCTCCGCCCGGGTCGGTCGAGGCGCGTGCGTCATCGATTCCAACATCTGCGTGGCCACGATGGCCGGGCGGGCGGCGCCACGAGCTGCGAGGAGGATCTCCTTCTGGACCATGGGGATCTCCTCCATGGGGAGCTCGACCCCCAGGTCGCCGCGGGCCACCATCACGGCGTCGGCCTCCTCCAGCACCTTCTCGATGTCTTCGACCGCCGGCCGGGTCTCGATCTTCGCCACGATCGGGAGCGCGCGGGCACCCATCGACGCGCGGAGGCCGGCAACGTCGGCGGCGCTTCGGACGAACGACTGAGCGACGAGGTCGACGCCGAGGTCGAGCGCGGCGGCGAGCGCCTCTCGGTCCCGATCCGTGATGGCCGGGAGAGCCAGCCGCTCGGCGGGCACGTTCACCCCTGCCCGGGAACGGATGGAGCCGCCCCGAACCACCTCGGTCACGACGTCGTCATCCTGCGCATCGCGCACGATCAACTCGACCGCTCCGTCGGCGAGAAGGATGCGGTCCCCCGGCCGAACATCGCGGGCCAGTCCGTCGTAGGTGACCGAGGCGCCCCCGACACCCCCGGTGCCCCCGGTCCCCCCGACCTCGCCACCCGGTCGGAGCACGAACCGGGATCCGGTGGACAGCGCGAGAGGCTCGGTGACGAGTTCGCCCAGCCGGATCTTCGGGCCCGGAAGGTCGGCCATCACGGCAAGGTCGCTCCCCAGCTGGTCGCAGACCGAACGCACGACCTGGACACGTTTCGCATGGTCCTTCGGGTCGCCGTGCGAGAAGTTCACCCTGAACACGTCGCACCCCGCATCGGCCAGGGCTCGAACGCTGTCGCCCGACTCGGTCGCGGGGCCGAGCGTGCACACGAGCTTCGCGCCGGGCGCGCTCACGGTTCGAGCCCGAGGTCGGGGAAGACGGTGGCTCGCACCAGGCGAATCACGCCTCGAGCCTCCGTGTCGAGACCCCCATTGGGCGAAGGGGCCTCGGAGAACGTCGTCGGGACCTCGCCCCGGACCGCGCGCTCCGCCTCCTCGATCCAGGACTCGGGGAGGTGATCGGGGAGCTCCGCCTCGCACATCTCAGCGAAGTACAGGGTCCACGCGCGGGGGACGACCCTGGCCCACTGGTAGCCGCCACCGCCGGTTGCCACCCACCGGCCGCCCGCCACCTCGTGGGCCAGTTCGTGCAGGATGACGGCCGCCTCGCGGTAGGCCCGGGTGGTGAGGAGGAGGTGGGCGAGCGGGTCGGTCCGGTGCGTGTCGCACCCGAGTTGGGTGACCAGCACGTCGGGCCGCCACCTTCGGACCAGCGGCGGCACGACCTCCCCGAAGGCTTCCAACCAGGCGTCGTCACCGGTTCCCGGAGGCAGCGGCACGTTCACCTTGGTCCCCTCGGCCTCGCCCGCTCCGCGCTCGGAGACGAACCCGGTCCCGGGGAACAGGTACTCCCCGGATTCGTGGATCGACACGGTGAGGACCCGGGGGTCGGTGTAGAACACGGCCTGCGGACCATCGCCGTGGTGGACGTCCACGTCCACGTAGGCGATCCGCTCGACGCCGTATCGCAGGAGCCAGGCGATGGCCACGGCCGGATCGTCGTAGACACAGAACCCGGAGGCCCGCGACGGCATGGCGTGATGGAGCCCTCCAGCGGCGTTGAACGCGTGATCCAGCCTGCCCTCGACCACCTCCTGGGCGGCCACGAGCGAGGCCCCGACCACCAGGGCGCCCGCCTCGTGCATCCGGGGGAAGATGGGGTTGTCGCCGGGCCCGTACCCGAAGCGCGACCAGTCGCCGGGCTCTCCGTCGCCCGCTCGCTTGGTGGCGTCGATGAACTCGGCCGTGTGGACCAGGCCGAGCTCCTCATCGGTGGCGATCCTGCACGCGAGGGTCTGCACCGTCGGCCGATCGAGCAGGCCGAGGTGGCGGATCAGGTCCCATGTGAGCAGCACGCGTTGCGGGCGGAGGGGATGGCCCGGCCCATGGTCGTAGATCCGGGCCTCCGGGCAGAGCACCAGGCCGGCCCGGCCGCTCATGTCACCGGGTGGGTACCGCGGCGACCGCAGCGATCGCGGCCTCGGTCCGCTCCACGACGAGGGCGCACTCGTCCTTGGTGATGACGAACGGCGGACCGAGCATCACCAGGTCGCCATCGATCCCGTCCACGTGCCCGGTACTCGAGTACAGGAGGAGCCCGAGCTCCCTGGCCGCGGCCACGACGCGCTCGGTGACCCGGTCGCTCCGGGCGAACGGAGCCTTGGTGGCGCGATCGGCCACAAGCTCGATCCCGATCATCAACCCGAGCCCTCGAACGTCGCCCACGCTCGGACTGTCGGCGAGGACCGAGGTCAGGTCATTCCGCAATCGCTCCCCTTGAGCCCGGCTCGCCTCTACCAGGTCCCCTTCGCGGAGTCGGCGAAGGACCGCGTGGGCCGTCGCCGCTCCGACGCCATTGTGCGACCACGTGAACCCGTGAACGAAGCCCTTCGGCCGGACGGTGTCGAACACCTCACCGCTCGCGGCGGCGAACCCGAACGGGAAGTACCCACTCGTCGACCCCTTCCCGCAGATCAGGATGTCCGCCTTGACGTTCCAATGATCCAGGCCGAACCACGTCCCGGTCCTTCCGAAACCGGTCATGACCTCGTCGGCGATCAACAGGACGCCGTGGCGGCGGCACACGTCCGCCATCGCAGGCCAGTAGTCGTTGGTGGGAACGGCCGCGGCAAGGGTCGCGCCGGATACGGGCTCGGCGATGAACCCGGCGACGTTCTCCGGACCGATGTCGCGGATGGCCCGGTCGAGGGCGTCTGCGTGCCGCGCACCGCATTCCTCGGGATGGCCGGATATCGGACATCGATATTCGTACGCCGCTTCGACGTGGGCGAACCGACCGAGCCACGGCGTGTACGGCCGCCGCAGGATCTCCTTGCCACCGGCGTCGAGCCCGGCGATCGTGCTCCCGTGATACGAGGCCCTCCGGCCGATCACGACGGCTCGGTCCCCCCCTCTGGCCAGGTGGTACGAACGCGCCAGCTTGATGGCGGTCTCGACGGCCTCGCTCCCACCTGAAACGGGGTAGATGCGGGCCTCGTCCACCGGAAGGAGCGGGGCCACGTCCTCGGCGTAGGACTCGAGCGCCTCGGTGGTGAACGCCGAGCCGTGCACGTAGGAGAGGCGGGCGGCCTGCTCGGCCATGGCCTCGACCACGCCCGGATCGCCGTGTCCCACATTCACCACGATGGCCCCGCCGGCCGCGTCCAGGTAGCGCCCGCCCCCGGCGTCCTCGATCCATACGCCCTGTGCCCCAACGGCAACCGGGAGCCCGCGGGACAGGACCCGATGGAACACGCGGCTCGTTGGGCTCATGACGCGACGCCTCGAGGGTCGAGCTCCTCGCGGATCAGCCGGAGCTCCTCCTCGGTGGGAGGAGATGTCTCGGCCAGGTCCGGGGCGACCGTCGGCTCCCAGCCCATGTTCTCCCGGATCTCCTCCAGGGTCACGCCGGGATGCAGGCGCGCCAACGTCATCTCGCCCATGTCCTCGTCGAACCGGTACTCCGCCAGGTCGGTCACCACTACTGTTGGCCCGCTCCCCCACCAGCCCCGCCGGCGATCGTGCTCCGGGTCGCCGGAATGCCCCGGCGAGGTTCGAAAGTCGAGCTTCTCGACGAACGACCGCCGCCCCTGCCGCATGATCACGAAGACCTTCTTCGCGTTGATGGCGATCTCGCATGCTCCGCCCGAGCCCGGCAGGCGGACCTTCGGCCTCGTGTAATCGCCGATCACGGTGGTGTTGATGTTGCCGAACCGGTCGATCTGGGCGGCGCCCAGGAACCCCACGTCGACCAGCCCGGCCTGGAGGTAGAAGGCGAAGAGCTCGAACATGCTGCACACCGCGGTGGAACCGGACACGAGCGTCGGGTCCCCGATCGAGAGCGGCAGCCGCCTCGGAGCCGCACCGAAGACGCCCGACTCGTACACCAGGTCGAGCTGCGGGGCGACCGTGCGCTTGGCCAGGTTGCAGACGATGTTCGGAAGGCCGATGCCCACGAAGCACACACCCCCGCTGGCCAGCTGACGGGCGCTGGCCACGATCATCATCTCGGACTTCGACCAGCGAAGGCCGTCTTCGGGGGTACGGTTGCCGCGGGCGCTGCCACCCTTCGCCATCACGCGTATTCCCCGTAGTTGACCTGGCCCGACGGCGCGTCGCCGGGCCGGAGCGACTCCCACCGATCGGCCCCCATCTTCTCCACGTAGTCCCGGTGGGTCTCCAACCCGAACACCCACTCCCTCAGCCAGGCAGCCAGGGTCTCTGGATCCCGCGACGTGGCTTCCCAGTCCAGATAGAACCGGTTGTCCCGGTCGTAGTAGCCCTGCGCGTAGCTTGGGTGGCAGGCGAAGGGCTCCTCCACCACCGCGTCCACGATGAGGCCGGGGATCACGGTGCGGTTGGGATCCGCACGAACGACCGACTCGTCCACGACCTCCTCGCACACCACGACGACTCGCTTCGCGGCGAAGGCCGCCTCCTTCTGGCATCCGAGCAACCCCCAGATCTGGGCGTTGCCGGTGGCGTCGGCTCGCTGCGCATGGACGATGGCGACGTCTGGGTTGAGCGGGGGCACGGCGTAGACCTCGGTGTCGTCGTACGGCGAGGCGATGGGGACGATCCTCGGGTTCACCTTTGGGATGTCGCTCTCGTAATAGCTGCGGATGGGGAAGAACGGGAGGTTCGAGGCCCCGGCCACGTACCGGCACACCATGCCGAAGTGGCTGTACTCCTCGATCTCCAGGGGCGCGGGATCGCCGTTCTCGACGCGGCGTCGGATCGCGTGCAGCGATCCGAC
>DATDKZ010000255.1:0-7649 GCA_036519575.1 Actinomycetota bacterium | reverse complement strand
GACGTGGGCGGGCTCCGCTATGTCGTCGCCGACGGCGTGACGGGCTTCCTGGTGGAGGGACACGACCCCGGCGACCATGCCGAGCACGTGCTCCAGCTGCTCCGCGACCCCCGGAGGGCGGCGCGGATGGGCCGGGCGGCGGTGGCCATGTCCCTTCGATTCTCCTGGGAATCCACCGCGGAGGAGATCCTGTCGGTGTACCGGGAGGTGCTGGACGGGCGGATCGCCACCGGTGGCCGCACCGGGCGCGCGTGGCCAGAGTGAAGGCGGCCACGTGATCCGGGGACGGGCCGTAACGCTCCGGCCGGTCGAGGAGTGGGATCACCCGCTCATCCATCAGTGGCAGAACCAGCCCGAGGTCTGGTGGTGGATGGACTACGAGCAGCCCTTCTCCCAACGGGACATCGCCGAAGAGGAGGAACGCTCGCGCGCGGAGGGGCACCCGTTCATCATCGAGGCGGAGGGGAGGCCCGTGGGCAAGATCGGGCTGAATCAGTTCCGACGCCGGGATCGCATCTGCTCGCTGTACATCTACATCGGTGAGCCCAGCGCATGCGGCAAAGGCTACGGCAGGGACGCCGTGACCACGCTGCTGTCGTACGCGTTCGACCGCATGGATCTGCACATGGTGGAGCTGTGGTCGCTCGCGCCGAACGAACGGGCGCTCCGCGCCTACCAGGCGTGTGGGTTCGCCGTCGACGCCACTCTTCGTGAGCGTTCGTTCAAGGACGGTAGATTCGTCGACCGAGTCATCATGAGCGTCACGCGCGAGGAGTTCGGCCGAATTCGATTGCAGCACAACGATTCCTAGGGCTAGCCATTCTTTTGTCAGACCGCCGAGGTGTTTGTCACTCTTTCTCGCGATGCTGCTACCTGCGGATATGTTGCGTGACCTGCGGCTTCCCGCGCTTGACGCTGTATAGGGCCACCGTTACATTTCGCCTCGCTCCGAGCAGCCGAAGTGGCTGAGTCAGGGAACCGAAGCGGGGAGCCCTGGGAAAGCTGTAAGGCCGACTGGGCGCACCTGGTTGTACGGTTGGGAAAGCTAACTAGCTGTGCGGCCGGGGAGGCTCGGGAGGCCCCAAAGCCCAACGAAAGGCATCTACCTCTCGGAAACCGAGACAGTTGCAAGGGGTTGCTCGGAGCACCTGAGCCCGAGGGGCTGACGGTGGTTGGAGGCTCCGGCCTCCGGCGAGCCGAAGGTCCCTCGGGTTCTGTCTTTCTGCCCGGGTCGGGCTGTACGGTTCGGGCCGATGAACGCCCCGGTCCTTCGGCTCACGCAGGCCCGGTGGTTCCGGTGGCTGGCCACCCGGACCCCGCCGGGCCAGGCCCTCGCATCGCGGTTCGTAGCCGGCGAGCGCCTGGACGACACCATCGTGGCCGCCCGGTCGCTCGCCGACGACGGGATCCGGGCGATGCTGGATCACCTGGGGGAGAACGTGCGGGCCCCAGAGCAGGCGTCCGAGGCGGCCAATGCCTACGTCCGAGCCCTCGACCGGATCCGCGATGAGGGCGACCTCGACTGCATGGTTTCGGTCAAGCTGTCGCAGCTCGGGCTGGACTTCTCAGGCGAGCTCTGCCTCTCACAGATGGAACGAGTGATGGCCGCAGCATCGTCCACCGGTTCCGTGGTGATGATCGACATGGAGAGCAGCGCGTACGTCGACCGGACCCTGGCCATCTTCCGTGACCTGCGAGCCCGCCACGATCGGCTCGGATTGTGCCTGCAGTGTTCGCTGCACCGGACCGACGCCGACATCCGAACCCTTCCCGCGGATTCGATCATCCGACTGGTGAAGGGGGCGTACCTGGAACCACCGGAGATCGCCCTCTCCAGACGGAGGGAGGTGGAGGCCGCGTTCGCCCGGTGCTTGGTCCGGCTGATCGACCTGGGCCATAGCGTGCACGTCGCCACCCACGATCCCCGGCTGATCGAGGGGACGAAGCGGTTCGTGGAACGTCGCGGCGTGCCGTGGTCTCGCCTGGAGTTCCAGATGTTGTTCGGGGTCCGGCGCGATCTTCAGCGTCGCCTGGCGCAGGACCAGTACCCGATGCGGGTGTACATCCCCTACGGCGCCGAATGGTATCCCTACCTGACCCGGCGACTGGCCGAGCGACCTGCCAATATGTGGTTCTTCCTGACGAACCTGGTGAGGAGAGGGAGATGAGTCGAGGAAGGACGAGGAATGACTAGGCGGGTCGCGTTCCTCGGCGGCGGCAAGATGGGCGAGGCTCTGGTATCCGGGCTGATCCGCTCGGGTGGGCGCAACCCCGACGAGATCATGGTCACCGCCCGTCGCGAGGAGCGAGTACGTGAGCTGGCCGAACGAAACGGCGTGGCCGCCACGCTTTCCAACCCCGAGGCCGTCGAGTGGGCCGAAACCGTGGTGCTCACGGTCAAGCCACAAGATATCGAGGCTCTCCTGGGGCAGGTGGCCGAGCACGTGACGTCGGAGCACCTGGTGGTCAGCTTCGCCGCCGGCGTCCGAACCTCGTTCGTGGAGAAGCATCTCGCCTCGGCGGTGCCGGTGGTCCGCGTCATGTCGAACGTCGCCGTGTTGGTGGACGAAGCCATGTCGGTGGTGTCCCCCGGATCTCAGGCCGAGGACAAGCACCTCTCGGTCGCCGAGGAGCTCTTGGGCTACGTGGGAAAGGTGATCCGGCTCCCCGAGGTCCACCTCGATGCAATCACGGCCACGAGCGGCTCTGGTCCTGCCTACTTCTTCCTGTTGGCCGAGGCGATGATCGAGGCATGCATCCTCCTCGGGCTGTCGCGGGACGTGGCCACCGAGCTCATCATCCAGACCATGCTCGGCTCGGCCAAGATGCTGCGCGACACGGGCAAGCACCCCGTGGAGCTCCGGGAGATGGTGACCTCCCCCGGCGGCACGACCATCGCGGCCATCCGTCACCTGGAGGAGGCGGGCGTGCGGGCCGCATTCCTCAACGCCATCGACGCCGCCCGCCACCGGAGCGCCGAGCTGGCCCGGGGCGGCGAAGAGGAAGGGGACGCCTGAGCGTGGGGCGGGGAGCGAGGGCCAGGGTGCGCTGGGCGCACGACCGGGAGCGCAGGAAGAAGGCTCGGGAGAAGCGCAAGGCCGCCGAGCTCGCCGCGTCGAGGAAGAAGAAGAAGAAGTAGGTCCTGCCCTCAGCGCTGGCTGTCGATCCGGTTGCGAAGGATGCCGATCCTCTCCGCCTCAAGCTCGATCTCGGCGCCGGGCCAGATCCGGTGATCCAGGTCGAGGGAGGCGAGAGGGGAGGCGGCGAAGGCCTCACCGGGCTCGAGCGCCTCCAGGCGCGAAGCCGCCGCCACCTCCTCCAGCAGGTCGTGGGCCGTGCCGTTCAGGTTGCCCTTGGCCCATTGATCGCCGTCCACGCGCACGGTGACGAATTCGGTCTGGGGGTCGATCTCGTCGGCGGTGAGGACGCACGGTCCGATGGCCACCGGGAGCGCATCGGGGCGAGGGGTCGGGTCGCCGGAGCCGTCCCGGACCGCGAAGTCGCTGACCAGCGTGTACCCGAACACGGCATCCTCGACCTCGCGTGAGGAGGCAGCGCCCCTGACGCCTCGTCCGAGGATGGCAGCGATCCGAGGGTCATACTCGAGCCACCCCGCACCCGCCGGCCACGGCACCTGGTCGTCTGGACCCGCCACCCTACGAATGCCCTCGATCGTGTCACGGCTCCGAAGGGTGGTGGGGAGGATGGGCGGGAGCAGGCGTGCGCCTTTGACGACGAGGGTGGCTGCCTCGTCCCGTTCCAGGGCTGCGCGGGCGGCATCGAGCACCGTGCCCCCGTTGCTCGAAACCAGGGCTTCCATGGTGGTGGGGAAGGCCGGGTGCCCGACCAGGTCGGGCAGATCGACCACCTCACCCTCAAGGAGCGCTCCCAGTCGCCGGTGCCCCCATCGGTCGAAGGTCACGAGCCTCAAAGGGAGGCCGATGATACGCCTCCGCCCGGGCCGTTTCTCGATATCCGCGGGTCGGTTCGAGCGAGACGACGGCTCGTTCGCGACTTGGGACGGATCTGGCGCCCCGGCTACCATATGAGCCGTCGTTCGAGCGAGACCGTTCGATCAGGAGGCGACTCCCATGGCAGAGCAGGGCTTCCGCATCACCTATGCGACCATGTCGGCCGATAACGAGGAGCTGCACAAGGCCTACGACCGGGGCATCGACGTTGCTCGGTCCTGGCTGGGGAAGCGGCATCCGTTCTACGTGAACGGGGAGGCCAGACAGGGGAGTGGGACCAAGGAGGAGCGGTCCCCGATCGACCACGACCTGGTGATAGGGGAGTTCGCCCAGGCCACCAAGGGGGATGTGCGGGACGCCGTGGCCGCGGCCACGGCCTTCGCGCCGGCGTGGGCGGCCACTCCGTGGAAGGAGCGGGTTGCCCTGGTTCGCAGGGCCGCCGACCTCATCTCCGAGCGGCGAAGCGAGCTCGCGGCGCTCATGGCCATGGAGGTCGGGAAGAACCGCCTCGAGGCCCTGGGCGACGTGGAGGAGTCGGCCGACCTGCTCCGGTGGAACTGCAACGAGATGGAGAAGCACGACGGCTTCACCACGCCGATGCAGTCGATGGGCTCGCCGGGTGAGTACGTGGACGTGCTTCGACCCTACGGCGTGTGGGCCGTGATCAGCCCGTTCAACTTCCCCATGGCCCTGGCCGCCGGCCCCTCGAGCGGCGCGCTCGTGGCCGGCAACTGTGTGGTGTTCAAGCCGGCCCACCTCGGCGCCTTCACCGGCCTCAAGCTGTACGAGGTCTATCGGGACGCCGGGATCCCGCCGGCCGCGTTCCAGTTCTTGTCGGGTCCGGGGAGCGTGGTGGGTGATGAGCTGGTGAACCATCCCGACGTGGACGGCATCACCTTCACCGGCTCGTACGAGGTGGGGATGGGCATCTACAAGGGGTTCGCCAAGGACTTCCCCAAGCCGGTGATCTGCGAGATGGGCGGGAAGAACCCGGCCGTGGTCACCGAGAAGGCCGATCTGGACAAGGCCACGGACGGCGTGCTGCGCTCGGCGTTCGGCTATGGCGGTCAGAAGTGCTCGGCCAACTCTCGTGTGTACGTGCAGCGGAAGGTGTACGACGAGTTCGTACGGCTCCTGAAGGAGAAGACCGAGAAGGTCAGGATCGGTGATCCTCTCGAGAAGGACGTATACCTGGGGCCGGTCATCGACGACAACGCCGTGGCTACGTTCGAGGAGGCGTCGGCTGAGGCGAAGAAGAACGGCAACGTCGTCATCGGAGGCGACCGGCTGAAGGAGGGCGACCTGGCCCGAGGGAACTTCGTCCAGCCCACGGTGGTCGAGGTGCCGCTCGACTCGTGGATCTGGAAGCGAGAGCTGTTCGTGCCGTTCGTCTCGGTCGCCGCCTACGACGACCTGGACGAGGCCCTTCGGTTGGCGAACGACACCGAATACGGCCTGACCGCCGGGTTCTACAGCGAGGATCGGGGCGAGATCCAGCGGTTCCTCGACACGATCGAGGCCGGCGTGGTGTACGTGAACCGCCGAGCTGGCGCCACGACGGGCGCGTGGCCGGGGGTCCAGCCCTTCGGCGGCTGGAAGGGATCGGGTACCAGCGGGAAGGCCGGAGGCGGCCCCTACTACGTCCAGCAATACCTGCGCGAGCAGTCCCGAACGGTGATCGAGGAGTGAGCGCCCCCGAGATCGCCGATCTCGCGGTGGCCCAGGCCCCCCGGTTGATCACCGAGGTCCCGGGACCCGAGGCGATGGCCCGGATCGAACGCGACCGCAAGGTCACCAGCCCCTCACTCCCGCGCGCGTACCCGTTCGTGCCCAGACGAGGCGCCGGGTCCGTCGTGGAGGACGTTGATGGCAATCTGTTCCTGGACCTGAACGCCGGGATCGCCGTGACCTCCACGGGCCACACGCACCCGAGGGTCGTCGCTGCCATCCAGCGGCAGGCGGAGGAGCTGATCCACTACTCGGCGAGCGACTTCTTCCTCCCGATCTACACCGACGTCTGTGAACGGCTCGATGAGATCGCCGGCATGTCGAAGCCGGCCAGGAGTTTCCTCACGAACTCGGGCACCGAGGCGGTGGAGGCCGGCATCAAGCTCGCGCGGTACGCGACCGGCCGACAGTACGTCATCGCGTTCTTCGGGTCGTTCCACGGGCGTTCGTATGGGAGCGTCTCGCTGACAGCGAGCAAGGCCCGGTACCGCACGGGGTTCGGGCCGCTCCTTCCGGGCGTCCTGCACTCGTTCTTCGGCGACTTTGAGTACCTGGAGGAGGTCCTGTTCAAGCGGTTGGTTTCGCCCCACGAGGTGGCCGCGATCGTGGTCGAGCCGATCCTCGGCGAGGGCGGGTACATCCTGCCGCCCGAAGGATGGTTCCGCTACCTACGAGAGTTGTGCACCCGGCACGGCATCCTCCTCGTGGCCGACGAGGTTCAGAGCGGGATGGGCCGGACCGGAAAGATGTGGGCCATGCAGCACTTCGGGGCGGAGCCCGACATCCTGCTCGTGGGCAAGGGCATCGCCAGCGGGATGCCGCTTGGGGCCATGGTCGCCCGCGACGACCTCATGACCTGGGAGATCGGTGCCCATGGCTCGACCTACGGCGGAAACCCGCTCTCGTGCGCCGCGGCCCTGGCCACTATCGATCTCATCGAGGACGGACTGATCGAGAACGCCGAGCGGGTGGGGTCGTTCCTGCTCGACGGGCTCCGGGATATGCAAGCGCGTCGGCCGCTGATCAAGGAGGTCCGTGGCCTGGGGCTGATGATCGGGATCGAGTTCCAGGACCACGACACGATGATCGCGGTGGAGCAGGCAGCGTTCCGGCGCGGGCTGCTCGTGCTCGGAGCGGGGGACGACGTGGTCCGGATGTGCCCGCCGCTCGTGTTCCGCAGGGACCAGGCGGAGACGGCGCTCGAGGTCTTCGAGGAGGCCGTGGCCGAGGCGGGCGGGTCGTAACGGAACGGGGGGGCTCCCTGGCGTCGACCATCAACACGGTGAGCTTCGATTGCGCCGACCCCCGGCGCCTCGCCCAGTTCTGGTGTATCGCCCTCGGCTACGAGGCCGTTGACGTCGACGACGACGAGGCATTCATCGGCCCCAGCGGCGGTGGGAACGGGCTCTACTTTCAGCGGGTTCCGGAGCGCAAGGTCGTCAAGAATCGCGTTCACCTCGACCTCCGTCCCCCGCGATCGATGGCCGCCGAGGTGGAGCGATTGCGGGACGCGGGCGCCACCGACCATCGGTTCGTCGAGGAGGGCGGGAGCTTCTGGACGATCATGCTCGACCCGGAGGGCAACGAGTTCTGCGTCCTCCGCGGCCCGGAGGACGGGTGGTCGCCCGATCGCTGGGCGTGAGCCGGACGGGTGGCAGGTGAGCAAGGTCGCCACGATGAAGGACGCCGTCGCGGACCTCGTCCGCGACGGCGACACGGTGGCCATCGAGGGGTTCACCCACCTGATCTGCTTCGCCGCAGGCCACGAGATCATCCGTCAGAAGCGGCGGGATCTCACGCTCTGTCGGATGACCCCGGACGTCGTCTACGACCAGATGATCGGAGCCGGCGTTGCCGGCAAGCTCGTGTTCTCGTGGCTGGGGAACCCGGGGGTCGGTTCGGTGCACGCCGTGCGCCGCCGCGTCGAGCAGGCCGACCCCGAACCGCTCG
>DATDKZ010000254.1:0-2722 GCA_036519575.1 Actinomycetota bacterium | reverse complement strand
CAGAAGCGGCTCGACGCCTAGGCGCGCGGTCGCACGATCAGCTCTTGCCGGGGCCGCTCGCGGTGGTGACGACCTCACCGGTCGACAGCACCACGCCGTCCTCGCACTCCGCCTCGATCAGGCCGCCACGGAACTGCTGCTCATACAGTCGTGCGTACAATCCGCCGCGCTCGATCAGCTCGCGGTGCGTGCCGCGCTCGACGATCTTGCCTCTGTCGACGACGAAGATCACGTCGGCCGAGAGGATCGTGGAGAGCCGATGGGCGATGGCGATCGTCGTCCGCCCCTGCATCAGCGGGCGGAGCGCCTCCTGCACGAGGCGCTCCGACGTGGTGTCCAAGCTCGAAGTCGCCTCGTCGAGGATCAGGATCCTTGGGTCCTTCAGGATCACCCGGGCGATGGCCAGCCGCTGCTTCTCCCCGCCGGAGAGCTTGTAGCCACGCTCCCCGACGACGGTGTCGTACCCCTCGGGCAGCTCCTGGATCCGGTCGTCGATGAACGCCGCTTTCGCCGCGGCCACGAGCTCTTCCTGGGTTGCGTCTGGCTTCCCGTACACGAGGTTGCGCCGGACCGTTGTGTGGAACAGATACGTCTCCTGCGTGACCATGCCGATCAGGTCGCCCAGCGATTCGAGCTTGAGGCTCCGCACGTCGACCCCGTCGATCAGGACCGCCCCCTCCTGCACGTCGTAGAACCGGGGCACCAGGTAGGTCATCGTGGTCTTGCCGGCACCGCTCGGTCCCACCAGCGCCGCGAGCTGTCCGGGCTCGATGTCGAGCGTGACGCCTTCCAAGGTCCATTCCCGCGGGGCGCGTTGCCCGTCACCGGGGTCAGAGGGGGAGACGGGCGGAACACCCTCGGGGGGTGTCTCGTACCTGAACCAGACGTCGCTGAACTGGACCCGCCCGCGGACCTGCTCCGGAGGCAGGGGCATCGCGTCCGGCGCGTCGGCGATGTCCTGATCCATGTCCAGGTACTCGAAGATCCGGTCGAACAGGGCCATCGACGTCTGGACGTCGCTCGAAACCTGGAGCATGGAACCGATGGGGAAGAACAGCCGCGACTGGAGGGTGGTGAACGCGACGATCGTCCCGCCCGTGATCGCTGCCGCGGCAGGGCCTCCACCCGCCAGCACCCACCCAGCCACCAGATAGACGAGTGCGGGGGTGATGGAGAAGATCGTCCCGATCACCGCGAAGAAGGATCGTCCGATCATCGTCTGGCGGATCTGGAGCCCGGTCAGCCGTTCGTTCTCACCCTGGAACCGGTCGATCTCGTGCCCCTGGCGGCCGAAGGCCTTCGACAGGAGGATGCCGGACACCGAGAGCGTCTCCTCGGTGATCGACGTGAGATCGGCCATCGACTGCTGCGTGACGGTGGCCACCTTCTGGCGGGCCTTTCCGACCCTGTACGTGAGCCACATGAAGAACGGGAGCATGAACAGCGACAGGGCGGTGAGCGGCGGCGAGAGCAGGAGCATGGCGATCACCGTGCTGGTGATGATGACGACGTTGGACAGGATCGACGACGCGGTGTCGGTGACCACCGTCTGAACCCCGCCGACGTCGTTCGCCAGGCGCGACTGGATCTCCCCCGTTCGGGTGGCCGTGAAGAACCGAAGTGGCATGAACTGGAGGTGGCGGTACAGCGCGTTCCGGAAGTCCTGCATGACCCGCAGGCCCACCAGGTTGGCCAGGTAGGTCTGCCCGATCCCGATGATCCCGGTGACGATGGGGATGGCCACCATGAAGGCCACGCTCCAGTACAGCGTGTGGAGGTTGGGGCACGACCCGCCGTCGCACTGGCCCGGGGGGTTCCCGAACAGCGCGTGATCGAAGATCCGCTTGATCAGCAGGGGGTTCACCACACCGAGGCCCGAGGTCACCACGATGGCCAGCCCCACCCACGCGACCTTCCCCCGGTACGGACGGAAGGTTCCGATGACCCTGCGGACCGTCTGCTTCCTGATGGGGCGGCGGTCCTGGTCCGAGACGGGCGCGGGGAACATGCCGTGGCGGCGCATGCTTCTCAGGGTAACCGGCTTGAACGATTACCTCTTCCCCATGGTCTAGCCTTGTCCCGTGCTGCCCTTCTCGGAGTGGGCGCTGTTCGGCAGGATGGCCCTGGCCGCCGGGCTCGGCTACGCCATCGGCTTCGAGCGGGAGTGGCGAGGCAAGCCCGCCGGGGAGCGCACCTTCGCCCTGATCGCGCTGGGCGCGGCGGGGTTCACCGCCATCGGCGTCGAGGGGTTCCCTTCGTCGGCCGAGAAAGTCATCGCCGGGGTGGTCACCGGCGTGGGGTTCCTGGGCGCCGGGCTGATCTTCCGTGAGGCCGCCGGCGGCATCCTCGGGCTCACCACGGCGGCATCGGCCTGGGCCGTCGCTGCGGTGGCGGTCCTGGTGGGGTCCGGGGCGTTCCTCTCCGGGATCCTATCCACCCTCCTCGTGCTGTTCATCCTGGAGCTGAACCGGCTGCCCGTCATCCGCAGGATTCTGGCCCAACACATCCGAGACCAGGAACGTAACGAGGGCCCCGAGAAGGAGAGCTGATCATCTCGGCAGGCCGGCGACGGCTTTGGCCCGGGCGAGCACCGCATCGAGCATCGACGGCGTGAGCTTGCCGGTGAACGTGTTCTGCTGGCTCGGGTGGAAGCATCCGAGGAGGGTGTACGGGCCGGTCACGACCTCGGCGCCGTGTCCGAACGTGGGCCGGGGCCGCACCC
>DATDKZ010000253.1:0-4636 GCA_036519575.1 Actinomycetota bacterium | reverse complement strand
GCTGACCGAGGCCGCCATCGCAGCGAAGTCGGACCAGTTGCTCGGGCTGAAGGAGAACGTGATCATCGGCAAGCTGATCCCGGCGGGCACGGGGATGGGGCGGTACCGGAACGTGCAGGTCCGGATCAAGCCGGAGGCCATCCCCGAGTACTGGCTGGCTCGGCAGCGGGAACTCGCCGCCGCCGGCGAGGCAGAGCCGGCGTTGGCCGGTCTCACGCGCGAGGAGGCCGAGCAGATGCTCGGCGGAGCGTCCTACTCGCCCGAGGAGTAGCTCGGTTTCGGTTCGGGATCGTCCTCAGTCGCACCACGAGGACGCGGGCGGGATCAGGTCATTCCTGCCCGCTGCCGGTCAGCCGCTCCTCGCGACCTCCAACAGCGCCGCATGGATCGCCGGCGACCCGGCCAGGACGTCGCCCCCCAGGTAGTCGGGCCCGCCCTGCCAGTCGCTCACAACGCCGCCGGCCTCCTCGATGAGCAGGGCCCCGGCGGCCACGTCCCACGGCGCCAGCCCGAGCTCGAAGAACCCCTCGAACACTCCGGCAGCCACCCAAGCGAGGTCCAGCGCCGCGGCCCCGGGTCGGCGGAGGTCCTCGAATCGCCCCAAGCACGCCTCGAAGGCCGCCATGTAGCGGGGGAGGAGGCCCTTCCGCCTGAACGGGAAGCCCGTTCCCACCACGGCCTGCTCGACCGGGCGTCCCGAGACCCTCGCCTCCACCTCCCGGCGCCCCGATCGAACGTGCGCTCCCAGCCCTCGGGCACTCAGGAACGTCTGGCCTAGGAATGGGGCGTGGACGACGCCCACGGTTGGCCGTCCGTCCTCCACCAGCGCCACGGAGACCCCGACGACGGGGAACCCGTGCACGTAATTGGTGGTGCCGTCCAGCGGATCGACAACCCAGGAGCGCCGGCCGCCGGCGCCTCCGGCCTCTTCGCCCACCACGGGGATGTCCGGTGTCGCCTCACCGAGAACCTCCCTGATGGCCTGCTCGGAGGCGCGGTCCACCTCGGTCACGTAGTCGCCGGCTCCCTTGGCCTCGGCCGTGGGGGCCGGCCCCTCCCTGGCCACCAGCTCGCCGCCACGGAGGGCGGCTCGCTCGGCGAGCTCCAGGAGATCGGCCAGAGCAGGCACGGCGCCAAGCTAGCAGGCAAGGGTACTCGGGGGGGACCTTCCTCTGGTTCGCCGCCGTTCGTTGACGGGCACGCATCGTGCCTAGTAGCCTTACAGGTTGCACACCGGACCCGGCGGGCGGGTTCGGTATCCATGCAAGCTTTCAGGGGGGACCCCGAAGGGACAATTGTGCCTGAGGCGAGTCCCTGGAAGCCGGGCCCGCGGGTCCGGCTTTTCGTTGGACCCCCCATGGAGACCAAGGCGAGAGTGAACACGAGACCGACATGCCCACGATCCAGCAACTGGTCCGAGAAGGACGCGAGCGCCCGCGGGGCAAGACGAAGAGCCCTGCGCTCAAGGGCTCTCCGCAGCGCCGCGGGGTGTGTACTCGTGTCTACACGACCACCCCGAAGAAGCCCAACTCGGCCCTTCGAAAGGTGGCCCGGGTCCGCCTGACAACCGGGGTCGAGGTCACCGCTTACATCCCGGGCATCGGCCACAACCTCCAGGAGCACTCCATCGTCCTGGTTCGGGGCGGCCGGGTGAAGGACCTGCCAGGGGTTCGGTACAAGATCATCCGGGGCACGCTCGACACCGCGGGCGTCAGGGACCGCAAGAAGGCGCGATCCCGCTACGGGGCCAAAAGGGTGGGCGAGTAGCGATGCCTCGCAAGGGCCCTGCCGTACGCAGGCAGATCGAGCCCGACCCCGTCTACCAGAACCCCCTGGTGACCCAGCTCATCAGCAAGGTCCTGTACGATGGAAAGAAGTCACTGGCCGAGCGGACCGTATACAAGGCGCTCGAGGTCATCTCGGAGCGGACGGCCAACGACCCGGTCATCACGCTGAAGCGGGCGGTGGAGAACGTCCGTCCCATGCTCGAGGTTCGGTCCCGGCGGGTCGGTGGGGCCAACTACCAGGTGCCGGTGGAGGTTCGGCCGACCAGGGGCACCACGCTCGCGCTGCGTTGGCTGGTGAATTACTCCCGCGCCCGTAAGGAGCACTCCATGTCCGACCGATTGGTGGGGGAGATCATGGACGCCTCCCAAGGCCAGGGGGCATCGGTCAAGCGGCGCGAGGACATGCACAAGATGGCCGAGGCGAACAAGGCGTTCGCGCATTATCGATGGTGATCGAAGCAAACGTTCGTGCCGGGCTCTGGAGCCCGGTGTTGGTCGAGGGGGTGGGCTAGTGGCCACCCCCGCGGAGAGGATCGACGTGGTCGAGGCAGCACAGGACATCAAGCGACGCCAGCCCGGAGGGTCCGGCAAGGACCTGGTGCTCCGGGAATACCCGCTTGCCCGGACGCGGAACATCGGGATCATGGCGCACATCGACGCCGGCAAGACCACCACGACCGAGCGGATCCTCTACTACACGGGCAAGGCCTACAAGCTCGGCGAGGTCCACGAGGGCACGGCCCAGATGGACTGGATGGTCCAGGAGCGCGAGCGGGGCATCACCATCACGTCCGCGGCCACCACGACCAATTGGAAGGGCCACTGGATCAACATCATCGACACGCCCGGCCACGTCGACTTCACCGTCGAGGTGGAGCGGTCGCTTCGCGTGCTCGACGGTGCCATCGCCGTGTTCGACGCGGTGGCCGGCGTGGAGCCCCAGACCGAGACGGTGTGGCGCCAGGCCGACCGGTACGGCGTGCCGCGCATCTGCTTCGTCAACAAGATGGATCGGACAGGCGCCGACTTCGGCCGCACGGTCCGGATGATGGAGGAGCGCCTGCAGGCGAACCCGCTCGTCGTCCAGCTCCCGTGGGGAAGCGAGGCGGGGTTCGTCGGCGTCATCGACCTGGTCGAGATGAAGGCCCACCGTTGGGTCAGCGAGATGGGTGAGGAATGGGAGACCACGGAGATCCCGGACGAGTACCGGGACGCCGCCAGCCGGGCCCACCACGAGTTGTTCGAGAAGCTCGCCGATCACGACGAGGAGCTCATGGACAAGTTCGTCCACGAGCAGGACCCGACCGTCGAGGAGCTCCGTCGGGCCATCCGACGGGCCACGCTGGCGGGCGCGGGGGTTCCGGTGCTGTGCGGCAGCGCCTTCAAGAACAAGGCCATCCAGCCGCTCCTGGACGCCATCGTCTCCTACCTGCCGTCGCCGGTCGACGTCCCGCCGGTGCAGGGCCACACCCCATCGGGTGAGCCGGCCCAGCGCCTGCCCTCAGACGACCAGCCGTTCTCCGCCCTGGTGTTCAAGATCATGTCCGATCCGTACGTCGGGCGGCTGACCTACGTCCGGGTGTACTCGGGCATCGTGCGCACCGGCGCCCACGTCCAGAACTCGACGAAGGACCGTAAGGAGCGGATCGGCCGCATCCTCCAGATGCATGCGAACCACCGGGAGGAGAAGGAAGCGGCGTTCACTGGAGACATCATGGCCGTGGTGGGGCTCAAGCACTCGACCACCGGGGACACGCTGTGCGACCCGGCCAACCCCATCGTCCTGGAGTCCATCTCCTTCCCAACGCCGGTCATTTCAGTGGCCGTCGAGCCTAAGACCAAGGCCGATCAGGACAAGCTGGGTCAGGCCCTGGCCAAACTGGCCGACGAGGATCCCACCTTCGTCGTGAAGTACGACGAGGAGACCGGCCAGACGATCATCTCCGGCATGGGCGAGCTCCACCTGGAGATCCTCGTGGATCGCCTGACACGCGAGTTCAACGTGGGAGCCAATGTCGGCAAGCCGCAGGTGGCCTACCGCGAGACCATCCGCAAGGCCGTCCACAAGGTGGAGGGACGGTTCATCCGTCAGACCGGGGGCCGCGGCCAGTACGGGCACGTGGTCATCGACCTCGAGCCCACGGGCCCCGGCGGCGGCTACGAGTTCATCAACAAGATCACCGGCGGTGACATCCCCCGCGAGTACATCCCCGCGGTCGACCAGGGCATCCAGGAGGCCTGTGAGTCCGGCGTCCTTGCCGGGTACCCGCTGGTGGACATCCGGGCCACGCTGGTGGACGGGTCGTACCACGAGGTCGACTCGTCGGAGATCGCGTTCAAGATCGCGGGCTCGATGGCGCTGAAGGATGCGGCCCGCCGGGCCGATCCCGTGCTGCTTGAGCCGGTCATGGAATTCGAGATCGTGACGCCGGATGAATTCATGGGCGAGGTCATGGGCGACGCCACGGCGCGCCGAGGCAGGATCGAGCGGATCGACGACCGGGGCGGGATGAAGGCCATCCGGGTGCTGGTTCCGCTCGCGGAGCTGTTCGGTTACGCGACCGAGCTGCGCTCGCGCACGCAGGGGCGGGCCTCGCACACGCCCATACAGCTCCACGCGTACCAGGAGGTCCCGGCCCCGATCGCGAAGGAGATCGTGGCCAGGGTTCGCGGCGAGTAAGCCGCGAACTGAGAGGGAGAAGGGGAAGGAAGCATGGCGAAGAAGAAGTTCGAGCGGACCAAGCCGCACGTGAACATCGGCACCATCGGCCACATCGACCACGGCAAGACCACGCTGACGGCCGCCATCACCAAGGTCCTGGCCGAACAGGGCCTGGCCGACTTCACCC
>DATDKZ010000252.1:0-34794 GCA_036519575.1 Actinomycetota bacterium | reverse complement strand
TCACCATCCGCGCTCGGACCCTGGACGAGGGGGTGGTCCTGTCGGTGACCGACCGTGGTTTGGGGATGGCCCGGGAGGTTGCGGTCCAGGCGTTCAACGAGGCCTTCACCACCGGAGAGGACATCCTTCGAAAGGAGCGATCCGGGATCGGGATCGGATTGCACATGGCCAGGCGCCTGGTGCTCCAGCACGGCGGCGTCATCTGGGCCGATCCCGTCCCCGCCGGGGGTACCCGGGTCGCGTTCTGTCTCCCGGCCAACCGGGGCGAGAAGATCCTGACCCCGCCCAAGCTCTCGAATGAGGACATCGGACCGCCCGACGACCGGTTCGATCGCCCCCAGATCACGTCATAGCCACTCACGACACGATCACCTGGTCGTAACGGTCCACCACCGCGCAGATCTCTCGGAGCGCGTCCCACAGCTCGGTGGCCCGACCGCCGGCAAAGTCCCGTTCGGCCATGGGCATCCGCTCGACCAAGACGGTCGACGTCCCCGCCCGCGCGGCCTCGAGGGCGATCCGAAGGTTCGCCAGGTTTCCCGGGCCATACGGCGCGTCGCAGACGACGAGGAGGTCGGCCCGCCGGATCATGTCCCGGCATGCCTCAGCCGAATCCTCGTCGATCTCCGAGAACGGCGGCACCGTCACACGGAGCAGGTTCATCCGCTCGGCCACCACCGCATCGGTGTCGGTGGCGTGGAGGATGCCCACGCTCACGTCGTAGCCGGCCGCGGCGAGTCGCCGAAGCAGCGGCGCGCCGCGGCCGGCTCCACCGATCACGTGCGCCCGCCGGCCCAGCGGGGTGGGGATGGCGCGAGGTGGCCCCACTCGGACGGCCGGGCGTCCCGTGAGCTCGTCCATCACCACCTCGCCCTCCACCCTGTACACGCTGCGCAGGAGGGCGCCCGTCACCACGTGCTCGGGTGCGCCTTCGGCCACCACGCGCCCTTGGTGGAGGGCGATCATGCGGTCGCAGGTCGCCGCGGCGACGTTCAGGTCGTGGAAGATGGCCAGGACCGCCGTCCCATTCCGCTCGGCCAGCCCGCGCACGATCGACAACAGGTCCAGGACGTGGCGGATGTCGAGGTGGGTGGTGGGTTCGTCCATGAGCAGTGCCGGGGCGTCTTGAGCCAGCGCCTGGGCCAGGATGACCCTGCGCTGCTCACCTCCGGACAGCTCCTCCACCGGTCGGTCCGCCAGGTGTTGGACCGAGGTGGCGACCATGGCAGCCCGTACCCTGGCCCAATCACGCGGACTTCCTCCCCTCCAGCCCGAGAGGTGAGGGGTCCGGCCCATCAGGACCATCTCCAGCGCTGTGAACGAGAACGCGGGGACGACATCCTGGGGGACCACGGCCACCAGCCTCGCCGCCTCCCTGGCCCGGAGCCGATACGGGTCTCGCCCGGAGAGCCAGACCGAGCCCGTGACGGGTCGAAGGGCTCGGGAAGCCACGCGGATCAGCGAGGTCTTGCCCGAGCCGTTCGGGCCGACCAGCCCCACGACCTCGCCCGGCTCGACGGTGATGCTGACGCCGTCCACGACGGGGGGGCCGCCGTAGCCCGCGGTCACCCCGTCGAGCACCAGCCCGGGCTCACGCGCGGGCACCGGCCCCCCTGCCCTCGCGTCGAAGCAGGTACAGGAAGAACGGACCGCCCAGGAGAGCCGTCACGATGCCGACGGGGAGCTCCTGCGGAGAGAGCACCGTCCGGGCCACGAGGTCGGCCAGGATCAGCAGCGTCGGCCCGGCGAGGAGCACGGCCGGAAGCAGGCGTCGATGGTCGGCCCCCACGACGAGGCGGAGCAGGTGAGGGGTCATCAGCCCCACGAAGCCGATCACCCCGGCCACCGAGACCGCGCAAGCGGCGAGGAGGGCCCCGACCCCGATCGTCCGCCGCTTGAGGCGCGTGACCTCCACGCCGAGCTGGGCCGCACGCTCCTCCCCCAGCGAGAGCAGGTTCAGGTCGTGCGCTGTCAGGGTCGCGGCGGCCAGCCCAAGCGCGATGAGCGGGACGACCGCCCCGATCGCCTGCCAGCCCTGGCCGACCAGGCCACCCAGCAGCCATGCGTAGATGTCCCGGACCTGCTCGCCGGAGAACGACATCACGAGGGACATCGCGCTCGAGATCACTGCGGCCACGGCGATCCCGGCCAACAGCAACGTGGCCACGTGGACGGTCGGCCCGATCCGGGCCAACCGGTACACCAGGAACGCGGTGAGGAGGGCGCCGGCGAAGGCGGCCAGCGGAACGCCAAAGGCGCCCAGCGCCCCCGAACCGGCGAACACGATGACCGCGATCGCCCCGAGCGCGGCCCCTGAGGAAACGCCGATGATGGCGGGGTCGGCGAGTGGGTTACGGAACAGGCCCTGGAACACGGCACCCGATGCGGCCAATGCCGCACCCACCACCGCGGCGAGGACCACTCGTGGAAGGCGAAGCTGGAGGAGGATCACCTCGGTCGATGCGGGGACACCGGCCGGCCGGCCGGAGAACCCGAGCTTCCACGCGATGACCCGAACGCTGGTCCACGGCGAGATCCACACGGACCCCACCGCCACGCCGAGGAGGAACGACGCCAGGAGCGCCGCAGCAAGCACCGCGAGGATCCGGCCGAACCGGCCAGGCGCGATCATGCGAACGCCTCGGGATGCAGCGCCCGCGCGAGGAGCCGGAGCCCGTCGACCACTCGCGGGCCCGGCCTGCTCACCAGGTCGGCATCGATGGGGATCACGCGTCCCGCGGCGATCGCCGCCACTGCGTCGAAGCCCGGCCGGGAAGCGACGGCTTTGGGCGTGGCCCCCGACTCGGAGGAGACGAGATACACCTCCGGATCCTGGCGGACGAGATCCTCAACCGACCACTGGGGATAGTCGCTCCTGGCCCGAGCCGAGACCGAACGACAGCCAGCCCGGCCGAGGAGGTCTCCGATGAAGGTATCCGGTCCGACGGTGGTGAGCGGCGGGTAGTAGACCTCGTAGAAGCAGCGCACGGCGGGATCGCCCTCGACGCGCGCTTCGACGTCGGCCGCCGCCGCCTGCATCTTCGCCACGATCGCTCCAGCGGCACCGACCGTGCCGGTCAACTGCCCGACGGTCTCGATGTCGTGGAACACGTCAGCGAGGTCGGCGGAGTCGGTGGTGAACACGGGCACGCCGAGATCACGCAGCCGCTCCTTCCACTGATCACCGCCTGCGATCGTGAGGAACAGGTCGGGACGAAGCGACACGACCTTCTCGATGTTTGGGTCCACGCCGAAGTCGCCGGCACCGCCGATCTCATCGATGCCCTTCGCCGCCACGGGATAGTCGTCGAATGCCCCCGCCACCCCGACCAGCCGGTCCCCAAGCCCGAGGGCGAAGACAATCTCTGTGGCCGAGGGGGCGAACGTCACGATCCGCTCGGGCGGCGCGTCCAGCGTGACGGCCACCCCGTCGTCGTCGGTGATCGTGACCGGGAACGACGCGCCCGTGGTCGCCGGCGTGTCCGACGCGCGCGGCGCCGTGCTGGCGCCGCGGGCACACGCCACCGTCACCAGTGCGAGCACGAGGGCGATGGATCTGCGGGTACGGGATCTGGTGAGTCGCATGGCGCGTCTCCTTTCGTGCGAAGGACGACACTCGCTCACCTCGGGGCAGGTCTCCTGACTTCCGGATCACCGCTCCCCCGACCCTTCCCGGGTTCCCTGGATGGGACCCAGTGGTCTCGTCGGGATCGCTCCCCGGTCACAGTGGCGCGACCGTGCCGGACTCACACCGGCTTCCCTCTTCGCGGGGACGGGATCCGCCCGCCCCGCCTCCGGCCCCCGCCGGAACCGCCGGCCGGGGCCACCTCGAGGACCGAACTCTGCAGTTGTGGCGTGTGAGTCTACCCTTCCGACCAGGCCCGGGGGAATGCTCGATGCCGGGCGGCGGCCTACGACCTTCCGCGCTAGCAGGGATCCGCAACCCGGTCTATGCTCGGTCGGGGAATCGGGGTTGCGGAAGATTGTGGGCTGCCTGGTCATCGCCCTGGTCGCCGCGGGATGCCGCGACGCGACCGCGGGCTCGACGCCCCCCCTCGGCCCCGCCATCCTGCGGATCCACGAATCCCCGAGCCCGTTCACCGAGGTCGAGGCCGGAGGCGTGACGGCCATGATCCCCGATCGATGGCATCCGCAGCTCTTCCCCGGTGCCAGCGACGCCCAACAGGGGTTCATCGCCGCACCCAAGCTCGGGGATTGGGTTGCGGGCCGCGCTCCCATCGAGGGAATGGCCGCGATGTGGGTGGATGGCACTCGGATCGGCGTCCCATCCGACTACTACTATCTGGCCGCCACCGGATCGGCCTTCGACGCGCTGACCAGGTCCCCCGAGTGCAGAGCCACGAAGCACGTGATGGTGGTTAATCACCGGCCCTCCTTCGCAGACGGTCCGCCCGATTCTTCCGGCGACTACGTGGCCATCGGCCAGGGCGTGTGCCAGACCATCGACGCGACGACGAGGTGGGCCTACTTCGTCGCCGCCCCCGGGTACGGCCCGGTCCGGACCGTCGGCATCCCGAGCTCCGGGCTGTACATGATCGTCGCCGTCATGCGTGACGAGCCGGGGGCGGCGGCGGCCCTAGACACCCTCGTCCGCGGAACGGAGTTCGGCGGAGACAGCGTCTCGGACTTCATCGCGGCCGCGCGCGCCTCGTAAGCCTTACCGCCCTCGTGGGCTCCGATCGACGAATGGAGGCTTCACGACGCGCGCCTGGCCGATCCTTCCTCGCACATCGATCTGGACCTCGGTGCCCGGCTCGAACCGCTCGGCCGGCGACAGGTACGCGAGAGCGATCCCGTGCTTGATGGTGGGTGAGAACGTCCCGCTCGTGACCTCCCCGACCCGGGCCTCGTCCGCGAGGACCGCGCAATGGGCCCGTGGGATGTGTCGGCGGCCTTGCGTCACCAATCCGCGCAGCCTGGTGTGGACGCCCTCGCGTCGCTGCCCCTCCAGCGCATCACGGCCTCGAAACGATCCCTTGTCGAACGACACTGCCCACGACAGGCCGGCCTCGAGCGGCGTTCGCTCTGGGAGCAGGTCTTGCCCGTATAGCGGATAGCCCATCTCCAGGCGGAGGACGTCGCGGGCCCCCAGCCCGCAGGGCTCAATCTGGAACGGCTCTCCCGCCTCCATCAGCTCGGTCCACAGACCCCGGCCGGAGAGGCCATCGGTGAACAGTTCGAACCCCACCTCTCCGGTGTATCCGGAGCGAGTGAGGACGAGCCGTCGCCCCCGGTACTCCGACTCGGTGCAACCCATGAACGGGAGGTCGGCGGCCTCGGGGAAGAGCGCCCCAACGACCTCACGAGACCGCGGCCCCTGAACCCCGAGGAAGCACCACCCCGCCTGTTCCACCACGTCGGCTTCCGAGGCTCGCTCCCGGAGGATGGCCACCACCTTGGCGGTGTTCGTCGCGTTCGGAACAAGGAAGAAGCGGTCCGGCGCGAACCGGAAGGCGATCAGGTCCTCCTCGACGCCTCCCCGGTCGTTCAGGACCAGGTTGTACAGGGCACGGCCGATCGGGAGCCTCGAGTGGTCGTTGGTCAGGGTCTGCTGGAGGAGCGGCAGGGCACCGGGACCCGCCACGTCCACCTTGCCCAGGTGGCTCAGGTCGAACAGGCCAACCCGCTCGCGGACGGCGAGATGCTCGGAGACGGTCCCCTCGTACTCGATGGGCATCGCCCATCCGGCGAACGCACCGATCTTCGCGCCGAGGTCGCGATGGACCTCCTCCAGTGGCGTTCGGAGCAGGTCCCCCGAGTGCATGGCTGCATCCTACGGATGCGACGGCGGCGGTAACATGGCCGTTCGGATGGCTGATGCCTACGACGTCGTGGTGATCGGCTCGGGGACCGGAGGGTACTCCTGCGCCTTGCGGTCGGCGGAACTGGGCAAGCGCGTGGTCCTCGTCGAACGCGACGGCAGGCTGGGCGGGACCTGCTTGCTCCGGGGATGCATCCCCACCAAGGCGCTGCTTCGATCGGCCGAGGTCCTCGATACCGTCAACCGGGCGGAGGAATGGGGTGTGAAGGCGAGCGGCTCTGCCGACTGGGACGCGGTCAAGGCCTTCGAGGATCGCATGGTCGACAAGCTCGTCTCCGGCCTCACGTCGCTCATCAAGGCTCGAAAGGTGAATGTCGTGCAAGGGACGGCCGTCCTTCGATCCGGTACCTCCGTGTCGGTGGAAGGCAACGAGATCTCCGCGGCCGATGTCGTCATCGCCACCGGCTCGTCGCCCAGACTGCTGCCCGGCGTGTCCATCACCGACCGGATCATCACCAGCGATCAGGCGCTCACCTATCCCTCGATCCCCACGTCTGCTGTGGTCATCGGGGCCGGTGCGGTGGGCCTGGAGTTCGCGTCGCTGTACCGCTCGCTCGGGGCGGAGGTAACGGTCCTCGAGGCGCTCCAACGGATCGCGCCTCTCGAGGACGAGGACATCTCCAAGGAGCTCGGACGGGCGTTCCGCAAGCGCGGAATCCAGGCCTTCGCCAGCGCACGTGTGAAGTCGATCGACGAGGTCGGCGATGGGGTCAAGGTCGTCTACGAGCGGGCCGGAGAGAGCAAGACGGTCACCGCCGACGTATGCCTGGTGGCCGTTGGAAGAGGTCCGGTGACCGACGGCCTCGAGGCGGAGCAAGCGGGCGTCGAGCTCGACCGGGGGTTCGTCAAGGTGGAGGGTCAGCTCCACACCACGGCCCCGCATGTCTGGGCCGTGGGCGACGTCGCCGCGACGCCGCTCCAGCTCGCGCACGTCGCCTTCACCGAGGGGATCGCCGTCGCCGAACGGATCGCCGGGATCGAGGTGCCCGAGATCGACTACGCCGGGATCCCGCGGGTCACCTACTGCACCCCTGAGGTGGCATCGGTCGGGCTGACCGAGGCCCAGGCGGTGGAACGGGGACACGAGGTCAACGTGGAAAGGCTCAGCTTCCAGGCCATCGGCAAGGCAAACATCGTCGGCGAAGGCGGCATCGTGAAGGTGATCGCCGACAAGGACGGGGGGCCGGTGCTCGGGATCCACATGGTGGGGCCTCACGTCACAGACCTCATCGCCGAGGCCATGCTCATCACCAACTGGGAGGCGGTCCCCGCCGAGGTGGCGGCCTTGATCCACCCACACCCCACACTGTCCGAGGCCATCGGCGAGGCCCACCTCGCGCTCGCCGGCAAGCCCTTACACACCGCCTGAGGGGGCCCCCATGGCGACCGAAGTATCCGAGAAGCAGGCCGAAGCGGACTGGCGGGTCGGGCTGTCCGACGCCCAGCTGAAGGACGTCCTGTACAAGCTCAAGCTGTGCCGGTACTTCGACGAGCGGATCGAGGCGCTATACCGGCAGGGTCGGTTGCCGGGGGCGATCTACTCGGGACGCGGCCAGGAGGGGACACACGTCGGCGTGGCATACACGCTTCGCGAGGACGACTCCCTGTTCCCCACCCACCGGGACCTCTCGGCCCAGCTCACGAAGGGCCTGGATCTGAACCGCGTGATGGCGCAGTACTGGGGCCGGATCGACGGGTTCACCAGGGGTCGCGACGGCAACAGCCACGTGGGCGACTGGCTCGGCCACAAGACGTGGACCCCGGTCTCCCACCTCCCGCTCGCCTACCCGATCGCGTGCGGCGCTGCGCTCGCCTACAAGCGACGCGGGGAACAGCGGGTGGCCATGGCCATCTGCGGCGAGGGGGCCACCTCGAACGGCCGGTGGCACGAGGCGTTGAACGTCTCGGCCGTCCATCGGCTCCCCGTTGTGTGGGTGGTGAACAACAACCTGTGGGCCTACTCGACCCCGAACCCACTCGAGTTCGCCGTCCCCACGGTGGCGGAGCGGGCGGTCGCGTACGGGTTCCCTGGAGTCCGGGTGGACGGGGCCGACGTGCTCGACGTGTACCGCGTGGCGCTGCAGGCCGTGGACCGGGCGCGAGCCGGCGAGGGACCGACCTTGATCGAATCGGTGTCGCTTCGTTGGCGCGGCCACGCCGGGCACGATCCGGCGAAGTACGTCCCCAAGGAGATGCTCGAGGAGTACATGCAGCACAAGGATCCCGTGAAGCGGTTCGAGGAGCTCCTCCTGGCTCACGAGGTCGTCGACGCAGAGGTGGTCAAGCGGATCCAAGAGCGCATCGAGCGACAGTTCGACGAGGGGTACGAGTTCGCGCAGGCGTCGCCGTTCCCCGTGCCTTCCGACGTAACCAGGGGCCTGTGGGTGGAGGACGGGTACTGGCAGGGCGAACCCTCCCGCGAGGGAGGAACGGGCTGATGGCGACGGCACAAGTGGAATCGGGGGCGGCCGGGCACGGGGCAGAGCCCCGTGGGAAGCGAACGGAGGCCGGAGAGGCCACCTACCTCGTCGCCATCGCCGAAGCGCTGTGGGAGGAGATGGACCGCGACGAGCGCGTGTACCTCCTCGGCGAGGACATCGGCGCCTACGGTGGGGCGTTCAAGGTGACCGAGGGGTTCATCGACCGATTCGGCCCCGAACGCGTGATGGACACCCCGATCGCGGAGGAGACCATCGTCGGCATGGCCATCGGTTCGGCGATGGAGGGCTTCCGCCCCGTCGCCGAGTTCCAGTACGCCGACTTCATGACGTCCGGCTTCGACGAGATCGTGACCGCAGCGGCCCGTTATCACTATCGCTCCGGCGTCCCCCTGCCGATCGTCCTTCGCGGGCCATCCGGCGGCGGCGTGCGGGCGAGCTCTTTCCACTCCACCAACCCCGAGCCGTGGTTCGCTCACGCTCCAGGGATGAAGGTGCTCTGCCCGGCCTTCCCCTCCGACGCCAAGGGGTTGCTGAAATCGGCCGTGCGCGACGACAACCCGTGCGTGTTCTTCGAACACAAGTGGATCTACCGGCGGATCAAGGAGGTCGTCCCCGAGGAACCGGACTTCCTCGTCCCCATCGGGCGGGCCAAGGTACAGCGCGATGGCACCGACGTGTCGATCGTGACGTACGGGATGATGGTGCACCTGGCGCTCGAGGCGGCCGAGAACCTCTCCCAGAAGGGCGTCGCCGTCGAGGTGGTGGATCTTCGCACGGTGCACCCACTCGACACGGAGACCATCCTGAAGTCGGTGGAGAAGACAAGCCGGGCGCTGGTCCTATACGAGAGCCACCGGTTCCTGGGGGTCGGGGCCGAGGTTGCGGCGATGATCGCCGAAGAGGGCTTCCAGCACCTCGATGCGCCGGTGATGCGCCTCGCCCCGCCGAACGTGCCGGTCCCGTTCTCACCGCCCCTCGAGGACGCGTATCTGCCACAGGTGGCCGACATCGAGGCCGCGGTGGAGAAGCTGTCCGCGTGGTAACGATCTCCCGGGAGGGCTCATGACCACCGTGACCATGCCGCAGCTCGGCGAGACCGTCGTCGAGGGGACCATCACCAAGTGGCTGAAGCAGGAAGGCGACCACGTTGACCAGGATGAGCCGCTCTTCGAGATCTCCACGGACAAGGTTGACACCGAAGTCCCGTCCCCCGCCGCCGGGACGCTGACGAAGATCCTGGTGCAGGAGGGGCAGACCGTGTCGGTGAAGACCCCCATCGCCGAGATCGACGGCGCGGGGGCACCTGCCGGAGAATCAGCGGGAGCCGGCGCTGCGCCGGACACTGCCCAACAGTCGGCCCCACCCCAAGCGCCAGCGGCGACCGGATCTGAGCCACAGCCTGGGGCAGGGCCCGGCTCCGCGCCGGCCCCTGCTGCGCCAACTCCCGAGCGAGCACCCGCGCCGCCGGTCGCTGCACCCCCTCCAGCTGCTCCCGCCCCATCAGTGGCGCCAGCCGCACCTGCGCCGGCAGGGCAGATAGCCGACCGGGGGCCGAGGAGCCAGATCATCTCGCCGCTCGTCCGGCGCCTCGCCGAGGAGAACGGCGTCGACCTCTCACAGGTGATCGGGACCGGAACCGGCGGCCGGATCACGAAGAACGACGTCATGGCGTTCGCCGTGTCGCGCGAGACGGCGGCTCCGCGGCTTGCTGCGGGACCGATAGCGCCGGCGCCGGCTCCCGCCACGACCCCAGCCGCGCCGGCTCCGGAGACGGTCCCCGAGCCCCAGGTCGCTCCGGCTCCTGCCGCCGCCCGTGGCGGTGAGGAAGTCGTCCCCATGACCGTCGTTCGAAAGGCCATCGCCGAGCACATGACCCGGAGCCTCCAGGTCTCCGCCAGGGCGTGGAACATGGTCGAGGTCGACATGGAGAAGATCGCCCGCATCCGTTCCGCGGCGAAGGAGGCGTTCACAGCCCGAGAGGGATTCAACCTGACCTACATGCCGTTCCTTGCCCGGGCGGTGGTCGATGCACTCCTGGCGAATCCCCTGGTGAATAGCGAGCTCCGTGGCGAGGAGATCGTGGTCAAGCACTACGTCAACCTGGGGATCGCCGTCTCGTACGACCAGGGTCTGATCGTTCCCGTGGTGAAAGGGGCCGACGGGATGAACCTCATCGGCCTGGCCCGGGCCGTCAACGACCTCGCGACGCGAGCCCGTGCCCGTCGGCTGAAGCCCGACGAGGTCCACGAGGGGACGTTCACCATCACGAACCCCGGCCCGTTCGGCTCCATTCTCTCGGTCCCGATCATCAATCAGCCCCAGACCGGCATCCTCGCGTTCGACGCCGTGGTGAAGCGGCCGGTGGTCATCGACGACGCCATCGCCGTCCGGCACATGGTGTACGTCTCGATGTCGTGGGATCACCGGGTGATCGACGGCGCGCTGGCCTCCCAGTTCCTGGCCAGGATCAAGGAGAACATGGAGACCTGGGACTGGACCGAGGACCTGGGACTGTAGCCATGCCCCGATCGGGATGGCTCGTCCGGCCACCGGAGCCCGTGCCCTACGCCATCGCGAACGAGGCCATGCACGATCTGGCCCGTCGGCGCCTCGCCGGCGAGATCCCCGACACGCTGATCCTCCTGGAGCACCCGGCCGTGTACACGGCGGGACGTCGTTGGAAGCCGGAGCACATCGTGTGGAGCGAGGATCGGATCCGTGCCGCCGGGGCGGAACTGCATTTCATCGACCGGGGTGGGAGCCTCACCTTCCACGGCCCCGGCCAGCTCGTGGGCTATCCGATCGTGGACGTCGGCACGAAGCCCGACGCCATCGGGTACGTCCGAAACCTCGAGGAGGTCGTGATCCGTGCCGCGGCCGACGTCGGAGTCGAGCTCCATCGGAACGAGGTGCAGACGGGCGTGTGGTCGGGTGAGCGGAAGGTGTGCGCGATCGGTGTCCGCCTGATGCGCGCTCGAGTCACTCTCCACGGGTTCGCCCTGAACTGCACCACGGACGTGTCCTGGTACGACGCAATCGTGCCGTGCGGGTTGGCGACTGAGGGCGTCGCTTCGCTCTCCCAGCTCGGCCGGCGGGAGATCACGGTGGCGGACGTGACGGTGCCGATACTCCGCCACTTCGAGCGGGTCTTCGGCCTCGAGCTGGAGCCGCGGGCCGATGAGGCCGACTCGTTCGCGCTACCGGCGTATCAGGCGTCGGCCACGATCGCGTAGCGGGGCACGAGCTCCAGCCATCCCAGGACCGGTGGGGATCCGGCGCGTTGTGCCCACTCCACGTCGCGGAGCCGGTAGAGGCGGACGGCGCGCCATCCGGCCTCGACCGCGGCCTCGATGATCGGCCTCGGCGAGTCCAGCCGGGCGAGCGGCAACGACGACAGGATCTCCGGGTCGTAAGGGGCGTGATGGTCCGGGGGCATCCCGTAGATGCGACGGACCACGTCGACGGCCGCCTCCCTGGCCCGTTCGACCAGGCCGGGTGTGCCCCACGCCCCTTCGAACAGGACCACGCGGCCCTCGGGCGCGACCTCGCGCCAGGCCCGGAGCGAGGCCAGGGGATCCGGCGCCGTCCACAACACGTGGCGCTCGATCACGGCGTCGAAGGGACCGGAAGGTGGCGCCTCGGCCGGCCCCACCACGAACTCGATCTCCAGGCCCTGGGCTTCCGCCTTCGCTCGGGCCCGGTCCAGCATTCCCTGCGAGAGGTCGACGCCGGTGACCCGATGCCCCAGCTCGGCGGCGAGAAGGCTCAGCGCGCCGGTACCCGCCCCAACGTCGAGGACGCGGGCTGGTGGATCGGGCAGGAGCCGCTGCAGGGCCGCCCGCCACGCTGCCGCCTCCACCGGATCGGTCATGGCGTGCGAAGCCGAGCGGTCGTACGTGCCGGCGTCCCGGTCCCACCAGTCGCGGATGCGATCGTGGACCTCGGCCATGCGCTCCTCCCTAGAACAGGGCGTTCGCCAGCCTGCGACGGTAGTCCGCCACGAGCGGATCGTCGTCGCCGAGCACCGCGAACACGTCGAGCATCGCCTGGCGAGCCTCGGGATCGTCGACGATCGCCCCCAGCATCCCGTCGAGCGCTTCACGCCACCTGCCATTCGCCGCAAGGCGTTTCGCCGAGGCAAGCGTTCCGGGCCCATCCGTCTCCGCCCACTGGGCAACGCGAACCCGGGCTAACAACCGCTCGGCCTCCGGATCGGGAAGGAGTGGGTCGAGCAGATCCTTCGCCGCCTCGGCTTCTCCTCGCTCGAAGAGGATCCGGGCCAGCCCCAGCCGGGCACCCCCATTGTCGGGATCGGACGTGAGGATCTCCCGGTACCGCCGCTCAGCGTCGGCCACGTCGCCCGATCGCTCCTCGTCGTACGCTTCTTGCGCCGCCACGTCGGCCTCCGACGGGAGCAACCGCTCGACGAACTCCTTCACCATGGGCTCGGGGATGGCACCGATGAACCCGTCAACGGGCTTTCCGTCTCGGAACGCGATCACGGTCGGGATGCTCTGCACTCCGAACTGTCCCGCGGTGTAAGGGTTCGCGTCGACGTCGATCTTGGCCAGCAGGACCTGGCCCCCCCGCTGTTCGGCCACCCGCTCCAGGATGGGGCTCAGGGTCCGGCAGGGCCCGCACCACGACGCCCACAGGTCCACCACGACCGGGCGGCGCCTGGATTCCTCGATCACGTTTTCGACGAAGTCGGCGTCGGTCACGTCCATCACGGCCGGCTCCCGCTCCACGACCTCTTCTGCCATCTGTTCCATGTCCATGTCTCCCAACTAGGGTACCTTCGCTCGGTTCAACGGCAGGTCGTTGACTGCACCATCCACGCTCGATCCGACATCGGCGGGGTGGCGATCTCCGGCTGGAGCGGGAGTCCCGCGGACCATCCCTCCCGGACTCCCGGAGTCGGGATCTCCAATGCTACATACCCTGTGGGGGTATGGCCGATGCTAGACTCAGATGCCGAGGAGGGTAACCGTGGCGACCCGGTTGAGCGACACCTCGCACGAGGCCCTTGGCCTCATCCCCGACGACCTCCTCGCGATGTACCGCACCATGCTGACAGCGCGCCTGGTGGACGAGGCCGCCTTCCGCCTGAACCGCCAGGGCAAGGCGCCGTTCGTCGTCCCCGTGTCCGGTCACGAAGGGTGTCAGATCGGCACGGCCTGGGCGCTCGAGCGGGGACGAGACGTGTGGTTGCCCTATTACCGGGACCTCGGCGTGGTGCTCGTGGCCGGCATGACCCCGTATGAGGTCTTCCTTGGACTGTTCGCCAAGGCGGACGACCCGACCTCGGGAGGCAGGCAGATGCCCGCCCACTGGAGCTCCCGGCGGCTGGGGATCATCTCGGGCTCCTCGCCCATCGGGACCCAGATCCCGCACGCCGCAGGGATCGCCTACGCGGTGAAGTACCGGGAGGAGGATGCGGTCGTGGCGTCGTGGTTCGGCGAGGGCGCCACCAGTGAGGGCGACTGGCACGAGGGGTTGAACTTCGCCGGCATCCATCGACTGCCCGTCGTCTTCATCTGCGAGAACAACCGGTATGCCATCTCGGTCGAGCAGTCCAAGCAGATGGCCGTGGAGAACGTGGCCGACAGAGCCGCCGCCTACGGCTTCCCCGGTGTGGTGGTCGACGGGAACGACGTGCTGGCCTGCTTCGCGGCGATGAAAGAGGCCGTGGCCCGGGCCAGGTCCGGCGGGGGCCCCACCCTGATCGAGTGCAAGACGTATCGGTTCCAGCCCCACACCTCCGACGACGACGATCGGACCTATCGCAGCCGGGAAGAGGTCGAGAAGGCTCGCCTCCGCGATCCGGTATCGCGATTCGCCACGTACCTCACGGAGCATGGGCTGGCGCGGAACGAGGAGATCGCGTCGATGGCCGAGGAGGTCAAGGCAGAGCTCGACGTCTCCATCGACAAGGCGTGGAACGCCGCCGATCCCGACCCCGCCACGCTCACCCGGCACGTCTTCAGCGAAGATTCGTGAGATGACCGAGAAGAACGTCGTCACGGCGATCCACGACGCCCTTCATGAGGCGATGGCCGCCGACGAGCGCCTGGTCGTCTTGGGAGAGGACGTCGGCGCGCGCGGCGGCGTGTTTCGGGTGACCAAGGGATTCTTGGATGAGTTCGGGGAGCGGCGCGTCATCGACACGCCGCTCGCCGAGTCTCTGATCGTGGGGCTGGCCATCGGCATGGCCCTCCACGGCCTGGTCCCCGTTGCCGAGATCGAGTTCGCCGACTTCATCCATCCGGCATTCGACCAACTCGTCTCGGAGGCCGCTCGTATGCGGTATCGGACCAACGGCGACTTCGAGCTCCCCATGGTGGTGCGGTGCCCCTGGGGTGGGGGGATCCACGGGGCCCTCTACCACTCGCAATCGATCGAGGCCTTCTACGGGCACATCCCCGGCTTGAAGGTAGTGGTGCCGGCGACCCCGTACGACGCCGTCGGGATGCTGCGCTCCGCGATCGCGGACCCCGACCCCGTGCTGTTCCTGGAGCACAAGAAGACCTACCGGCTGATCAAGGGCGATGTGCCTGACGAGCCGTTCACGGTGCCCATCGGCCGGGCTGACGTGAAGCGAGAAGGCTCCGACATCTCGGTGGTCGCCTACGGGCTGATGCTCCATCTGTGCCTGGAAGCGGCGCAGCGATTGGAGCAGGAAGCCGGCCTCTCCGCGGAGGTCGTGGACGTTCGGACCATCGCTCCGCTCGACACGGAGACCATCCTGGCGTCGGTCCGAAAGACAGGGAAGGCCATGGTCGTCTACGAGGACAACCGCACCTACGGCGCAGGCGCCGAGATCGCCGCCACCATCGCCGAGGAAGCTCTGTTCGACCTCGACGGACCCCTCGTCAGGCTGGGCGGACCGGACGCCCCGGCCATGGGCTTTGCCGCGGCCCTCGAGCACGCCTTCATGCCGGACACGGACCGGATCTACGAGCGGATGCTAGAGCTCGCCCGGTTCTGAGGTCCGCTTAGGCACGCCCTCGGGCCCGCCGATAGGACGGGAAACGACCTTCACCCCATGGACGAAGGAACGAGGCCGCGTCGCCACCGCTCGATGGCCCTGCGGGATCTGCTGCTGATCTCGCTGGCGGGCCTCGTCGTGTTCTGGCTCGGCACAGTGACGGATGGCTTCGAGCGGGTCCGGGAATGGATTTCGTCACGCTATCCAGGGCACGACGATGAGATCCTGGCGGCCATCGGGCTCGTCGCCCTGGTCCTGCTCGTGTTCTCCATCATCCGGTGGCGCGATGTCCGCAGGCAGATCCGGGCACGCAACACCGCCGAGCATCGGTATCGGACCCTGGTCGAGGGGATGCCGGTCGTGACCTACGTAGTGGGGACCCCACACGAGGCGACGGCCCCGCTTCGGTACATCGCACCGACCATCAGCGAGCTCCTCGGCTTCTCTCAGGAGGAGTGGATCGCCGACCCTGACATCTGGAAGCAGCGACTGCATCCCGAGGACCGGGACACCGTCGCGGCCGAGGCTGACCGGGCCCGCGATTCGGTCGCTCCTTTCAGCATGGAGTATCGGATGGTGGGGAAGGATGGTCGGATCGTGTGGGTCCGCGACGAGGCCGTGGTCGTGGAGCGGGGTCGCAAGGGCCTGTGGAACGTCTGGCAGGGCGTCCTCATGGACATCACCGAGCGCAAGGAGGCCGAGCAGCGCTTCCTGGTGGCCGAGAACCGGTACCGATCCTTGGTGGAGACCATCCCGGCAGTCACCTACGTCGACCTCGCGGACGAGCTGTCCACCACCATGTACGTCAGTCCTCAGATCGAGACCATGCTCGGCTACACCCCAAAGAACTGGCGCGAGGACACCACCCTATGGATGCGGGCCGTGCATCCCAACGACCTCAACCGCGTGGTCGAGGCCTCCGCTCGGCACAACCAGACCGGCGAGCCCTACGATCAGGAGTACCGGATCCGGACCGCGGACGGTCGCTGGCTGTGGGTCCGCGACCAGGCCACCATCGTTCGGAGCGAGGACGGACACACGCTGGTCTCCCAGGGCGTCATGTTCGACGTCACCGAGCGCAAGCTGGCGGAGGAGGCCCTCCGCGAGAGCGAACAACGCGAGCGCGACGCGGCCGAACACATGCGGAACCTGGACGAGATGAAGAACACGTTCCTCGAGGCCGTCTCTCACGAGCTGCGCAGTCCCCTGACCTCGATCCTTGGGGTCGCGGTAACCCTGGAGCACCAGGACTTCCCCGAGGCCGAGCGACGCGACCTCCTGGACCGTCTGGCGGCGAACGCACGGAAGCTCGACCGTCTCCTGCGAGACCTGCTGGACATCGACCGCCTGAGCCGGGGCATCATGACGCCGCAGTACCACGCCATCGACCTGGGGGCACTCGTCCGGCGTACGGTGGAGAACTTCGACGTGCCAGCCACCCGAACCGTCAGAGTGGACGAGACGTCGGTCACCGTGCAGGCCGACGCGCCGAAGGTCGAGCGGATCGTGGAGAACCTCCTGTCGAACGCGATCCGGCACACGCCTCCCAACGTGAGCGTGTGGGTCCAGGTCCGAAACGAGGACGGCGGCGTGCTCCTGATGGTGGAGGACGACGGGGCCGGAGTCCCCCGCCACCTCCAGAAGGCTATCTTCGAGCCGTTCCGCCAGGGACCGACGGCCTCGCCCTTCTCCCCCGGTACCGGCATCGGCCTCTCGCTCGTGTCGATGTTCGCCGAGCTGCACGGCGGGAAAGCATGGGTGGAGGAACGTGAGGGCGGCGGCGCCTCCTTCCGCGTGTTCCTGCCCTCGGTGCAGCCCTACGGCGACGGCAAGCTCGGGGAGGCCGGATCGCCGCCACCCCTCGATGCGGCGACCGCGGGCTAGACTGGCCTGGTGGCCGGTCGCGATCACAATCCCCACCAGCGGCGCCTCTACCTCCCGCTCGTCGCACGTTCATCCGATCCTCCGGTGGCCGCAGCGGCGACTCTGGACGACACCCACGTGGGCCGATCCGTGGGGTGCGCCCAGACGGCACTGCCCCTGCCCCATCGTCCCGAGTGGCTGAAGGTCAAGGCGCGGACCGGCCCCAACTACCTGGACCTGAAGCGCATCATGCGCGACCTGTCGTTGCACACCGTGTGTGAGGAAGCCGGGTGCCCGAACATCTTCGAGTGCTGGGAGGACCGGGAGGCCACGTTCCTGATCCTTGGAGAACGGTGCACGAGGCGATGCGGCTTCTGCGACGTAATGACGGCGAAGCCGGACGCCGTGGATGAGGACGAGCCGGCCCGGATCGGCGAAGCCGTCCTGGCCATGGGGCTCCACTACGTCGTCCTGACCGGAGTGGCACGCGACGACCTGCCCGACGGGGGCGCCCGGATCTGGGCTTCGTGCGTGCGCGCGGTGCGCGAAGCCGTACCAGATTGTGGCGTGGAGGTGCTTCCCGCCGACTTCAAGGGAGGTGAGCACGACATCACCACCGTGATCGAGTCCGAGCCCGACGTCTTCGCCCACAATCTGGAGACGGTTCGGCGTCTGCACGGGCGGATCCGCCCCGCGTTCGGCTACGAGCGTTCGCTGGATGTGCTCCGGATGGCCAAGCGATCCCGGCCCGGCCAGGTGACGAAGTCGAACCTCATCCTGGGGATGGGCGAGCGGCCGGGAGAGGTGCCGGACGCGTTGCGCGACCTGGCCCAGGCGGGCTGCGACATCGTGACCATGGGCCAGTACCTCCAGCCCACGAGGCTCCACCTGCCGGTGGACCGGTGGGTGAGGCCCGAGGAGTTCGCCGAGCACAAGCGGACCGGCGAGTCGTTCGGCATCAGCCACGTCGAGGCCGGTCCGCTCGTGCGGAGCTCGTACCACGCTGGGAAACAGCTCCGCAGAGCACTCGACGCTGCGCGCACCGCCTGACACGCGCGGCATCCCGCACCGGTCGGAGAATGGGGAGCCGGCCTGTAAGCCGGATCCTGTGCCGGCCCTCGCGGGCCGGCGGCGGCCATCTCTCTGAGTCCCGCCTGGGCGGGACCCCGGGGGCGCTCCCGTACGACGAACGCCCCTCGTGCGGCCTACCCGGGAGCTCGGGCGGGCCACCCTCGAACGCTCCCTGCTTGGCCTTGCTCCGGGTGGGGCTTGCCGAGCCGGACCGGTCACCCGGCCCGCTGGTGAGCTCTTACCTCACCGTTTCACCCTTACCCCCTCGCGGGGGCGGTCTGCTCTCTGTTGCGCTTTCCGCGGGTCGCCCCGCCTGGGCGTTACCCAGCACCCTGCCCTTCGGAGTCCGGACTTTCCTCGAGCTCTCGCCCGCGGCCGCCCGGCCGACTCCCCACGGATGAGTATAGGACCGGCTACCATGCGGGCCGCCCATGCGACGTCTGGCGGTGTTCGGCTTGGTCCTCCTCGCCGCGACGAGCTGTTCACCAGCGCTGGAAGGCGCCTCCCAGCCCCTCGCGCAGGAGCAGGTCGGAGCGGGACTGGGCCTGGATGTAGCCTCCGCCCGTCGCACGGCCCTGGATTTCGTGAACGCCTACGCACACGCGACGGAGGACGACGGTGCCCGCCTGTCCGCCCTGGTAGTCGGGCCGAAGCTCACCGCGTGGGTCCACTGGATGACCGTCCAGAATCAGCAGTTCGACGGAACGATCTCCGGCACTGCCGACGTGCGCTCGGTCGCGTTCGTCGACTCGTTCCTGGTGGAGAATGCCGTCGGCGGGCGGGTGAACCTGGGCGCGTCGGTGACCCTCACGTACGATCCGACGGCAGGTGAGACGTTCGAGCGGACCAGGATCATGGACGGGCCGGTGACCCTCCTTCGGACCGGCACGGCCGAGTGGCGCGTCGTGGATGCCACTCGAGACGGGCAATCCATGGACGACGGGATCCAGCTCTTCAGGGAGCTGTCGATGGCCAGCCACGGGGTGACGGTTTCGTTGCACTCGCTGTTCATGTTCACGCCGTCTTGGCAATTCAACATCACCGTGGTGAATCGGACGGGCGGCTTGATCCGCTTCGAGCCGAAGGGGCTGGCACTGCTGGTTCGAAGACAAGGCGCTCCCCCCCAGCGCGCGCGGGGGGTGTACACGCAGGCGTTGGTCGCGCTCCCCGGCGGGTTCGACGCCGAGGGGTTGGTCGGCTTCCCTCAGCAGGAGGAGGCGAGGGGCCGGACCCTTTCCCTTGCCTACCGCCTGGCCGGCGGACGCCACGTCACGTTCTCGTTCCCCCTTGGAGGTGTCGTCACTCAGGTTCCTCCCACAAGCTCGGGGCCCTCTCCGTCGCCGACCAGCTAGTACCCTCCCCGGCCAGCCACTCATCGACCCCCCGGTTCGCCATCCGGTCGGCTTCCTTGTTCATCTCTCGCGGGACGTGCTGGTACCTGATCGTGGAAAAGGCCCTCGCCGTCGTTCGGACCTCCGTGTGGAGACGTTGAAGGGTCGGGTTCTTCACTCGGAACCGCCCGGACAGCTGCTCGATCAGCAGCTTGCTGTCCGAGCGGAGCAGCACGTCGGTGGCGCCCAGCTCCCGGGCCCGCTGCAGGCCCTCGAGGACCGCCGTGTATTCGGCGACATTGTTGGTGGCGATGCCGATCCCCCGAGCGATGCGGTCCACCACGCGTCCGCGCGGCGTCGTGATCACCACCCCGATGCCCGCAGGGCCGGGGTTGCCGCGCGCAGCCCCATCACAGGAGACGATCAGGCGAAGACGACGATCCGCCGGCAGTACTCACACCTCTTCACGCCCTCGGTTCGCTTCAGGCGGTCGAGCTCCATCGCGGAGAGCTTCTCGTGGCATGCCTGGCACACCCCGTCCACCAGCGCCGCGACGGCCACCCCTCGCTTCTGCCCTCGAAGCTCCTCGTACAGCTCGAGCAGCTCGTCGTCGAACTCGGGCACCAGCTTCTCCCTGGTGGCACGCTTCTCGGCCAGCTCATCCTCGATCCGCCCCAGCTCCGCGATGGCTTCTCCCCCCACCGCATCGAGCCTGACCCTGGTCTGCTGGACCAGGGTGCTGGCCTCCCCCGCCCGGGATTCGAGGTCGTCCTTGCGGACCATCTGCTCCAGAAGCTCGTCCTCGGACCTGGAACGGCGCTCCCTGAGCGATGTGATCTCGTGCTGGAGGGCCTCCATCTCCTTGATGTTGGCGATGCTGCCGTCGTAGAGCCGCTTCTCGTCGGCCTCGGCCTTACGGGTCATCGAGTCGATCTCCCGTTCCAGGCGTCCTTGCTCCCGTCCCACCGCATCGACGCCGAGCCGGAGCTCCCCCAGGCGGCCCTCCGCGTCCTCCATGGCAGCCCGGGCATCAGCCATCTCCTTGCCCTCCTCTAGCTGGCGCTTCAGAGCCTCCAGCCGGTTGATCGCGCTGTCGAGCTCCTGGAGTTCCAGTAACCGATCCAGGCCACGCATGGAACGAAGCGTAGCCGAGGACCATGCGAACGGACCTGGCACCTCGGTCGGACGCTCAGGTCAGGGTGAGCTGCTCGGGCTGAGGGGACGACGGCGCCACTCGACGAGCCTCGTGCGCCGTGGCCCGACCTACCCCGAAGCGTCGGGCCAGGCCCCGCACCCGGTCGGCCACCTCCTCCTGGTACGCCGAGGGCGCGTACGCGCCGGCCCCATACAGCTCCCGATATCGAGGCAGGAGCTCGGGATGGCGCTCCTCCAGCCAGCCCATGAACCACTCTCGGGACCCACCCTTCCGCAGGTGCAGCACGATGGGCACGATGTGGGTGGCGCCGGCGTGGGCGATGGCGCGGACCGTGTCGCGCATGGCCTCGTCGGTGTCGGACAGGAACGGGACGATCGGCGCCATCAACACCCCGCAAGGGACTCCCGCATCGTTGAGCGCTCGGACCGCTTCGAGTCGACGAAGTGGGCTGGGCGTTCCCGGCTCGAGCAGCCGCCACAGTTCCGCATCGACCGATCCCACCGAGAAATTGGTGGCAACGTCGGTGACGGCGGCGGATTCGACCAGCAGGTCCAGATCACGAAGGATCAGCGTCCCCTTCGTCAGGATGGAGAACGGGTTGGCGAAGTCGCGGAGGGCCTCGATGATCCCCCGCATCAGCCGGTACCGGCCTTCCGCCCGTTGGTAGGTGTCCACGTTGGTGCCCATGGCGATGTGCTCTCCGGACCACTTCGGCTGCGCCAGCTCCTTCCGCAGGAGCTCGGGCGCGTTCACCTTGACCACGATCCTGGTGTCGAAGTCTCGGCCGTAATCCAGATCGAGGTAGGTGTGGGTCTTTCGAGCGTAGCAATAGAAGCACCCATGACTGCAACCTCGATACGGGTTGATGGTCCATCGGAAGGGCATCCGCGATGCGTCGGGAACGTGATTGATGATCGACCGAGCGTGGACCTCGTAGAACGTGAAGCCGCGAAACTCCGGCGTGTCGAACGTCCGGACCACGGCGCCCTGCTCGAACAGCGGGGTCGTCAGTCTGTCGTCCGCCGGCCGAACGTCGAGCCTGAGGTTGTCCCAGCGCATCGGGACCCCCGAGGATAGATCACCTTTGGGCCGAAGCACAAGTGCGTAATTCCAGGGTTGAAAGCCGCTACCCGGCAGCCGCGCCGGGCGAGAGATCGATCTCCATCCCCTCGCGGGCCAGGGATACGTCACCCGTATCGGGGTTGATGTCCCGGACCCGCCGCAGCATGTCCTCGAGTTGCTCGTCGCCGTGCATGGGATCGTGGTGGAACAGGATCAGGCGCTCCACCCCGGCCAGCACGGCGAAGGTCGCGACGTGCTCGGTGCTGGAATGTCCCCACCCCACCCGGGCCGGATACTCCTCCTCGGTGTATTGGCAATCGTGGACCAGCACGTCGGCCCGCCGCGCCACCGAGAAACCGGAGATCCATTCGGGCGCGACGGAGCCAAGTTCAGAGCCGAGGGCCGGCTCGTGGTCGGTCAGGTAGGCGAGCGATCGCCCCTGCTCCTGGATCCGATAGCCGACGGTCGGACCCGCATGGATGATGGGCTGTGACAGGATGGTCGCCGACCCGATCGCCCACTCGCCCTGCGGCGCATCGTGGAACGTGACGCTGGAGGGCATGTCCCTCAAGTGCACGGGGAAGAGCGGCGGCGACAGGACCGTCGCGATCCGTTCGCCGAGCGACTGGACGGGCGAGGTCGGCCCCCAGATGTGCAGGTCGGTCCCAGGGTCCCACAGCGGCGTGAAGAACCCCAGTCCCTCCAGGTGATCGAGGTGAAGGTGCGTGAGCAGGATGTCGATCCGCGCGGGACGGCGCCCGTCGAGCGAGAGACCGAGCCCCCGGATGCCGGTCCCAGCGTCAAGGATCACCAGGCTGCCATCGGACAGCTCGATCTCGATGCACGCGGTGTTGCCGCCGTAGCGGACGGTCTCGGGACCGGGCGTCGCCAGGGAGCCGCGAGACCCCCAGATCCTGGCCCGCACTCAGCCCTCCTCGCGATTCCCCCAGAAGACGGCGATCGCGCCCACGAACTCGTCGGCCCTCGCGTACAGCGGGAACGCGGTGGACTCGACCACGCGCTCGATGCCGTCGGCGTTTCGGATCCGGAGCCTTCGGTGCGCAGGCGTCCGGTCCGTCAGCACGACGCCGAGAGGCGTTTCGGCCAGAGCCATCGGCTTTCCCTCCACGTCCCGCGGATCGAACGCTGGCCCCCAGTCCTCGAAAGCCACGGGCTCGGCCTCCGTGAACGGGCGCCCTAGGATCGCTCCCGCCGCCTCGTTGTAGAAGATGACCGCGCCCTGCTCGTCAACGATCAGCATCGGCGTCGCCAGCATGGATGCGAGGTCGCGCGCCAGGATCAGCACGATGCTTCGCTGCTGGGTGGTTTCGGTCATCGCCGAAGCCTAGCAACGATAGACTCTCCGCGCGCGTCTCATTCTCGAGCGATCCATGCCCAACACCTCCGACACGAAGATGCGCGTTGCCCGCGCCATTCTGGCTGCTGGCCTGGTCCTGGCCGCGGTGGGCGGGATCCGGGCGGTGGCGAAGGACTCGGGCGCGAGGCCGAGCGTCCTCGCCTACCGGGGCC
The DNA here is from genome assembly GCA_036519575.1 of Actinomycetota bacterium. Taxonomy (GTDB): domain Bacteria; phylum Actinomycetota; class UBA4738; order UBA4738; family HRBIN12; genus AC-69. The sequence continues at coordinate 11,510 of DATDKZ010000252.1, read as the reverse complement.
TGGGGACCTGGGTGGACATCTACGACGCGGCGCTGTGGAACGACCCATCGGCAGCGGTCCAGACGATGCAGGCCGACGGGATCCGGACGATCTATCTCCAGAGCACGAACTTCTCCCACGCCGACATCGAGTTCCCCACTCCGTTCGGGGAGTTCATCGACGCGGCGCACGGGGCAGGCATGCGCGTGGTGGCCTGGTACCTCCCCTCCCTCGCGCACCTCAAAGTCGATTTCCGAAAGTCCATGGCCGCGATCGCCTACCGCTCGACCGCGGGGAGCGGAGTCGACTCATTCGCTCTGGACATCGAATCCAGGGTGGTGACCGACCCGACCGTCCGAACGGCCAGGCTCTTGACCCTGTCGCAGCGGATCCGCGACGCCGTCGGCAAGGGCTATCCGCTCGGGGCGATCACCCCCAATGCGGTGAGCCTGGCCAAGCCGACCAGCTTCTGGCCCGACTTCCCGTACGCATCGCTGACGCAGTACTACGACGTGTTCCTGCCCATGTGCTATTCGGGCGCCGTCGCGGCGGGAGGTCAGGCCGTCCACGACTACGCGGCGAACTGCGCCCGCCTGGTTCGGACGGGGACCGGCAATCCGACGGCGAGGATCCACCAGATCGGTGGGGTCGCGGACGACTACGACGCTGCCGAGATCGAGGGGTTCGTGCACGCCGTCAGGGAGTACGGCCTGATGGGCGGGAGCCTGTACGACTTCATGACCACCGAGGATCCCGCGGCCTGGGACCTGCTCAGGACCATCCCGGCGAACCCACGGGAATCGCCCCCCCTTCCGATGCCGATCGGCTCGCCGGACGCCGTGGGAAACATCCCGCGTGGCGATCGGACCCATCCGAAAGAGGTCTTCTACCTCGCCCCCAGCGGACCAGGAGCCTTCGACCTGAGGTACCAGGGGTTCGACCTGGGATCCGGGGAGGTCACGCTGTCGGTGAATTGGCAGCTGGTCAAGCCCATCGGCAAGGGGCCCGCGAGCACGTGGACACGGACCCGGACGATCTCCATCGCGGACGAGTTCCTATTTGACAACGGGCCGAACCTCATCGGCTTCACGGCCGCCGGCGACTACCCGAACTGGAGCACGTGGGGCGTGCGGGCGGTCAGCCTGTCGCCGTCTGCGGCGTGAAGCCTCACAGGAGCGCAGCGCAGGAGGGGTAGGGAGCGAGGGTCGTGGGCCCGTTCTCGGAAACGACGATCTGATCTCCGAGTTTCACCCCATCGCGGCGGCCGACCTCACCGGCGTAGACCTCGACGACCAGAACCATGTCTTCCTCCAGGACCCTTTCCGGATTCGGTTGTGGATCCCCCGGGTAGGCCACGCTCGGACTCTCCTCCTCGAGGCCGATCCCGTGGATCATGCATTCGTACCGCTGCGGGAGGTATCGGTCGGGAAGACGTGGCCCTCGCTCGGCCAGCTCCCGACACGTCACGCCGGGGCGCACGAAGTCCTTCATCGCCGCCAACCAATCGTGTGATGCTCGATAGGCATCGCGTTGCGCTTGCGTGGGCGCGGAATCGCCGCACAGGAACGTCCGCGAGACACAGAAGAAGTAGCCCCCCAGGCAGACGGCGTCAGTGTCGACGTACACGAGGTCCCCACGCTCGAGAGCCCTGGCGGTTGCCTCTGCACGCCAGGGGTTCGTGTTCGGGCCGGAGCAGACCGTGTTCGTGGCCAGGTGCTCGCCGCCTCCGGCGAGCAACGTGGCGGCAAGGACCGCGAGCAGGTCGCGTTCGGTGACCCCGGGGCGGACGGCGTCCTCGAGACCGCTGAGCATCCCCATCACAAGCTCACCGCCGATCGTCAGCACCTCGATCTCCTCGGCCGTCTTGATCTCCCGCGCCTCCATCGTGACCGTTGCGGAATCGAGGATCGAGATCCCGGCGGCTTGGAACGCGAGGAACCCCGGCGTGCCGAGTCGATCGATCGCGAGTCGATCATCGGACACGCCGAGCTCCCGCATGGCGGCCACCGTCTGACGAGCGAACGAGGCCGCGTGCGAACCGACGTCGTCGGTGAACTCCCAGGCGTGCATCGGGCGGACGTCGGCCTCGAGCTCGTCGAACAGGTGCATCGAGTTCGGGTGCTCGAACAGGATGGGGACGCCTTCGGCCGGGACGAGCGCGCATCGGACGAACGTCGTGTTGCTCCACACGGGCATGGCCGACGCTCCGGTCGCGTACCTGATGTTCGGTTCGTTGAACAGCAGGCACGCCTCGACGTCGTGGCGGCGCATCGCGCCCTGGAGGCGAGCCAGACGCCCACCGCGCAGGCGCTCGATATCCACGGCATTCGGGCGGTCAGCGTCCATACTTGGGGCCCTCACAACTCGGAGTGGGCGCTGAAGGGTTCGAACCTTCGACCTCTGCCTTGTAAGGGCAGCGCTCTACCGCTGAGCTAAGCGCCCGAGAGCCACGCAGGCTCAACCGACTCGCCCCGGACGTGGCCGCAGGCCCGGCACACGACCTGGCCGAGCATCACCGAGAGCCTGCTGGCACCGCAGACCTCGCATCGGTCCAGCTGAATGGCCCAGTCCGGGCGGTCCTCCTGGCAGCTCGGACACACCAGGACCTGCTCTCCACCCACGGCGGCACGAACCCACTGTCGCCCCCGCTTGTCGGGATCGAACGTCTGACGCCCGCACAGGAAGCACCTGGGCCGGGACGGATCCTTCGCCACGTCACTCGGGTCGGTCGAGCTCACGGTCCACAAGGATAGCCAGCCGGAGGTGGTCCGGCCTGGGCCTCCATAGGATGTGAGCGACACCGACGAACGTGGGGAGGTACATCGTGGAGGCAAACGGACTCGGCACGGTACGAGTGGTGAAGGCCATCGAAGCGGCGGGCGACGTGACCCTGGATCGGGCCCTGGTCGGGATGGTGAGTGGGCGCGACGTCCACCTCACCATGGCGGGAGCAGGGCCGGTCATCGCGTCCGGGCAGGTGACCATCAACCAGGGCGGGTGCGGTCCCCTGATGACTGGAGGCGACGTGTCGATCCACCAGGGAGGTTCCGGGCCCGTCATCGCCAAGGGCGACGTGTCCATCGAGCAGGGTGGCTGTCAGAGCGTGATCGCCGCGGGCGGCGCGACACTCGGCCGCCAGTCCTTCGTGGGGATGGTCCTGTCGCCTCGGATCGAGGTGCAAGACGGTGCCAAGGTGCTCATGACCGTCCCACAGGCTGCCGCGTTCGGCGCGGCCGTGGGCGCCGTGTTCGCGCTCCTGTCCAGGGCTCGCAGGCGCTGAGGGGCGCCGGGGGTTCATCGGCCGATCGAGGCCCGGCGTCACAGGCCGGCTTCCTCGGGGAAGGGCGGAGGCAGGGCGGCGCGCCGTCCCCGATGCCTCCCTTGCTCTGATCGCGCCTTCCACGTCGCGACGGCCGCCGCGCCGAGGCCGAACGCGGCGGCTAGGACGAACGTTACGCCGCTCACGAACGGGATCAGACCGATGACCCGAAGGGCGCCCCACCCCGCCAGGAACGCCACGACCTGGCGCTCGGGATTCGTCCACACCAAGCGGCCCAGCGCGTAGCCGGCGAACCCGTAGCCGGCGAATGCGGCCAGCGCCATCGCCAGCGCCAGCGCCAGCCCCAGCGGGAGGACCACGAGCGATGCCATGGCCACCACGGCGAGGACGGGGATCCCCAAGGCCAGCCCGACACCCCAGGCCGCCGCGAAGTACGGAGCGGTTCGCGCGGCGTCGTAGACGGCCTCGACTCCCCTCGGACTGATGAACACGACGGCCAGACCGAGGAGGAGCGTGGACACCGTGACCGCGAGCCACGTCGCGAACCGCCCGAACAGCGAGAGCGGCGCCCGCCAGGTGAACGCGGCGTGCTGTCGGATCTGGCCGTCGACCACCGCCCCCTCGGAGACCACGACGCCTCCCCGCGCGGTGACGTCGCCGCCCACCTGGGCGCCCGAGCCGAGCCTCACCGAGCCGTCCATCGCAATCACGCTGCCACTGACCTGGCCGTGAACGGTGATCCCACCGTCGAGCACGATGACGTCGCCGAGGGCCACCCCATTGATCCGGGCGCTCCCGTGCAGGACGACGACCTCGGCAACCTCCCGTCCCCGAGCCACCTCCACCGTCCCCGACAGGACGATCTGGTTCTCCGCTTCCCGCGGTTGGGCGGCGGCCCCCAGGGTCGCCGGACCGAACGCGACGACCAACACAACCAGCGTGAACGGGGCGCGAGCCGTTGCCACGTCGAGCATCCTATCGGCGGGCCCGACGTCGTTGGCTCGAAAGACACCGAAGCGTCCCCGCGAGCGAGTCGCGGGTTCGCCGTAGGCTTGTGCGGTGACCGTCGACCTGTTCTCGCCCGCCGTCCGCGCGTGGTTCGAGGCTTCGTTCGAGTCCCCCACACCCGCACAGTTGCAGGGGTGGCCGGCCATCGCATCGGGCGGCCACGCGCTGATCCTGGCGCCCACGGGCTCGGGCAAGACCCTGGCCGCTTTCCTGTGGGCGTTGGATCGTCTGGGCGGCGAACCGACCCCACCGCCAGCCGAGCGGTGTCGGGTCCTGTACGTCTCGCCCCTCCGCGCCCTCGCAGTGGACGTGGAGAAGAACCTCCGCGCTCCCCTGGCCGGCATCCGGCTGGCCGCCGAGCGCCTCGGGGTCGAGCTACACGAGCCGACGGTCGCCATGCGAACCGGCGACACGTCCGCCAACGAACGGCGCTCGATCAGCAAACGTCCTCCGGACATCCTCATCACCACCCCGGAATCGCTGTACCTCATGCTGACCTCGCAGGCCCGGGAGGTCCTGCGAAGCGTGCGGTGGGTGATCGTGGACGAGGTCCATTCGGTCGCCGCGACCAAACGGGGTGCGCACCTCGCCCTCTCGCTCGAGCGGTTGGAGGCGGTCACGCGGGTGAGTCCTCAGCGGATCGGGCTGTCGGCCACCCAGCGCCCGCTCGAGGAGATCGCCCGGTTCCTTGGAGGACGCACCGACGACGGCCCGCGGCCGGTAACGATCGTGGACGCCGGTCATCGAAAGCCCATGGAGGTCGAGGTCGTGGTGGCGGTCGAGGACATGGCCGAGCTGGGCCGGGTCCCCGAACGAGAGTCCCCGGGTCCGGCCCCCGTGGACCAGGATCGCCTGAGCATCTGGCCCTCGGTCCACCCCCGCCTGCTCGAGCTGATCCGCGAGCACCGATCCACGCTGATCTTCGTGAACGCCCGCCGCCTGGCCGAGCGCCTGGCGGCGAAGCTGAACGAGCTGGCCGGCGAGGACCTCGTTCGGGCCCATCACGGGTCGATCGCCCGGGAGCAGCGCCTGGAGATCGAGGACCGCTTGAAACGAGGGACGCTTCGGGGTCTGGTGGCCACGAGCTCGTTGGAGCTGGGGATCGACATGGGGGCCATCGACCTGGTGGTGCAGGTCGAGTCTCCGGGCTCGGTGTCTCGGGGGCTCCAACGGATCGGCCGGGCCGGCCACAACGTCGGCGAGCCAAGCCGGGGCAAGCTGTTCCCCAAGTATCGCGGCGACCTCCTGGAGGCCGCGGTGGTGGTCCACCGGATGCTAGAAGGCCTCATCGAAGAGACCCGGTATCCGCGCAATCCCCTCGACGTCCTGGCCCAGCAGATCGTGGCCATGTGCGCCGTCGACGAGTGGGCCGTCGAGGATCTCGCCCGGCTGGTGCGCCGGGCCGCGAACTTCGCCGACCTCTCCGACGAGCTGCTCGTCGCCGTCCTCGACCTGTTATCCGGGAAGTATCCGTCGGACGACTTCTCCGAGCTCCGCCCACGCATCGTGTGGGACCGGCACCGGAACGCCGTTCGCGCCAGGGAAGGCGCCGGCCGGCTCGCCGTGACGAGCGGTGGGACCATCCCCGACCGAGGCCTGTTCGGCGTGTTCCTTTCCGACGGGACCCGGGTCGGCGAGCTCGACGAGGAGATGGTGTACGAAAGCCGGCGGGGCGAGGTGTTCCTGCTCGGGGCGTCAGCGTGGAGGATCGAGGACATCACGCTCGACCGGGTGATCGTGTCCCCGGCTCCGGGCGAGCCGGGCAAGATGCCGTTCTGGAAGGGAGATAAGCCGGGGCGGCCGCTCGAGCTCGGCCGGGCGCTCGGCGAGCTCACTCGCGCGATCGGGCGCGAGACACCCGATCGCGCGACGGCCCGCCTGCGCGAGGAGTTCAAGCTCGATGAGTTGGCCGCCCGCAACCTGGTGGCCTACGTGGCGGACGAACGCGAGGCCGTCGGGGCCGTCCCCGACGATCGGACCATCGTGGTGGAGCGGTTCCCGGACTCGATCGGCGACTGGCGGGTGTGTCTACTGTCCCCGTTCGGCGCGCGGGTGCACGCGCCGTGGGCCATGGCCATCGAGGCCCGACTGGCCGAGCGAATGGCGGCGGACGTCCAGGTGCTCTGGAGCGACGACGGCATCGTCATCCGTCTCCCTGAGTCCGAGGACCGGATCCCCGTCGAGGACCTCGTGTTCGAGCCCGAGGAGATCGAGGAGCTGGTGATGCGCCAGCTCCCCGCAACGGCGCTGTTCGCGTCGGCCTTCCGAGAGTCGGCGGCCCGAGCTCTCCTTCTGCCTCGACGTGCTCCCGGCAAGCGGACCCCGTTGTGGCAGCAACGGCAGCGCTCGGCGGACCTGTTGCATGCCGCATCGAAGTATCCGACGTTCCCCATCCTCCTGGAGGCCACCCGGGAGTGCCTCCGGGACGTGTTCGACCTCCCGGCTCTGAAGGACGTCCTGTCCGACGTGCGGGCCAGGCGGGTCCGGATGGTGCCGGTCGACACGACCGGGGCGTCCCCGTTCGCCCAGTCGCTGCTGTTCTCGTGGATCGCGGTGTACATGTACGAGGGTGACGCGCCGCTCGCCGAGCGACGCGCCGCCGCCCTGGCGCTCGACCGGGACCTGCTTCGCGAGCTCCTCGGGGCCGAGGAGCTCCGTGAGCTGATCGACGTGAGCGCGCTCGCCGACCTGGAGCTCGAGCTCCAGTCGATAGCCGAGGGACGACGGGCCCGCCACCCAGACGACCTGCATGACCTGCTTCGCAGGGTTGGCGAACTGACCGAGGACGAGATGGTGGCGCGGTCGTCGACCGACCCCACCGGATGGACGGCATCGCTCCTCGGCGAGCGCCGGGCCATCCGGATCCGCATCGGCGGCGAGGACAGGATCGCCGCGGTGGAGGACGCCGGGCGGCTGCGCGACGCCCTCGGCGCCTCGATCCCACGCGGCGTGCCCGCCGCATTCGCCGAGAGTGTCGTCGATCCGCTCCGCGACCTGGTGGCCCGGTACGCCCGGACGCACGGGCCGTTCCACACCGAGGACGTGGCCCGGCGACTGGGTGTCCCCGACGACCGTGTGAGCTCCTCGCTCGCATCGCTCGAAGCCGCGGGCAAGGTCGTCCGGGGCGAGTTTCGCCCCGGTGGGGTGGAACGCGAGTGGTGCGACGTCGAGGTGCTCCGTTCCCTCCGGCGACGCTCCCTCGCAGCGCTCCGTCGCGAGGTCGAGCCGGTCGAGGGGGCGGCCCTGGTCCGGTTCCTGCCGGAGTGGCACGGCATGACGAGACCCCGGCAGGGGCCGGGCGCGCTGGGCGAGGCGATCGAACAGCTCCAGGGCGCGGCCGTGCCAGCATCGGTCCTGGAGTCCGACGCGCTTCCCGCCCGGGTGGCCGGATACCGGCCGGCGGATCTGGACGCGCTGTGCGCCGCCGGCGAGATCGTCTGGGTCGGTGCGGGCGGGCTCGGCGCGAACGACGGCCGGGTGGCCTTGTACTTCCGGGACCGGCTCCCGCTCCTCGCCCCGAGCCCGCCGGAAGATGCGTCGCCGGGGATCGTCCACGACCAGCTTCGCCGACATCTGGCCGAACGGGGGGCCTCGTTCTGGCCGGACCTGGTGATGGCTGCGGGGACGGCCGACGAGCGCGTGGTGCTGAGGGCGCTGTGGGATCTGGTGTGGGCCGGCGAAGTCACCAACGACACGCTCGCCCCGCTTCGCTCGCTCCTGTCGGGGCGTCCCCGCGCGCCGAAGCCGAAACCCAGACCGGGCCGGCTCCGCCGGACGGGCCCGCCCGCCGGAGCCGGACGGTGGTCGCTCGTCGCCAACCTCCTTCAGCCCGCGCCGTCTCCGACCGAGGTGTCGCACGCGCGTGCCCTGCAGCTCCTGGAGCGCCATGGGGTCCTGACCAGGGAGGCCGCATTGGGCGAGGGCGTCCAGGGAGGGTTCGCCGCCGTGTACGGCGTGCTGAAGGTCATGGAGGAGTCGGGGAAGGTTCGACGGGGCTACTTCGTGTCCGGGCTCGGCGCGGCGCAGTTCGCTCTTCCCGGCGCCGTGGACAGGCTCCGCGACCTCCGCGACCCTCAAGGGCGGGATATCGCGTTGACCCTCGCGGCGACGGACCCGGCGCAGCCCTTCGGGATGGCACTCCCGTGGCCGGACGTGCCCGGGCGGCCCGCACGGACGGCGGGCGCGTACGTGATCCTCCAGGACGGCGAGCTGGCGGCGTTCCTGGAACGGGGGGCTCGAAGCCTCCTGACATTCCCCGCCGCCGAGCGCGACGACGCGTGGGTCGACGCACTCGTCTCGCTGGCCAAGGAAGCCAGGGTTCGCCGGATCGAGCTGCAACGGATCGACGGCGTCCCGTTCGGGGAGTCGCGCTGGGCGACCCGATTGCGGGAGTCGGGGTTTGCCGACGGCTACCGCGGGCTCGTCCTCCGGGGCTGACTGGTCGAGGGTCGCGCCGATGCCATCCACTGACGAGCGTGCGCTCTCCGCTTCAGGGAGGCGGTTCGCCATCGCCACGCCGCACTGGGCGGCAACGCGGGCCGGCGTCGCGGCCTTCGATGCAGGTGGCAACGCCGTGGACGCGGCCCTGGCGGCCGCCGTCACGCTGGCCGTGGTCTACCCGCACATGTGTGGTGTGGGCGGCGACCTGTTCGCCCTGGTGCAGGCGGTGAACGGACAGACCATCGCGCTGAACGCAAGCGGCGCCGCTCCCCTCGCGATCGACGCTTCGGCCATCCGGGCGACGCAGGAAGCGATGCCCGAGTACGGCCCGCTCACGATCACGGTTCCGGGCGCCGTCTCGGGTTGGGCGTCCCTGGCTGGGCTCGGCGCCGATCTGCCGTTCGAGCTCGCATTCGGGCCCGCCATCGCATACGCACGAGACGGCATCCCCGTCGCACGTTCGCTTGGGTCGAGCCTGACCTGGGAGCCAGAGCGCCTGTTCGCAGATCCGGGGATGCGGTCGGTCTTCGCGCGAGACGGCTCGCCCCTCACGGAAGGCGACACTGTGGTGCAACCCAGCCTGGCAACCACGCTGGAAACCATCGCGGTCGAGGGTCCCTCAGTCCTCTACGGTGGAGAGGTCGGTGCGCGGCTCGTGACCGGGCTCCGGGCAGCCGGTTCGCCCATGGTCCTTGAGGACCTGGCCTCGCACCGGCCCGAGCTGGACTCACCGATCGCTGCCCGGTACCGGGACCTCCACGTCTCTGTGGTTCCCCCCAACTCCCAGGGCTTCGCCCTCCTGGAGATGCTGCTTGCCACGGAACGGCTGGAGATCGACCCCGATCCCCTCGGCGCGGATGCAGCCGTGCTTGCCGAAGTGTTCGCCGCCGCGTCCGAGGACAGGGACAGGCACAACGCCGACCCCCGGCACGCCAGGGTCCCCGTGGGCACGCTCCTCGACGAGGGCCATATCGCGGCGTTGTGCGATCAGGTTCGAGCCGGCCGGGTCGGCATCGGGAGCCGAAGCGCCGGCGATACGATCGCCCTGGCCACGGCCGACGGCGGTGGGCGGGCGGTCTCGCTGATCCAGAGCCTGTCCAGCGGGTTCGGCTCCGGGATCCTCGAGCCCTCAACCGGAGTCGTCTGCCACAATCGAGGGCAGGGATTCTCGCTCGACCCCGATTCGCCGAACAGCCTGGCCGGGGGGAAGCGCCCCGCCCACACCCTGATGCCGGTCCTGGCACACCGGGACGGTCGGTTGGCCGCCGTCACCGGATCGATGGGTGGCGGGGGTCAGCCCCAGATCAACTTCCAGGACCTGGTCCGGGCCTTCGACCTGGGCATGGATCCCGAGGCGGCGCTCTCGGCCCCCCGGTGGCTGATGGGTGGGATGGACCTCCACCCGGGACGGTCCGTCGAGCTCGAGGCCGGCGTTCCCACATGGGTCCGCGAGGCCTTCGAGCACTCCAACTTCGCGCTCACGCTCCTGGGTGATCGGGACGACGGTGTCGGGCACGCGCAGCTCATCCGGGTGGCCGACGACGGCACGTTGGTTGCAGCGACCGACCCACGGGCCGACGGCGAGGCGGCGGCGGGGTGAGCGACTAGAGTCTTTCCGTTCCCCCCACAGGAGCACGATGACCGACAGCTGGGAAGGCGACCTGGAGGACCTCGGCACGCTCCTGCACGATCTCCGGACACCGCTCGCCGCGATCCTCGGACTGGCCATCACCCTCGAGCGCGAGGACGTGGCCCTGAAGCCCGACGAGGCGAGGGACCTCGTGTCGAGGATCTCCGACAACGCCCGGCGACTCGATCGCATGGTCGGCGACCTGCTGGACCTGATCCGGATCAGGCATGGAGCCCTGGAGCTCACGATCGTCCCATCGGACATCGCCGAGCTCGCCGCTCGGGTGGTCGAGGAGACGGACGTGATCGAGGGCCGCGCGGTCATCGTCGAGGGAGAGAGCGTCACCGCAGACGTCGACCCGGCGAAGGTGGAGCGGATCGTGGAGAACCTGTTATCGAACTCGGTTCGCCACACGCCGCCTGAGGGCCGGATCTGGCTGTGTGTTCAGGAACAGGACGGGGGCGCGCTCATCGCGGTGGACGACGAGGGCTCCGTGGTGCCACCGGCCTTTCGGGAGGCCATCTTCGAGCCGTTCGGCCGGGGGCGGGACTGGGGCGAGTTCGCTCCGGGGAGCGGGATCGACCTGGCCCTGGCGGCGGGGCTCGCGGAGCTGCACGGTGGGCGGGCGTGGGTCGAGGACCGTGATGGCGGCGGCGCGTCGTTCCGGGTGTGGCTACCCGAGGAACGATCCGTCGCGGACCGCTAGCTCACCGCGGCTTCCTCGGACTCCATCGTCTCCGAGGCGAGCCAGGAGTACGCCTCCTCCTCCTGGGCGAAGTGCAGGCGGAGGATCGCGTGCAGGCCATAGAGCACCCGACGCAGGTCCACCAGATCCTCGACCGCCGGACCCTCGGGCGGAACGTCGTCCACCAGGTGGACGAAGACCCGCGACAGGTGATCGATCTCCAGGTGGGCCCGGGTCATGGTCCCCATGGGGTCCTCGCCCCCCATGAGCCTGGAGACCACGGGGTACACGGCGGCCTCCTCCTCCTCCTCATGCTGGGGAAGGCGCTCGGTCAGGAACCACCGGATCTGCTGGAGCTCATCGCGAGCCTCGACCGGCGAGTAGGACTCGAGGCGGTCGGCCACGGTACGGATCCGGGCCAGCCAGGGCACGAACTCGCGGTGCTCGTCCCGGAAACGGTCGCCCACGTTCGAGCCCAGGCCGGCGCG
>DATDKZ010000251.1:0-3390 GCA_036519575.1 Actinomycetota bacterium | reverse complement strand
GGGGTCTTCCGATCGGACACGATCATCGTCGTGCACGTCGAGCCGGGCGAGAAGCAGGCCGTGTTCCTGTCCTTCCCCCGGGACCTGTGGGTGGACATCCCGGGCCACGGTTTCAACCGGATCAACGCGGCGTTCGAGGGTGGCATCGAGGGCGGCGGTGCGCAGCTGGTGGCCCGCACGATCACGTCGATCACCGGACTGAGGATCAACCACTCCCTGTACGTTGACCTGGCGGGCTTCCAGTCCGTGGTCGACGCGCTCGGCGGCGTCGACATGTGCATCCCGTACCCCATGCAGGATCCGCTCACGCAGCTCGACATCAGGGCCGGCTGCCAGCACTTCGACGGCCGGACCGCGCTGGCGTACGTGCGGACCCGGCACCAACCGTGCGACCTCATCCCCGACTTCGCCCGGATCAGCCGGCAACAGCAGTTCCTGCGGGCCGTGATCGCCAAGATGCTGTCGCCGAGCGAGCTCATCCATCTTCCGTCGCTCGTCCCCGCAGTCCTCAAGGGCGTCCGGGTGGACCGGGGACTGAACACCGCGGAGCTCGCATATCTGGCGGGCCAGTTGAACGGGGTGAACGCGGGCAACGTGGACTTCCGCGTAGTGCCGAGCACGCCCGCCGGCATCACGGTGAACGGGCAGTACCTCTCGATCGTCCGGATGCTCGAGGGGCCAGCGCGCGAGCTCTTCACCAGGCTTCGCGACGGCCGGCCCCTCGGGGGCGTGGGACTGACCCAGGAGCAGACCCCGCCGTCGCCGGCCGTGATCAAGGTCGGGGTCTACGACCGGAGATCCGCCGGGATGGCCTTCCGCGTGTACACGACCCTTACCGAGGGCGGGTTCGACACCTCGATCCCGGTTCAGGACATCGCGGCGCTCGGGCCGTCGTCGGTGAAGGGCTCGGCCATCCTGTACGTGGCGAAGGCCGCCGACGGAAAGGCCATGGCGGACGTGGTGCACGGGTACCTGTCGAACCTTCCCGAGGTCCCGGTGGCCAGGGGCGTCCTCCGGGGCGTGAGCATCGCGGTCGTCGTCGGTTCGAAGTACGACGTACCGCCGCCCAGCACATCCGGTCCCGTGAACTGTTCGTGAGCGACGAATGCTCCGGGTGACGATCGACGCCCGGCCGGCGGTTGCGCCGGAGCGGACGGGGGTGGGGAATTACGCCTGGCAGCTGATCCGCCGGCTCCCCGAGGTGGACCCGGACGCGAGGTACGTCGCGTGGTACGTGCACTCCAGGGCGGCGATCCGCCGGTGGCGACACTTCGACGATGTCGGCGTGCCGAACCTGCGCGAGCGCGGCATCCTGTATCCCAGCCGTCTGCTCGAGCGGACGATTCGATACGGCTTCCCTCGCGTCGAATGGTTCGGCGGCTTCGACGTGCTGTTCGCGACGAACTTCGTCCCGCCCCCCACACGGGCCGCTCGAGTCGTGGCGACCGTCCACGACCTCGCCTTCCGCCGGTTCCCCGAGACCGCTCCACAGGCCGTGAGGTGGTGGCGCGAGGCCGTGCAGCACACGGTTCAGCGCGCAGCGCGCATCATCGCACCGTCGGAGTGGACGAAGCGCGACCTCCTGGAACTCTACGGCGCGCCGGAGGCACGGGTGGCCGTCATCCCCCTCGCCGTGGACGGTGAGGTGTACCGTCCACCGTCCGAGGAACGGATCCTCGACGTGCGGCGGGGGTTCGGGATCGACGGTCCCTACCTCATCGCCTTGGGGCGAGGCCCTCGGAAGAACCTCCCACGGCTCCTTGCAGCCTTCGCGGCGCTCCCCGCTGACATCAGGCCGATGCTGGTGATCGCGGGAGCCAGGGAATGGAGCCCGGACGGCTCCGACCCAGGCCCCGACGCGCTCCGAGCGCTGCCTGGAGACGTCCGTTCGGCCGTGAGGGTCGTCGGCTACCTTCCGGAGCCGGAGAAGGTCGCGCTGCTCGGCGGGGCGATCGGCCTGGTCTTCCCGTCGCTCTACGAGGGCTTCGGATTCCCGGTGCTGGAGGCCATGGCCTGCGGGACGCCCGTGCTCACCTCGCACGCGTCGTCGCTCCCGGAGCTGGCCGGCGACGCGGCCCTGTTGGTCGACCCCCACGACGTCGACGCCATCCGTGATGGGCTCCATACCCTCGTGACCGATGACGGCGTGCGAGGCAGTTTGCGGGTTGCCGGACTGGCCCGGGCCTCCAGCTTCGACTGGACCGAGACCGCCCGAAGGACCGCCGCCGTCCTCCACGAGGCCGGCGACCCCGGGTAGCGCGCGCGCAGCGTCCCTAGACTGGATCGCACATCGTGAGGATCCTCGTCATCAGCTCGTACCCGCCACGTCATTGCGGGATCGGCAGCTATGCGGCCGCCGACGTCGAACAGCTACGAGGCCAGGGGCACCAGGTCGTCGTGCTTTCCCCTCCGGATGGGAACGGCGACGTCAGGGTTCCGTTCTTCGGAGGGCGACCTTTCCTCGCGGCCGCTCGGCTGGCCCCGGGGTTCGACCGGGTCCTCGTGCATTTCGAGCCGGGCCTGTACTACCGGCGCCGCGCGCCCGTCTCCAAGGTCATGTCCTCCCTCGGCTTGTGGTGGCTCACTCGTCGACGGCCGGGCACCGAGGTGCTCGTCCACGAGGCGGCCGCCCGCCCGCGTGTGCTCTGGCGCCCGGACCACCTCCTTCTCCGGTCGGCCCTCGCTCGGGCGAACCTGTTGTTTCACTCGGAGCGGGAGCGCGAGGCTCTGGGTCGCACGTATCGGCTCCGGGTCGAGGGCACGATCGTGCCTCACACCGACGGCGTACGGATCGCCAAGCGGGTCGCTCGAAGCGAAGCCAGGACCATGCTCGGCGTCGATTCGGACGAGCGCATGTTCCTGTGTGCGGGGTTCCTGCATCCGGCGAAGGGCTTCGAGCGCGCGGTCCGAGCCTTCGGCCAGGCGGGGTCGCCCGGGCGCTTGGTTGTCGTGGGCTCCGTTCGGCAACCGACGCCCGAAGCGCTGAGCTATGTGCGAACGCTCCGAGAGCTGTGCGAACAGACGTCGGGTGTCACCCTGATCGAGGCCTACGTGTCCGACGAGGGATTCGACACGTGGATCGCCGCAGCCGATGCGATGGTCCTGCCATACCGGCGAGCGTGGTCCTCCGGCGCGCTGGCGCGGGCGCAGAAGCTGGGAACCCCCGCGTTCGTCGCGGCGGTGGGGGGGATGGAGGAGCAGGCCGGCCCCAAGGACGCGGTCTTCCGGACCGATCGTGAGCTCGTCGAGCTGCTCCGGCGGGTGGATGAGCCCACGAAGGCCTTGCCCGATCACGAGGTTGGGTGAAGGCCGTCGGTGGCCGGCTCGCCCGGAGGGCAAAGTTCGGCGATCTTTGGCGTACGCCTGCATGAGCGGAGGACGCTCGAGGAC
>DATDKZ010000250.1:0-3783 GCA_036519575.1 Actinomycetota bacterium | reverse complement strand
GGCCCAGAAGATCGCTGAGGAGAGCTTGAATCTCGGCCTGCAGTACGCCCACGGCATCTACGACTCGGACACGGGGCGCGACCTTGCGGCGAACGGTGGCGCCGTCGTGGTCATGGATCCGGCGACCGGCGCCATCAAGGCACTGGCGTCCGCGCCGTCGTTCGATCCCTCGCTGTTCGTCCGGAGCATGAGCTCCGACGAGTACGAGCGACGATTCGGGGCGGCGAAGAGCTACCCCCTTCTGGATCGAGCCATCCAGGGCCTGTACCCGCCTGGCTCCACGTACAAGCCGTTCGTCCTGTTGTCCGCGCTGCGACGGGGGATCGTGTCGACCACCGACTACTACCCCTGCCCCCCCTCCTGGGCCGTGCCCGAGGACCCCCTGCACGAGGTGTTCCACAACTGGACGACGGCGAACCTGGGGTCGATGTCCCTCGCCCAGGCCCTGTACGACTCATGCGACACGGTCTTCTACCCGATCGGGTACGAGTACTGGCGCAGGTACTACCCACCGACCGATCCGCCGGTCGAGCAGATCCAGCGCGACCTGCAAGCGTTCGGGTTCGGCCAGCTCACCGATGTCGACCTGCCGTTCGAGCAGCAGGGGCGGGTTCCAGACGCGGCATGGAAGTCTGCCATCCACAAGCAGTACCCCAAATCGTTCCCCGATGGCCAGTGGTTCCCCGGCGACTTCGTCAACATGTCGATCGGTCAGGGCGACACGCTCGTGACTCCGCTCCAGCTCGCCGCGGCGTATTCGGCCATCCAGAACGGCGGGCGGGCCTGCCCACCGCACGTCTTCGATCGGACTCAGGAGGCCGACGGCCGTGTCCTGCACTCGTGGCATGCTCGGTGCCCCAGGCTCCCGTTCCTCCAGGCGCAGATCGAGTACGTCCGGGAGGCCCTGACCCAGGTCCCGGTCCAGGGAACCGCGGCTTCGGCGTTCATCGGGTTCCCCTTCTCACAGGTCCAGGTGGCCGGCAAGACCGGGACGGCCCAGGTATTCGGCCAGCAGGACTACTCGTGGTTCGCGGCCATGACCGAGGCGCAGGGCAAGCAGTACGTCGTTGTGGCGCTGGTCGAGCAGGGAGGTCATGGCTCGAGTACCGCGGCGCCCATCGTGCGGCGGGTCATCGAGGGGCTCTACGGCCTGACGAACACCCAGTTCATCTACGGCGGGGTGACGGACTGATGGACGTCGTCGCGACGAAGCTGTATCGCTGGGAACGGCGGCCGCTCCGGCACCTCGACCCCGTCCTGCTGATATCGGTGCTCGCCCTGGGCATCGTGGGCTTGATCACCATCTACTCCGCGACCCACGCTTCGCTCGTGGCTCAGGAGATCGACCCGGGATACTTCCTGAAGAAGCAGCTGGCCTTCGTGACGCTCGGCATCGTGGTCATCCTGGTGGCCGCCAGCTTCGACTACCGGTTCATCAAGGTCTACGCCGGCATCATCTACGTGGCCAGCATGGCCCTACTGGTGCTGGTCCGAACACCGCTCGGCACGAACATCCGTGGGTCTCAGCGATGGTTCCAGCTGTTCGGGTTCCAGCTCGCGCCCTCCGAGCTGGCCAAGCTGGCGCTGGTCGCAATGCTTGCGGCGTTCCTGTCCCAGCTTCGATCGAGCGACCTCTCGCTGCCGGACCTCTACCGAGCGACCGCGATCGCCGCCGTACCAGGGTTCCTTGTCTTCCTACAGCCCGACCTGGGGACGTCGATCGTGCTCATGGCCATCCTGGTGGGGGTCCTGGTCGTGGCGGGGGCCAGGGCCCGGCACCTGGGGGTCCTCGCGCTCACTGCCATCGTGCTGATCTTCGGGGCGCTCCAGCTCGGCCTGGTGAAGGACTATCAGATCGCCCGGCTCACCGCGTTCTTCGACCCCCAGAATGACCCGCAGCGATCCGACTACAACCGGACCCAGGCGGAGATCGCGATCGGTTCCGGCGGTCTCCTCGGCCGTGGGTACCTGAAGGGCACGCAGACGAACCTGGACTTCGTTCCGGAGCAGCACACCGACTTCATCTTCACCGTGATCGGGGAGGAGTTCGGGTTCATCGGGGCCATCTTTGTGCTGATGTTGTTCGCCATCCTCATCTGGCGAGCGGTCAGGATCGCGCTGTTAGCCAAAGACCCCTTCGGGACGTATCTCGCGGCGGGCATCGCATCGATGCTGGCCATCCAGGTGTTCGTGAACGTGGGGATGACCCTGGGGATCATGCCGATCACGGGGATCCCCCTTCCGTTCGTGTCCTACGGCGGGAGCTCGTTCCTCACGAATTGCGCGGCCGTGGGATTGCTTCTGAACATCCACATGCGGCGCCTGACGTAGCCGCCGAGTCGAGACCCGTTCCTTCGCGTCATTCCTCTATGTCGATGGTCCACAGGAACGTGGATCCCTCTGGCCCCGAGGATTCGAGGACCACGTCGCCGCCCATCGACCGAGCCGCGCCGCGGGCGAGTGACAGGCCGAAGCCAAGACCCTGATGGACCCGCACGTTCAGATCCTCGACCTGCTCGAGGAAGCCGAAGATCCGTTCGCGATCGTCGGCATCGATCCCCGGTCCGGCATCCACGACCCGGACCTCCACCTCGGCCCGGCCCCGGGCCACCTGGACGGTCACCGCCGCGTCCGGTGGCGAGAACTCCAGCCCGTTCGTCACGAGCTCGCTGAGGATCATCCGCCCGAGGACCGGGCTGAGGGTTGCCGTGAATGGACCGCCATCGGCAATCACCCGAACCCGGGGGTACGGCGAGGCCACTTCCTCCGCCAGGGCAGCCACGTCCACCTTCTCCGCCATCCCCGCGTCGATCGTGAGCTCGAACCGTTCGACCAGCCGGGCGAGGGCCTCCGAGCGCTCGACGATCCGGTCCGCGAGTTCCTGACGTTGGGCGAACGTGTCGTCGGCCTTGGCCAGGGTCTGGGCCATTCCCAGGATGACGGTGACCGGCGTGCGGAGCTCGTGGGAGAGCCGCGCCACCAGCTCGTGCCGTCGTGCGGCCCGCTCGACCAGTGCAGCGTGGGCCTGCTCGAGCTCACGGGTCCGGCGACGCTCCCGTTCCAGGGCCTCCGTGAGTTCCTCGATGACCGAGGGGGTGACCTCGGGCGAGAGGACACCGCCCCCCTGAGCGGCGTGCAGGACGGCGTTCAGGATCTCGTCGCCGTCGGAGTCCTTCAGCACGTACCCGGAGGCGCCGGCGACGAGCATCTCGCGGACGATGTGCTGGTCCTCGTGACCGGACAGCGCGACGATCCCGATGCCCGGATGGAGCTGCTTCAGACGCCGGGTGGTCTGGATCCCGTCCATGTCCGGCATGCGCACGTCCATCAGGACGACGTCGGGGTCGACCGTCGGGACGAGCTCCAAGGCCTCCGGCCCGGATCGGGCCTCGCCCACCACGTCCAGGTCACCCGCGTCGAGCAGCGCGAGCAGCGACTCCCGGAATCCGGCGTTGTCGTCCACCACGACGACCCGCACCCGGCGGCTGGGGATGGGCGTCGTCTGAGCGGAGGCGCCACCGCCGTGGTCGTGCGGGCCCATGAAGGAAGTCTCGGCCACCGAGGGTCGCGAAGTATATCGGACGCCTCCCCTTTCCTGGTCGGATTCGAGCCGACAGAGCGCTAGCCACATCGGCCTAGCCCGCTGAGCAGGCGATCTACCGGGAGCCGGCCGGTGGGTTGCTATCCTGTATCCAGGTTTCCCTCGCCGGACCGAGGCCGTGGGCTTCGGGGGCCGGGCGAGGCAGAGGTGGCGCGGGCCAGGCCCCGCCGGCTCCGGGCGAT
>DATDKZ010000249.1:0-2126 GCA_036519575.1 Actinomycetota bacterium | reverse complement strand
GCGGGGTACTGGTTCGACCTGCGGTCCCGAACGCTGCTCCCGGGAGACGTTCGGGGAGAGGAACGGGAGGCGTCGGAGTGAGCGCCGCCCGGCCGCGCCCGCGTGCGGACCGGGAACGCGCCAAGCGCGAGCCGGCCGCGGAGAAGCCACCGGCGAAGGCCGACCTGAAGATCGTTGAGACCCAGGTCTTCCGGGGTCCCAACTACTGGTCGTACGAGCCCTGCGTTCGCCTGTTGGTCGACCTCGGGTCCCTCGAGGAGTGGCCGTCGAACACGCTGCCGGGGTTCACCGAGGGGTTGCTCGAGATGCTTCCGGGCGTTGGCGAGCACTCGTGCTCGCTCGGACGCAGGGGGGGGTTCCGGGAGCGCCTGGAGGAAGGCACGTGGCTCGGTCACATCGCCGAGCACGTCGCCCTGGAGCTCCAACGCGAGTCCGGGGCCAACGTCTTTCGGGGCAAGACCCGGAGCGCCGATCGGCCAGGCCAGTACAACGTCATCTACGGCTACTGGGAGGAGCGGGTCGGGGTGGAGGCCGGGCGCATCGCCGTGCGCCTCATCAACCACCTGGTCGAACCGGAGCCGGAGCTCAACTTCCTGGCGGAGCTGGAATGGCTCATCCTGCTGGCCGAGCGCAGAGCCTTCGGGCCGTCGACGCAGGCCTTGATCGACGAGGCGGCCACCCGGGACATCCCCTGGATCCGGTTGAACGAGGCATCCCTGGTCCAGCTGGGATGGGGGATGTACCAGCAGCGGATCCGGGCCACGATGACCTCGAAGACCTCCTCGCTGGCCGTGGACATCGCGGGAGACAAGGACATGACCAGGCGCCTGCTCTCGTCGGCCGGCCTTCCGGTTCCTCGAGGGGAGGTCGTGCGGACCGAAGACAACGCGGTGGCCGCGGCCCGGCGGATCGGGTTTCCCGTGGTCACGAAGCCGATCGACGGCAACCACGGACGGGGCGTGTCACTCGACCTTCGAACCGAGGAGGACGTGCGCGGCGGCTTCGCGCGGGCCTTGAAGGAGGGCCGACGAGGCGAGGTCGTCGTCGAGAGCTACGTCACCGGCAACGACTATCGGGTCCTGGTGGTCGGGGGGCAGATGGTCGCCGTGGCCGAACGGGTCCCGGCCCACGTCGTCGGTGACGGGACGCAGAGCGTGCGAGCGCTCGTGGGCGAGACGAACGCGGACCCCCGCCGCGGGATCGGTCACGAGAAGGTGCTTACCAAGATCAAGCTCGACGACCCCGCCATCGACCTGCTGAGGAAGCAGGGGTACGGCCTGGACGACGTCCCTTCCGAGGACGCGTTCGTCAAGCTGGCCGACACCGGCAACATGTCGACCGGTGGCATCTCGATCGACCGGACGTGGGAGGCCCACGAGGACAACGTGGAGATCGCCGAGGAGGCGGCCAGGGTCGTCGGCCTCGACGTCGCGGGCATCGACTTCCTCGCGCCGGACATCTCCCAGCCGGTCCGGGAGACCGGCGGGGCGATCGTCGAGGTGAATGCCGCGCCGGGGTTCCGGATGCACACCCACCCCACCGAGGGGGAGTCCCAGTACGTGGCCAAGCACGTGATCGACCTGCTGTTCCCGGCGGGGACGCCCTCGCGGATCCCCATCGTCGCCGTCACCGGGACCAACGGGAAGACCACCACGGTCCGGATGATCTCCCACATCTTCCGGGGCATGGGGCGCAAGGTCGGGATGACGTCCACCGACGGCATCTACATCGACGATCGCCTGGTGAAGCGGGTGGACGCGAGCGGGCCGAAGTCGGCGCAGATGGTGCTCCAGAACCCCCGGGTGGACTTCGCGGTGTTCGAGGTGGCCCGTGGCGGGATCCTCCGCGAGGGCCTGGGCTACGGTCAGAACGACGTGGCCGTGGTCCTGAACGTCAGCGGCGACCATCTGGGCCTCCGCGGCATCGATTCGATCGAGAAGCTCGCGCACGTGAAGCAGGTGGTCGTGGAGGCCGTGCCCAAGACAGGGTGGGCCGTCCTGAACGCCGACGACCCCCTGGTGCTCGAGATGCGGAAGGCCTGTTCCGGCTCGGTGATCCTGTTCTCCATGCAGGAGAACCACGACCTGGTCGGCCGGTGGATCCGGCGCGGGGGCAAGGCGGTGGTC
>DATDKZ010000248.1:0-3759 GCA_036519575.1 Actinomycetota bacterium | reverse complement strand
CGCCATCGTCCGCGCGGTCGCGCAGTCGCACGGGGGTTCCGTCGACGCCGGCAAGAGCACCTACGGGGGTGCCCGCTTCTCGATCCGGTTGCCCCTCGAACCGGCCGCTGACGCGACGCCCGACGGGCAACCTGCGCAGCGTTCAGACGAGCGCCAAAAGCTTTAGCAAACGTTCAAGAACGGCTCCTAGATTCCGCACCGGACGAGACACCTCGCTGGCGGTGCGAAACCCCACACACCACGGCGAGACCCGCTGAGGCCTTCGGGCCAAAGCGTCGCCCCCGGTGGTCGCCCCTCCCTCGACCACCGGGGGCTTTTTTTTGCAACGGTGCCGCCGTATGGGATCGATCGAGGTCATCACGCTGACCGACGGTGGCCAGTCCGCCGACCAGATCGCGCGGCGCGTCGCGAGCTTCCTGCGGGCCGCGAAGTCGAGCCTCGAGCTGGCGCTCTATGACGTTCGTCTGCCCGACCCCACCGGGGCGATAGTCGCCGACCAGCTGCGGGAGGCTGAGGCACGCGGCGTCTCCGCACGGCTCCTCTACAACGTCGACTCGGGGAGGCCGTCCGAGCTCCACCCTCCCCCACGCACCCGCCCGGAGATCCTCGCCGAGCTACCCATCGAGGCGCGGCCGATTCCCGGGATTCCCGACCTGATGCACCACAAGTACGCCGTCCGCGACGACGAGGCGGTCTGGACAGGGTCCACCAACTGGACCGTCGACTCGTGGACGCGTCAGGAGAACGTGATCGCGATCGTGTCCGATCCACGGATCGCGGCGCGCTTCCGGGAGAATTTCGAGGAGCTCTGGTCGGATCCCGACGTCGGGCGAAGCGGCCGCGTCGAGCCGGACCCGGTGGAGGTGGAGGGGATCCGGGTGATGGCCTGGTTCACACCGGGACACGGCGAGGAGCTTTCGCAGAGGATCGCCACGGCGATCGGATCGGCCCGGCGCCGCGTGCGAATCGCCTCGCCCGTGATCACCTCGGGGCCGATTCTCGGCACACTGGCCGAGCTCGCCGACAAGGGCGGGCGGGATATCGCCGGCGTCGTCGATGGCCCGCAGACCGCCATCGTGTTCCAACAGTGGGAGGACAACGGGCACACGGCCTGGAAGATCCCCCTTCTCGCAACGTTGCTATCCAAGCTGCCGTTCTCGGCCAAGCCGTCCAGCCCGTGGACCCCGGAGCTCGCGGTTCATGACTTCATGCACGCCAAGGTCACGGTCGCGGACGACATCGCCTTCCTCGGCTCGTTCAACCTCTCGCGCTCAGGAGAGCAGAACGCGGAGTCGGTGCTCGAAATCCATGACGCATCGCTGGCCGAGCGATTGGCGCGCTTCGTCGACGAGGTCCGCGGGCGCTATCCGGCGGCCGAGACTCCGGAGAGCAGCCGCGCCATCACTTCCTCCACATCGTCGGCCAACTCCGCCTGAGCAAGGTCCTCCCGAGTGAGCATCCCCTCGGCGAGGGGATGCGAGCGGATCCAGTCGATCAGCCCGGTCCAGAACTCGGAGCCCTGCAGGATGACCGGGTGGTCGACCGCCTTGCCGGTCTGGATCAGCGTCAGAGCCTCAAAGAGCTCGTCAAAGGTCCCGAGCCCGCCGGGAAAGACCACGAAGGCCTCCGAGTAGCGCACGAACATCAACTTCCGCGTGAAGAAATAGTGGAACTCGATGCCGAGGTCGACGTAGGGATTGATCGACTGCTCGTGTGGCAGCTCGATGTTGAGACCGACCGACAGGGCACCAGCGTCCTGGGCGCCGCGGTTGGCGGCCTCCATCGTCCCGGGACCCCCGCCCGTGATCACCGCGAACCCGGCCTCGCCGATCGCGCGACCGACCTGACGGGCGAGCTCGTACTGGGGAGCGTCCGCCGGCGTGCGCGCCGAGCCGAAGACGCAGATCGCCGGTCCGATCTTGCCCAGCTCGTTGAAGCCGAGGACCAGCTCGCGCTCGATGCGTCGCAGGCGATCGGCCTCGGATTGCTCCGAGAGGACCGTCTCGCTGTCCGCGTAGATGAGCTCCTCGTCAGCCGTGGCCGGCACGCGACCCCCGGGCGCCGACTCGGCCATCGGTTCAGACCTCGACGACGACCGGCAGGACCAGCGGGCGGCGGCGGAGCTTCTCGTAGACGAACTCAGCGATGTCGTCGTGCAGGTCCTCCTGGATCAGGGAGATCTCCCTGACCTCATCCGCTGCGGCCTCGTTGAGCGTGGCCTGAACGACGTCCCTGAGCTCGTCCCGAAGGCCGTCGGCCTCCTGGGCGAAGGGAACACCGCGGAAGATCACCTCCGGGTCGACGACCTGCGAGCCGTCGTCTGATGAGATCGTCGCCACGACGATGAAGACACCGTCGTCGGAGAGCTTGCGGCGGTCGCGCAGCGCGAACTCGTCCGGCTCCCCGACCGAGACGCCGTCGACGAAGATCATGCTGGCGTGGACGTCCTCGCCGAAGCGGGCGCCCGCCTCGTCGATCTCGAGGGCCAGGCCGTTCCGGCCGTTGAAGATCCGCTCCGGCTCGATGCCGACCGACTCGGCGAGGTCGGCGTGGAGGCGCAACCGCTTGTGGTCACCGTGGAACGGGAAGACGTTCTGCGGCTTTGTCAAGTTGAGCATCAGCTTGAGCTCCTCCTGCCAGCCGTGACCGGAAGCGTGGATCGGCGCGTCGGCCGCGGTGACGACCTGGGCCCCGATCTGGAAGATCCGGTCGATCGTCTCGTTCACCGAGCGCTCGTTGCCCGGGATCGGAGTGGCGGAAAAGATCACGGTGTCCCCGGAGTGCAGCTCGACGTCCGGGTGGTCCCGATGGGCCATCCGGCGAAGGGCGGAAAGCGGCTCCCCCTGGCTGCCCGTCGAGATCACGACAACCTTCTCGTCGGGGAAGTCCTGGACCTCCTTCGGCGAGATGAAGAGGCCGTCCGGCGCGCCGGCCATCCCCAGGTTGGAGGCGATGTTGAAGTTCTTCCGCATCGAGCGCCCGACGAGGGCGACGCGACGGTCGAGCCGTGCCGCGGCGTCGATCGCCTGCTGCACCCGATGGATGTTGGAGGCGAAGCACGTCACGATGATGCGGCCCGGGCAGCGCGAGAAGACCTCGAGCAGGACCGGGCCGACGCTCGACTCCGACGGTGCGACGCCGGGGCGGTCGGCGTTGGTCGAGTCACCGCAGAGGCAGAGCAGGCCCTCTCGCCCGAGCTCGGCGAGGCGGGAGACGTCGGCCGGAATTCCGTCGACCGGCGTCTGGTCGAACTTGTAATCGCCGGTGACCAGCACCGTTCCGAGCTCCGTGGTCAGGGCGACGGCCCTCGCGTCGGGGATCGAGTGCGCCATGTGCACGAGCTCGATCTCGAACGGACCGGCCTCCACCCGTGGTCCGGCGGGCAGCTCGCGAAGCGGGACATCGCGGAGTTTGTGTTCGTCGAGCTTGGAGCGGACCATGCCGATCGTGAGCAGGCCGCCGTAGATCACGGGCGGCATACCGATCTCACGAAGCACGTACGGCAGAGCCCCGACATGGTCCTCGTGGCCGTGCGTGAGCACGACCGCCTCGATGTCGTCCGCCCGCTCACGCAGGCTCGAGAAGTCCGGCAGGACGAGGTCGATGCCGAGCATGTCAGCGGTCGGGAACATCAGGCCGGTGTCGACCACCACGATCCGACCCTCCGCCTCGATGACGGTCATGTTCTTGCCGATCTCCCCCAGCCCGCCGAGCGGGAGGATCCGAACGCCGGAACTGGTCAAAGCTAGGCGGTGCTCC
>DATDKZ010000247.1:0-13307 GCA_036519575.1 Actinomycetota bacterium | reverse complement strand
CCGGTCCCCGAAGTCGCCGAGGCCCGGCAGGATATATCCGCGGTCGTTCAGTTGCCGGTCGACGGCGGCGGTGAAGATGGGGACATCCGGGTGTTCGGCCTGCATCTTGCCGATCCCCTCGGGTGCGGAGACAACGCACACGAACCGGACCGATGCGGGGGTGCCCTCCTTCACGGCGGCGCACGCCGCCGCGCCCGATCCGCCGGTGGCCAACATGGGGTCCAGGACGAGCACGTGGCGACCGCCCACCTCCGGCAGCTTTCGGTAGTACGACTGCGGAAGCAGGGAGGCCTCGTCGCGTTCGAGCCCGATGTAGCCCACGGCCACCTCCGGGAACAGCTCGGTCACGGCCTCCAGCATCCCCAGGCCGGCCCGGAGGATCGGAACCGCCACCAGGGTCTCTGCCAGGATGCGGCCCGTCGTGGGCTCGAGCGGCGTCTCGATCTTGACCTCATCGGTGGGGAGGTCTCGGATCGCCTCGAACGTGATGGCCAAGGCCAGGCGCTTGGCCAGCGTACGGAAGACCGGCGGGGGGGTGTCGCGATCGCGGAGCTGAGTCAGGAGGTGCTCAGCCAGCGGGTGCGCGACCACGGTCACCACGCGCGCATCGTAGTCCGACGGCGGGTGTCCGCGCCGTCCCGCCAGCGTCGTCCTGCGGGATGCGACCGAGGCGAACCGGTTGCCATCGTCCTGCTGGCCTGGCACGATAGGCGCCTGATGCGGCACGTCTTCGGTGACTGGTTCTTCTACGGCGGGCGAAGCCCGGCGTAGTCACCTGAGCTGAACGGAGCGCAGGGGACCCCGGGCCAAGTGCCCGGGGTTTTCTCATCCTCCCGGGCGGCCCGCCTGATGCGGAGGTTGCCATGGTCGTGGTGATGAAGAGGGACGCGACGCAGGCGGACATCGAGCGCGTCTCGGAGAAGGTCCGCGACGCTGGCGGGGAGGCCTTCGTCTCGCGCGGTGCGGTGCACACGATCATCGGCCTGGTCGGCGACAC
The DNA here is from genome assembly GCA_036519575.1 of Actinomycetota bacterium. Taxonomy (GTDB): domain Bacteria; phylum Actinomycetota; class UBA4738; order UBA4738; family HRBIN12; genus AC-69. Next base: position 12,310 of record DATDKZ010000247.1, on the reverse strand, counting down.
GGCATCGTTCATGGGCCTCGGCCTGGACAACTTCCCCGGCGTGGACCACCTGATCCAGGTGGGGAAGCCCTACAAGATGGTGGCCAGGGCGCTTCACCCTCAGCCCACGACCGTGAAGGTGGGGCCCGCCGCGGTGGGCCGCGAGACGTTCACGATCATCGCCGGACCGTGCGCCGTGGAGAGTGAGGGGCAGGCGCTTGCCGCCGCTCGGGGAGCCAAGGCCGCGGGGGCAACGATCCTGCGCGGCGGTGCGTACAAGCCCCGCACATCGCCGTACTCGTTCCAGGGACTGGGGGAGCGGGGCCTGGAGATCCTGGCCAGATGCCGGGAGGACACAGGGCTACCGGTCGTGACCGAAGTGATGGAGCCCCGGGACGTGGAGCTCATCTCGTCGTGGGCCGACGCCCTCCAAGTCGGCACCCGCAACATGCAGAACTTCGCCCTGCTGAGGGAAGTCGGCGCGACGAGCAAGCCGGTCCTTCTCAAGCGGGGCTTCTCCGCGACCGTCGAAGAGTGGCTGATGGCGGCCGAGTACGTCGCTCAGCGGGGTAACTCCGAGATCATCCTGTGCGAGCGAGGCATCCGGACGTTCGAGACCGCTACCCGGAACACGCTCGACCTCGGCGGGATGGTGGTTGCCCAGCAGGAGAGTCATCTTCCCGTGATCGTGGACCCGTCGCACGCCATGGGGCATCGTGAGCTCGTCGCTCCGATGGCCCGTGCGGCGATCGCGGCGGGCGCCGACGGCGTGATGATCGACGTCCACCACGATCCCGGCGACGCGCTGTGCGACGGACCTCAGGCCCTCACGCCGGCCGATCTGCTCGAGCTGTCGAGGGACCTGAACGCCTTGGCGCTCGCGCTCGGCCGCCAGCTCGTCTGAGGTGGTTTGAAACCTCTCGGCTCCCGGCTATAGGGTCATCGCAACATCCGGTCCCCGAGAGGGGAGGGGCAGCCGGCACGCTTCGTCCTTCCCTGTCTCGCCTTGGAGCACGAGGGGAGGTCCCATGAAGAAGCGTCCGAGGTCTGCTCCCTTGGCGGCCGCGTTGGCCCTCATCGCGGGGCTGCTCGGTGTCGCGACCACCGCCGGGATCGCGGCGGCAGATGACTGTCAGTTGAACTCGCCCGGCGGCAACATCCAGCACGTCATCTCGATCATCTTCGACAACACGCATTTCCTCCGGGACGATCCCAACGTCCCGTCGGACCTGGAGCAGATGCCGCACCTCCTGAACTTCATCAGAGACAACGGCACGCTCCTCACGAATGACCACACGGTCCTCATCTCACACACGGCGAACGGCATCCTGACCTCGCTGACGGGCGTCTACCCGGACCGTCACGGACAGGCCGTGTCCAACTCCTACCGGTACTTCCGAGCCGACGGCTCGACCGCCTCGTCGTCGTCGTTCAAGTACTGGACCGATCTCGTGGACGACACGGGGATCCCCCCGGCCGACCCACTTCCGAACATGGTGACCGGGGACAGTGGCATCCCCAAGAACACGCCCGCGCCCTGGGTTCCATACACCCGCGCGGGCTGCGACTTCGGGGCAACGGCGCTGGCCAACGTCGTCCTGGAGAACACCGGCACCGGCCCAAACGGGGACATGACGAAGGTGTTCGGGAACGGATCCGCCGAGTGGAACGAGGCGGTCGCGTCGAACGCGGCGCCCCCGGGAACCGCCGCTCGCGCGCTTGCGCAGACCGACTTCGTCGGCATCGCGATCCACTGTGGTGCCGGCGGCGGCGTCTGCGACGATCCAGCGAACGCCGCAAATGCTCGAGCCGATCTGCTGCCGGACGAGCCGGGGGGGTACGCGGGATTCCAGGGGCTCTTCGGCGCCAAGTACGTGAATCCGGCGATTACCGGGGGGAGCGCCGTCGTGAACGACCTCGAGGGCGATCCCATCGGTGACCAGTTCGGTCAGCCGGGGTTCCCGGGGTTCGACGGGCTGTTCGCCAGCACGACTCTGTCGTACGTCGCGCAGATGCAGGAGGCCGGCATCCCCATCACGTACGGCTACATCTCGGATGCCCATGACGAGCACGGCGTTGCCGGCGAGATCCACATCGCCGATGGTCCCGGCCAGGCGCCCTACGTTGCGCAGCTGCACGCCTACGACCAGGCGTTCCAGGAATTCTTCGACCGCCTGGCGGCCGACGGCATCGACAAGTCCAACACCCTCTTCGTGTTCACGGTGGAGGAGGGCGATCACTTCGTCGGCTCCCAGCCCACGCCCAGCGGATGCGACGGCGTCACGACGGCCTGCTCGTACAGCACGATCGGCGAGATCAACATGAACCTGGCGGGGCAGCTCGCCACGCAGCAGGGCATCACCACGCCGTTCACCGTCCACGCCGACATGGCGCCGACGATCTACATCACCGGCAACCCGTCTCGGACGGCCGGCGTTACGAGAACCTTCGCCCGAGCCTTGGGGGCCTTGACGGCCGTGAGTCCGTACACCGGGGCGACGGACGACGTGAGCGTCGCCCTGGCGGATCCGGTCGAGATGAAGGCGCTTCACATGATCACGGCGGACCCACAACGCACGCCGACCCTGACGATGTTCGCCGACCCGGACTACTTCCTGTTCGCGGGTGCGGCGAACTGCTCGTTGCCGTGTGTCTTCGTTCCGCCCCCCAGCAACTCAACCTTCGCCTGGAACCACGGCAGCATCGATCCCGAGATCGCCGCGACGTGGCTGGGCATCGTGGGGCCGGGTGTGCTCAACCTCGGGCAGGACGACACCACATGGGCGGACCACACGGATCTACGACCGACGATCCTCACGCTCGTCGGACTCGAGGATTCGTACGTCCACGACGGGCGGGTCCTGATCGAGGCGCTCGACAAGCGGGTGCTCCCGCAGGGTCTCATCGCCCATAGGGGGGTGCTTCGGCGGCTCATCCCCGTCTACAAGCAGCTGAATGCGCCGTTCGGCTCGTTCGGCATGGATACCCTAGTAGCCTCCACCCGGGCCCTCGAATCCAACGCACCCGGTGACGCGACGTACGAGTCGATCGAGAACTCGATCCAGGATCTGACGTCGCTGCGGGACGCGCTGGCCACCAAGATCCGAAACGCTCTCGACGCGGCGGCGTTCGGTGGTCAGGGTCTTCCCGCAAGCGCGTCGAATTGGATCCGTCAGGCGCAGGCATTGCTCTCGCAGGCTGCCGACCTGGCCGCGGGCCCATAGAAGATCGTCGGAGGGCCGGCGGCGGCGAAGCCGCCGCCGGCTCACAGCAGGATGACCGGAGTGAGCTCGGCGATGGCACACGATCCGCGCCACCGCTGGATCCATTCGGCCGGGGGCCCGGGCCGGCTCCGGCGACGGTCCACCAGGAGCTTCGCGGCCTCCTCCCACTCCGGGCCCTCCAGCGTCCGTACAGTGGCGTGGAACTCTCGTAGCGCGGCGTCGCGGCCACGCCGCTCGGGGTTCGTGGCCTTGTAGCGGGTCACGACGATGACGTCGGACGCGCCGGGGATGCCGGGCACGGTCTGCTCCTCCGGGCCCGGCTCGTTCTTCGACAGAACGTAGATCCTCCCGTTCCGGTACACGAACCACACGGGGACCGCGTTGGACTTCCCGTTCTGATCCGGTCCCACCCAGATGACGTCGGAGCCTCGCAGGCCGTCCTCGATGTCCTTTGGGAGTTTGGTCGGGGCCGGTTGGACGAACACCGGGCACTCGATCTCGCCCACGATCTCGTCGTCGATCACGAACGAAACGACGTACATGCCCGTCTCGTCGAACTCCGCATCCCCGATGAGGTCACGTTCCTCCGTCAGGTCCATCGTGCCGAGCATCCGGCGGACCACCGGCCCCCAGCGATGGACGAGGCGCCCGGACGGTCCGTAGAAGTCCACGCTCTCGGAGACCGAACCGGTCCCGATCTTCCAAGCGCGGTACAACACGAAGGGCAGGGCCCGGCCCGGGACGCCAAGGAGGTAGACGGCGTTCGATCCCCGTTCGCCTTCCGCGTCGTAGACCCTCTGGTCCACGACGCTGGCGGCGACGAGCTCTCCGACGGTCATCGGGCGGAAAGGATATCGGAGGTGATTGGCCGGGGGCGCGGGCCCCGCCAGATCCGGCCGACACAGACGGTGGCTCCTCGAGCTCGGGGAGCGAGGGGAGCGATTCCTCCGAAAGGGTGCGGGCTTCCTACCGCCGGCCGATCGTGGAGTGGTAGTGCCTCGTGCTCTCGGCGATGATCGCCTTCTCTTCAGCCGCCGTCGTCTCCTCGCCCCAGTCCAGTGACATGCCGCGCTTGGCCGGCCGGAAGAGCCAGCGCAGCGCCAGAACCGGATAGGCGATGATGCCGAGCCAAACCACCCTGTATCCGTTGAGAAGGGCGAACCGGGAGTTGAAGCGCACCCCAGTGCGTCGGCTGAGGTCGCGCGTGAGCAGCCGCAGGCCGATGGCCACTGCGAAAAGCGAGCCGAGCACCATCGAGGGCATCAGGATGGAAAGCCAAGGCTCCTTCATCGTCCTTCCTCCTCCACCTCGTTATCGACCTTCCGGTCCTCGGAATTGAGATGGCGAAGGGCCGCAGCCGCCTGGAGGGCGGTCCCGGGGTGTTCAGCCAACACGCAGGTGGAACCCGAATACCGGGGGTAGGAGTAGTTCCCCTTCGAAGGTCCCGGGTTGAGCGATGTCGCTGTGTGACGAAGCGAATTCCGTCGATTAGACCGTTCGTGCCAGCCAGAGGCGGGGCTCAGCCAGCTCGGGGAGCGACGGCAAGGACTCCGATGTGTCCCACATCCGCGCGAGTGTGGCCTCGTCGCTCAGCTCCACGACCCTGTCGCAGAACGCCCGGCCCAGCCGATACTGCTCGCGTTTCATCTCGATCCCCAGGAGCCGCTCGAACACCGGGTCGCCCTGCTCGGTCTCGCGGTACCGGCGCATGGCCTCCTCGATCCGCCCGTAGGAGGAAAGGAGCTCCCTTCCGATCGCGTGCGTCACGTGGTCGCCGTAGCCCTCGGCCGAAGCCATGAAGGCCTGGATCCTCCCAAGCTTGAGCCGCTGCTCCTGGTCGAGAACGGCGCCGAACAGCCCCTCCTCGCCCTGAAGCATGTCCTGCATGGCTTGGGGATCGGACATGTCGAGGGACTCCAGGCGCGTTTGGAGGCCCTTGATGTCGAGCTCCACGGTGGAGAGGAAGTCCTCGAGCAGCGATCGGAACCGTCCGAGGGCCCACGGCCGGGCGAACTCGAACCGGTGCGTGACCTCATGGAGCGCCACCCACGTCCGGAAGTCCGTGGGCGGCAAGCTCCAGTCCCGCTCGAAGGCGGCGATGTTGGGAACCACGAACAGGAGCGCGGGGGAGTCCGAACGAGGGAGGGCGATGTCGTACTGACCAAGGACATGTTGCGCGAGGTAGCCGAGGACGGAGCCGACCTGAGCCCCGAGCAGGAGCGGCGAGAGCTGTTTGACCATCTGCTGAGCGAACCCGGCCGTCTCCGCGAGCGGCGCCTCGCCCTGGGCCCGACCCACGGCCTCGGCGAGCTTCGACGCGGCGGGCTCGACCACGGCCTTCAGCCCCTCGATGTTGGCCTGGACCCACTGGCCCCGGCGAACCGGATCGATCCTGGGAAGGTCGTGCGGCGGCTCCAGGCCCGTGAACCCCTGGACCTTCAACTCCGCGAGACGGACGGCTTCTTCGAAGGACCGTCGATCGTCGTCGGTAGGTGCCGGGTCCTCTCCGCTCCACGAGGCCGAGGCGATCCCGATCTGGCGGGCCAGCTCCCAGTTCACCGGGCCTGTCGACGACAGCAGGACGCGCTGGATCTCCCGGAGCAGGGGAGCATCCGCCCCCGCATCCTCGGGGGAGGGCCCAACCGGGTACGGTTCGTCGCCTTCTGCCATGCAGCCATTGTAGGTGGGGTCTTCCCTTACGCCGCCGCCGGTTCCGTTTCGCCCTCTCCCTAGAATGGAGTCATGCCAGACCGACTGTGGATCCGGGTCACATCGGAGCCGATCGGCGCCGATGAAGCAGCGGCGTTCGTGGCCGATCCGACTGCGGGCGGTTCCTGTCTCTTCCTGGGTACCGTCCGCGACCACTCCGCCGCGGGCGCGGTCACAAGCCTCACCTACGAGGCGTGGGATGAGATGGCCGCCAAGCGCCTGGAGGAGATCGGCGGGGAGATGCTCGAGAAATGGCCGGTCCGCAAAGTCGCGCTCCTGCACCGAACCGGCGACCTGGGCATCGGAGAGACCTCGGTCGTTGTCGCATGCTCTGCCCCCCATCGCGCCGAAGCCTTCGACGCCTGCCGGTACGGCATCGAGCGGCTGAAGGAGGACGTTCCCATCTGGAAGAAGGAGCACCTCGCCGAGGGCGAGTCCCACTGGGTGATGGGGAGCTAGTGGGCCGCGAGATCGCGATCGACCTGGGAACGGCCAACACGCTCGTGTATCGGCAGGGCGATGGGATCGTGTTCAACGAGCCCACCGTCATCGCCCTGAACGGATCCACGGGGAAGGTCGAGTTCGCCGGGGCCGAGGCCTGGAGGATGCTCGGCGGCCCGGCCGGGAACCGCTCGGTGGTCAGGCCGCTCCGCCACGGGGTCATGACCGAGTTCGACATGACGCAGCAGATGATCGCCCTCGTCTTCCGAAGGGTCGGCGTGCCGAGGTTCCCCAAGCCGCGGGTCGTGGTGTCGGTCTCCTCAGAGAGCAGCCCCGTCGAGCTCCGGGCCGTCCGGGAGGCGATCCAGTTTGCCGGAGGACGGAGCCCGGTACTGGTCGAGGAGGGCCTGGCGGCAGCGATCGGGGCCGGGCTCCCCGTCCACGAGCCGGTGGGCAACCTCATCATCGACATCGGGGGCGGGACGACGGAGATGGCCGTGGTGTCCATGGGCGGGGTGGTGAGCGGCCGTTCCGTCCCAACGGGGGGGTTCGACATGGACGCGGCCATCCGGGACCACTTCCGGCTGCGGTACGGCGTGGCCATCGGGGAGCGAGCGGCAGAGGAGTTGAAGGTGGCCATCGGAGCCGCGTTCCCCACGCCGGACCGAATGGTCGCCGCTGTGGCAGGGCGGGAGATCGCGAGCGGCGCGCCGAGAAAGGTCCGGGTCACCGAAGACGAGGTCCGCCTGGCCATGGCCGAGCCGGTCCAAGCCATCGTCGACGCGGCGCGCCAGACACTGGCGGAAGCTCCCCCTGAGCTCACCCATGACGTCCTGGAGACCGGGATGTTCCTCACAGGAGGAGGCGGCCTGGTTCGGGGGATGGACCTGCTCCTGGCGCAGGAGTGCGAGGTCCCCGTCCACCTGACGGAGCGTCCGCTCGAGACGGTCGTCCTGGGAGCGGGGGCCATGCTGGACCACCTGGACGAGTATCGAAGCTCGTTCCAGCTCGTTAGGCGACGGTGAACGGGATCACTTGCCCAGGAACCGAGCCAGGTTCTGGTTGATGACGTGCCCCAGTTGGTAGACGGCCAACGCCAGAAATGCTGCGGAAGCCAGGACCAACAGGATCAGGCCTCCGAGGCCCATCAGCCGGGTGCGGAGGGTGGGCGGCGTATTGATCACCGGAACGTAGGCGAACGAGTCCCCGGGAGCGACGCCCTCGCCCGGACCGAACCCCACGGCTCCCGATTCTTCCTCTCGTCCTGGCCCACCGGCAGCGGGACGATCCGGGCGTACATGCTCCGCGAGGAGCACGTCGTCCTGGTCGTCGCGAAGCGACAGCGCATAGGCGATGAGGCCCACGCCGAGGGCGATCCCGATGATGGCCAGGGGATTCATCAGCGACCTTCCGACGAGAGCCTACGCCGTCCGGTTCCCCTTCGGGCGGATGCCCTGCCCGTAGCATGGGGAGCAGATGCCAGCCGCACGGCGCCTTATCAAGATCGGACTGGTCATTGCCCTGGTCGTCGCATTCGTCCTTTCCGGCACGGTGTGGCTGCCGCTGTATTCGCTTGGTCCTGCCCCGGCCAGGGAGATCCTGCCGCTCATCCAGGTGTCCGGCCATCCCGAGTACGGATCGTCCGGCCGCTTCGTGATGACCTCCGTGCGGTTCCGGCAGCTCACGGCGCTCGGAGCGCTCCTGGCCTGGCTCGATCCCGACCTGGCCGTCGTTCCGAGGTCGGACCTGTTCACGCCGGGGGAGACCAGGACCGAGGAGCATCAGCGGGCCATCTCGCAGATGGATCAGAGCAAGCTCGACGCGACCTCCGTCGTGCTCTCGGACCTGACCGGCTACCCGAAGCATCACCGCCCCGGCGCACTGGTCGAAGCCGTTGTGCCCGGCTGCGCCGCCGATGGGGAGCTGTACCCCGGTGACTTGATCCGGTCCATCGATGGCAAGGTCATCCGAGGCGCCGCCCAGGCCAGCCGGCTCATCGAGTCTGCGCGCTCCGGATCGACCGTCTCGTTCGACATCCGGGCCGGCGGGGAGCAGCACCTCGTGGACCTGCGGCGAGCGCCCTGTGGCGGGACGGACGAACCCCTGGTCGGCGTGTCGCTCATCTCGAACTTCCCGTTCCGGGTGCTGATCGAGAGCGGGGATGTCGGCGGGCCATCGGCCGGCCTGATGTGGGCCCTCGGGCTCTACGACCTCCTCACTCCCGGCGATCTGACCGCCGGCCGGACCATCGCCGGGACGGGGCAGATCGGATTGGACGGAAGGGTCCACCCCATCGGCGGTATCGAGGAGAAGGTCGTCGCCGCCGATCATGCGGGAGCGTCGGTGTTCCTCGTCCCCGAAGGGAACATCGCCGCAGCGAGGTCGGCGGGGAGCAACGGCATGATCCTCCAGCCGGTCTCCTCCTTCCGGGATGCCGTTGATTACCTGCGGAGCGGGTCCTGACCGGGTCGGCCCAGCCGAAGCCTCGGTGATAGGCTGACGCGTTCCCGGAACCGAAAGGACGGGTGTGGCGCGCGTCGTCCAAGCCGGACGCGGCCGGCGGTGGCTGATCATCGCGGGGGTCGCGCTGGTAGTGATCGTTGTGGGCTTCACCGCGCTGTCCGGGTTCTTCGTCGACCTGTTGTGGTTCCGAGAGGTCCGCTTCAGCGAGGTCTTCTGGACCATCCTTCGGACCAAGATCGCCCTCGGCCTCATCTTCGGGGCTGCGTTCTTCGCCATCCTGTACGCGAACCTACTGATCGTCCGGCTCCTCACGCCGAGCTACCGGGCCATCGGCCCCGAGCAGGAGGTGATCGAACGATACCGGCTGGCGTTCGAGCCCTACGCATGGTGGCTCCTCCCGGTGATCGCAGGCGTCATCGCCTTCTTCGTCGGCCTGGGGGTGACCACCCAGTGGAGGACGTTCCTGTTGTGGCGCAACTCCTCCGGCATCACGTTCGGCTCCACGGACCCCCTCTTCAACCGGGATCCCGCGTTCTACGTGTTCGGCCTCCCCTGGCTGGAGTTCGTCCAGGGGTGGCTGTTCTCCTCGCTCGTCGGAATCACGTTCATCACGGCGGTCGCCCACTACCTGTGGGGTGGGATCCGGCCCCAGGCCCCTGCGTTCACCGAGAAGGTCACGCCGCAGGTCAAGGCGCACCTGTCGGTCCTGCTCGGGCTCATCGTGCTGACGAAGGCCTGGGGGTACTACCTCGGAACGTTCGACCTGCTGACGTCGCGACGGGGGGTCGTGGAAGGCGCCTCGTTCACCGACGTGAAGGCTCAACTCCCGGCCCTTCGCATCCTGACGTTCATCGCTGTCGCGTGCGCGATCCTGTTCCTCGTGAACATCCGGATGCGGGGTTGGGCCATCCCCGTCATCGCCCTGGGCCTGCTGGCATTGGTGTCCATCACCGCCGGCGCCGCGTACCCGGCGTTCGTCCAGCGCTTCCAGGTCGGCCCCCAGGAGTTGCAGCGGGAGCGCCCGTACATCGACCGCAACATCGAGGCCACGCGGACGGCGTTCGGCCTGGACGTGATCCAGCCGCAACAACGCACGGTCGCGGCGAGCGTGACCCCGCAGGAGATCAAGGGGAACGATGCCACCATCTCCAACATCCGGTTGTGGCGGCCGGACATCCTTCGGGAGAACTTCGAGTCCCTCCAGCGGATCAAGCAGTACTACGTGTTCCAGGACGTCGACGTCGACCGGTACGACCTGAACGGCGAGCGACGCGTGGTCATGCTATCGGCCCGCGAGGTCGACCAGGACTCCATCCCCGGTGGCGGCGCCACGTGGCAGAACAAGCACCTGGTCTACACGCATGGCTTCGGCGCGGTGGCGGCGCCCGTGAACACAGCCACCGCCGAGGGCGCGCCGCAGTTCACACTGTCGGACATCCCCCCGGTCGGACAGCCGGCCCTCGACGTGCAGCCCCGCATCTACTACGGGGAGAACACGGCCGCCGCCCCGTTCGTCGTTGTGGATACCGGAACCAATGAGCTCGACTACGCCGCCACGGAGGGCAGCAGCCAGCAGGTCTCCAGCACCTACGACGGGAAGGGTGGTATCCCCATCGGGGGGTTCTTTAAGCGCGCCCTGTTCGCTTGGCGATTCCGTGACGTCAACCTGCTGATCTCCGGGCTCATCCAGGACAACTCGCGGATCCTGATCTACCGGGACATCCAGGATCGCGTCCGCAAGGCCGCGCCGTTCCTCACGTTCGACTCCGACCCGTACGCGGCGATCGTCGATGGTCGGGTGGTCTGGATCTGGGACGCCTACACGACCACCGACGGGTACCCCTACTCACAGGAGATCTCCCTCGACCAGGCCACCCCGCTCGGCCCCGGCCTGAGCGGTCTGCATGGAGTGGCGAACTACATCCGCAACTCGGTGAAGGTGGTCGTCGACGCGTACGACGGCACGATGACCTATTACGTCGCCGACACGACGGACCCCATCATCAAGGTGTGGGAGAACGCCTTCCCGGACCTATTGACGCCCATCGACCAGGCGCCTCCGGAGCTGGCCGCGCACTTCCGGTACCCCGAGAACCTGTTCCAGGTGCAGGCCGAGCAGTTCGCCAACTATCACGTCACTGATGCCAGCGTCTTCTATCAGAAGCAGGACTTCTGGCAGGTTCCGTTCGACCCCACGATCCCAGCGAACACCGACAGCAACGTGAGTGTCCCGATGCGTCCCTACTACCTGCTCCTGCGTCTCCCCGGTGAGGCGGAGGAATCATTCGTGCTGGTCCTGCCGTTCAACCCGCAGGGGCGCCAGAACGTGGTGGCCTGGATGGCGGCCAACTCCGATGCGGGCCCGGACTATGGGAAGATCGTCGCGTACGAGTTCCCTCCAGGCCAGAACGTGGACGGACCCTCGCAGGTCTTCGCCCGGATGCGCCAGGATCCCAGGTTCTCTGCCGACCAGACCCTATTCGGCCAGAGCGGTTCCCAGATCAGGTTCGGGGACTTCCTGATCATCCCCGTCGGGAACGGCCTCCTCTACGTCCAGCCCGTGTACGTCCGGTCCGCGCAAGAGACCGCCATCCCCGAGCTGAAGCGGGTCCTGGTGGCGAACGGCGGGGATGTCGGGCTGGGCAGCACGCTGACCCAGGCGCTGATCGACTCGTTGGGGGCGCAGGTGGTGCCGCCGGAAGGTGGCGGCGGCGGGGGCCCGACTCCCGGAGGTAACGTCCAGCAGCAGATCGCGCAGCTCCTCCTGCGGGCCCTGAACCACTTCGCGGCGGCCGACGCTGCGCTGAAGTCCGGCGACCTCGCGACCTACCAGGCGGAGGTGAACGCGGCCAAGGCCGCTATCCGCCAGGCCGGGGAGCTCGCCGCGAAGAGCAGAACGGGCTCACCGTCGCCGTCCCCATCGGGGACGCCCACCCCGTCGCCCACTCCGTTGCCCACCACATCGCCCACGCCGAGCCCGTCCGGCTGAGTCCTCTCAGAGGGAAGGTTGCTCCCGGTCGCCGACTTCGAGCCTGCTGCCGAAGCGCTCGATGGGAAAGCCAACCTCCTCCGAGAGGAGGGCTCCGGTATGGAACGTGGCCAGCAGGTGCAGCAGGGCCAGGCTGGAGCGATACCGCTTGGCCAGGCGCAGGATGAGACCCTCACGGATTTGTCGATGGGCTTGGCGCTCGGGCTGGGGTGTTGCTAGCATCGATCTGCGGGGTGGAGCAGTCCGGTAGCTCGCTGGGCTCATAACCCAGAGGTCACGGGTTCAAATCCCGTCCCCGCGACGAGAGAAGCAGCAGGTCATGAAGGGTGCCGGTTTCCAGGCACCCTTCAGCATTTGGCGGTGAGTTGACGCGACATCAGTCGTTGCTCTGATCCGGGCCTGCCTTCCCCACTCGGTCAGTCAACGGGTTCGGGCGGTCACCTGAGATCTGCCCTTAATGTTTCTAACGGATTGCAAGACCGCCACATCCCGCGATACCGGCTGC
>DATDKZ010000246.1:0-2170 GCA_036519575.1 Actinomycetota bacterium | reverse complement strand
TTCACGTTCGCGAGCGAGCTCTCGGGCACGACGGGGAGCGCCGCCGGGAGCAGAAGGACGCTGGTCAGGGCGAACCCAATCACAGCGATCGGTCGCGCGAACCCGGCCCGGTGTCGAGCGAGCCAGCCCTCGAGCGGCCGCCCACCCGCGCCCCACAACGGCACGTACAACCCGGCCACGTAGTACTGCTTGTCGCCGGCGGCGATCGCGAGGACCACGGCGAGCACGACATACGCGAGCCCGATCGCGCGGTAGGTGCGCGCCTCCGGCTGGCGGAGCAACCGGTACAGGCCCGCGACCCAGACCACCGCGCCGACCGGTCCCGTGATCAGGAACTGGAACGGGAGCCAGGCGATCGTCGATCCCACGTCGTGGGAGCTGGCCCCCAGGCTCCGAAACAACGCGATCTGCGGCCAGTCGTGCTGGTACTGCCACCAGAGGTTCGGGGCCCAGAGGACCAGCGCGAGGATCGCCCCGCCCGCGAACCACGGTGTGAACAGGAACCGCCGCTGCGGCGTCAGGAGGAGACCGATGACCAGCCCGATCACCAGGAAGCCGATCGACCATTTGTTTTCCAACCCGATGCCGATCGCAAGGCCGATCGCGAGCCAGAGCCGCACGTCCTCCGTCCGGAGCAGCCGGATCAGCAGGAAGGTGACGATCGCCCACACGAGGAGGTCCGGCGTCGTCGTGCTCAACAGATGGCCGGCCAGGAGCAAACCGGGCGCCACCGCTGCGCACACGCTCGCCCCGAGCTGACCTGTTCGCCCGGCTCCGAGCTCCCTCGCGGTGAGACCGGCGAGGATGACCAGGGATCCGTAGATCAGCGCAGGGATCACTCGAAGCGCGACCAGGGAACCGGGCGCGACGGCTTGGGAGAGCCTCGCGATCGCGGGCGTGATCGGAGGCTGGTCGACGAACCCCCAGGCCAGCCGCTTGGCGCACGCGAGGAAATAGAGCTCATCCCGATGGTAGCCGTACCGTCCCGCCACGAGCAGCAACAAAGCGATGCCGGCCGCCGCGACGATCGTAACGGGGCCGAGCGCCAGCGGCTCCAGCTCGACGCGGCGCTCAGGGGTCACGGGAGAAGGCTATGACGGACCTTCAGCTTGAGCTCGAGTCATCGAGCCTCATCTCGAACATGACCATGTCGCGCGCGCGGATGCCGTTCTCGACGACCACCACGGGGTAGTCGTCGAAGTAGCCCTTGCGCACCCCGGCGAACCGGAACCCCACCTTGCGGTAGAAGGCGATCGTTCCGAGGCTGCAGTCCGAGGTTCCGACGGTCAATCGCGACGCGCCGTTCTGCCGGCACTGCCCGGCGATCAGTTCGATGGCGCGGCGGCCGGAACCTCGACCCCGGTGCTCCTCGGAGAGTGCGATGTTCCAGATCTCGCAAGCGTCGCCGTCGACGACGAGCACGGCGACGCCGATCAAGGCGTCGGCGTCGAGGATCTCGAAGAGCTGGCCTCGATCGAGGTACCCGCTGATGTGCTCCTCGACGTCGTCGGCTTCTAGCAGCAGCGGCAGATGCCGTTCGCTGTCGAAGGAAGCCGGCGTCAGGGTCAGAGAACTCACTCTACGAACGCTTGTCGTGCTCGCTTCGGAAGACGGCGACGAGCGCGTTCGCGTGGCCGTGGCCCATACCGTGTTCGGTTTTGAGCCACTGCACCTGCTGCATGTGGGTGAGGTCGGGGACGGTGGCGAGCTGCGCCATCCAGTGGTCGATGGGTTTGCCGTACTTCTTCTCGATCGAGGGAAAGTACGACTTCGGCCCCGTCACCTTCTCGGCCATCGACCCACTTTATCCTCACCCCCACCCCATGAGGCTCGGTTAGGGTCTCGGCCAGGAGCGTCGTTGATGTGATGGACTCGAAGAACCTCGCCGACCTGTACGGACTGCCGCTCATCGATTGGACGCGGGTCGAGGCACGGCTGGGGTCAGGGATCCCCCAGGCGCCGGGAACGGGCGGGCCGAACCGCCACACGTGCTGGCTCGCGACGATCGATCCCGACGGCAGCCCCCATGTGACCGGGGTTGGTGCGGTGTGGGTCGACGATACGTTCTGGTTCGAGACGGGCGAACGCTCGCGCAAGGGTCGCAACCTCGCGCGGGACCCTCGCTGCACGCTGGCGGTCGCGACCGACGAGTTCGACCTGGCGATCGAGG
>DATDKZ010000245.1:0-2357 GCA_036519575.1 Actinomycetota bacterium | reverse complement strand
GGCGTGTGGGCCGTTTCGATTGTCGCACTCCTGGTGATAGGACGGATGACCGCGGCCCGGCAGCTCGCAACGCTGCTCTCGAACCTCGTTCGGCTGTTCCACGCGCTGCTCCGAGACTCTCGGGTTCCCAGGAGCTCGAAGGTCCTGCTGGGGTTCGCGATCGCCTGGTTTGTCTGGCCGATCGATCTCGTCCCCGAGTTCATCCCCGTGCTCGGGCCACTGGACGACATGGTGGTGGCCGCGCTCGTGCTGCGCCACGTGCTTCGGAAGGCCGGTCCAGACGCGATCGCGGAGCATTGGTCGGGCGACCAGGCGACCCTCGGCATCTTGCTGCGCGTCGCAGGCGCGCGGTGAGCAGCCTCCGATTTCTCCTCGCACCCGGCGGCAATCGGGACACCTAGTCGGTACGGATCCATGCGCCCACTGCAGCTCGGTACGGCTGTACCTCAACCTCCTTCCAGACGCCGCCGGTGACGTATGGGTCCCCAGTGAGCCAGGCGTCGAGTTCCTCTCGCGTCGGGAAGTCCGCCACGAGCACGGAACCGACCATGTTGCCAACCTCGTCGAGGATGGCCCCTCCAATCAGGATGTTGCCCCGTTCAACGAACCGGCGGATGCCCTCGAGGTGCGCAGGTCGAACAGCCTGCCGACGACTCTGAGCCTCGGGATCGGTGCCGTCCCGGGCAATGATGACGAACTGCATGCCCAATCCCCCCATTCTTCGTCAGCCGGACTCAACGGTCGGCGACGCGCCGAATCAACGGCGGGCCCAAGAGGACGAGGAACCACGTGTACTCAGCTGCCTGTGGGGCCGCCACTGCGACTGGGATCGAAAGCAAGAAGATCAGCGGAGGGTAGAGAGCTCGAACTGTGAAGTACTGGTTCAGCCGCGCATCGGGGTTCTTCAGGAGTCGGCGCCGGGCGGGATAGATCCAAAGTACCCCGAGCAGCAGACCGCTTGCGGCCATGCTTGACGCGTAGAAGATGACGGAGATCGACCCGAAGTACCGGTTCAGCAGCAGGGTAGGGAATGGAAGGAATGCGACGCTCATCAAGAACAATAGATCAATGACCAATGTGGGTCCGTCGAAGCGTTCCAAATAGTGGAGTTGGCGATGGAATGCGAGCCAATAGAGGCCAATCACGATGAAGCTGATTCCGTAGCTCGTGAATGAGGAACCGAGGCCGCGCAGCGCGCGGCCGAGCGTCTCGGCCGAGGTTCCCGAAGGAACCCGGATGCTCACAACCAGGAGCGTCATAGCGATTGCGAAGACCGCATCATTGAAGTAGGAAACGGGCTCGACATCGCGATCGTGTTCCCGCGTCCTCTGCGGATGACGTTCAGTTGCGGTCCTAGGGGTGCTCCGGTGGGCTCGCTTCATCAAAGGGCCTCCGGTGGGGAGCATCAGCCCGCGATCATTCGCCCAATCTACGTTGGGCCCTCTGGCCCAACCTTACCGGGACTCGAGGTTCAATATCAGAGGCGCCGATCAAGAGCTGCGCCAAGAGATTCGGGGTTGCGCCCAAGCCGATCGGGGACGCATAGTGAACTCCCAGGACCTAGGAGGATCGCATCGACCCAGCGGTGCGGGGATGGGCGTTCACTCCGATGCCCCCTGGCGCTCGGATCTCGGCCGAAGAGCGGGCGCGACGTGAACTGGCCCTGACCGAGGCTCCCCTGTTCGCGAACCTGCCGAAGCGACACCTCCGTTCGATCGCCAAGGTGACCGGGGTGCGGGAGTACGAGAAGGGGGCTTCGGTCATCCGGGAGGGCGATCCCGGCTCGGCTTTCTATGTCCTGCTGGATGGCCGAGCCAGGGTCGTGCGGGGAGGACGAACGGTGACGCATCTCTCGGCGGGCGATTTCTTCGGCGAGATCTCGTTATTGGATGCCGGATCACGAACGGCCAGCGTGCTCGCAGAGTCGCCCCTTCGATGTCTCACGCTGGACCAGAAGGACTTCGCGAAGATCCTTGCAAGCGAGCCCGTTCTGGCCACGAGGATCTTGCGCGAACTCGCCGCGCGTTTGCGTCGTAGTGAGGGTTCAGCGCTCAGCTGAGGCCCGCCAGCGAGCGTGATCAGAAGAGGTTGCTGCAGTTCTCGCAGCGAAAGGCGCCCGTTGGTCCGTGTGCGCTGTGTCCGCCGCAGCGGGGGCACCGTCGGCAGGGGCCTCCGGTTCCCCCACAGGGCACCGGTTCCGTAGTGGTGCCGGGCTCGTCCCACGTCGTCGAGCCCTCGGCCGGCCGCGGAAGCTGGATGGACAGCAGGTACATGGGCTGGGATCCGGAGAGGAACCCGTGTGGGTGGCGCTCGGCTCGGCCAACCACCATCCCCGGGCCGAGCCCGAGAGGCTCGTC
>DATDKZ010000244.1:0-5401 GCA_036519575.1 Actinomycetota bacterium | reverse complement strand
CTCCCCCTCCGACCTCGGTGACGGGCAACGTGCCCCGCGGGAATGGACCTTGGAAGGCGTCAGGCTCGATATCGAGTCCGGACAGCTCGCGGCGCTGGTGGGACCGAGCGGTGCCGGCAAGACCACGATGACCTACCTAGTGCCCCGGTTCTACGACGTGCAGGAAGGGGCGGTCCTGATCGACGGGGTCGACGTGCGCAACCTCAAGCTCGAGTCGCTGGGCGACCTGATCGGCATGGTCACGCAGGAGACCTATCTGTTCCACACCACGGTCCGGCGCAACCTCCTGTACGGCAAGCCCGACGCCACCCAGGAGGAGCTCGTGGCCGCGGCGAAAGCGGCGTTCATCCACGATCGGATCCAGGAGCTGCCCGAGGGGTACGACACCGTCGTCGGGGACCGTGGCTACAAGCTCTCCGGCGGGGAGAAGCAGCGGTTGGCCATCGCCCGGGTGATCCTCAAGGACCCGAGGATCCTGATCCTCGACGAAGCGACCTCGAGCCTGGACACCACGTCGGAGCGGCTCGTGCAGGAGGCGCTCCGCCCGCTGATGCAAGGGCGGACGACGATCGCCATCGCGCATCGGCTCTCCACGATCCTCTCGGCCGACGTGATCTTCGTCGTCGACAGGGGCAAGATCGTCGAGCGCGGCACGCATGGCGAGCTGATCGAGCGCGGCGGATTGTACGCACGGCTGTATGAGCAGCAGTTTCGAGGCGGCCTGATCGAGGCGGAATGCGAGGACGGCGTGGTGCTGTCGACCGGTGAGGTCGTCACCACCGCGAGCCGCCCCGGCGAGAGCTGATCGTGCGAGCACACGCCTAGGCGCCGAGCCGCTTCTGATAACCGAGCAGGACGAAACCGTCGGGAAAGACGCGGTCCTCCATCCGTTCGAAACCGAGCGCCTCGTACATGGCCCGAGCGGCTCGCATGCGTTGTGTCGTGTTGAGGGTCAGCCGGCGCTTGCCGGCGCGCCGAGCCTCGTCGATGGAGGCGTCCATCAACGTCCGGGCGACGCCCCGGCGCCTTGCCTCGGGGTGCACACCCAGCATGCGGAGGTGGGCCTCGTCGGGCGGGACCGGCGGCTCGTCCTCCTCGGTTCGACCCTCCAGCTCCAGGGTCGCCGAGCCCAGGATCCGCCCGTCCTCGACCGCGACGAGCACGACGGTTCGGCCGGCGCGGCCACCGATGTCGGCGATCCGGTCCAGATACCGGTTCCAGTCGTCGTCCTCGGGGCGAACGAATTCCCGATAGGCCAGCGCCGTGACCCGTCCCGCTTCCTCGTATTCCTGGGGCAGGGCCCGGCGAACCTCGATAGCCATGAGAGGAGGCTAGCGCGCCGGTTCACGGTCAATCCGATTGACGGCCTGGGGTTCCACCGGGGAGGATGGAGGTGTGGCGGAACCCCAGCCCGACACCGTGCGACTCCTCCTCGAGGGCCACCGGGCCCTGGCGACGGAGCTGCTGTCCAGCCTGGAGGAGCGAGGGTATCCGGACGCGCGGCCCGCGCACGCCGCGTTGTTCATGAACATCGACAGGCGGTCGGGAACTCGCCTCACTGAGCTCGCCCGGCGGGCCCGGATCACGAAGCAGGGCATGATGCTCATCGTCGACGACCTGGAGAATCGGGGCTATGTCCGGCGCGTGCCGGACGTGGAGGACGCGAGGGCCAAGGTCGTCCGTCTGACGGCGCGGGGCCGGCGGTACGTGGCGGAGGCCCGCCGGGCGGTGGCCGCGCTGGAGGCTCGGGCCCGTCGGGAGCTCGGCGACCGCCGGTACGAGGCCCTCCGAAGCTCGCTCGAGCAGCTCGTGGGGATGGGCGGCGAGGTGACCGAGGAGTGAGCCGCGCGAGCCCTAGACGCCGATCGTCACATTCAACAGCTTCCCCACGCCGAAGGTGACGAGCGCTGCCCCACCTCCGATCAGCATCATGCGGAGACCGGCCAGGTAGAACGGTCGGCCCGTGAGGAAGGACATCCCGGCGCCGATCGCGAACAGAGCGACCAGGGCGAGCGCAGCGGAGGTGGCGACAGCGGCGCTGCCGCTTCCGAAGAGGAAGGGCACCAGGGGGATCGCGGCGCCGCTGGAGAACGTCGCGAACGACGAGCCCGCAGCGGCCCACGGCGACCCGAGACCCTCATCCGGATCGAGGCCGAGCTCCTCCCGGGCGTGGGTGTCGAGGGCCACCTGCGGATCCCGCATCAGCTCCTCGGCCAGCCGAGCGGCCAGATCTTTGGAGATGCCCTTACGCTCGTACAGGAGCGCCAGCTCCTGGCGTTCCGCCTCGGTGTCAGAGCCGATCTCGTGAGCCTCGAGGTGGATCAACCGTTCGAACACCTCGCGCTGCACCCGCATCGAGACGTACTCGCCGGCGGCCATGGAGAACGCGCCCGCGAGAAGACCGGCCACGCCCGCCAGGACGATCACGTTGTTGGACACGCCCGCGCCGGCCACGCCCATGATCAGTGACACGCTCGACACGAGCCCATCGTTCGCCCCGAAGATGGCCGCCCGCAGTGCGCCGGACTTGCCTCCCACGCGCTGCTCCGTGGCGATGGGCCCAGGGTGGGGAACGATCTTCCATTGCCGCCCCCGTATGCGGCGGACGATTGAGGCCAGCATCGAGACATGGCCCTTGGTCTTTAGGTCCTCCGGCGACAGGCTGGATCCCACGGTCGAAGGCTACGACGTGTGACCATCTCGCACGTTTCGGCCCTCGCGCCTCAGACCCTCTGACACCGACAGGGTGGGTCTTGAGCGTGATTCTCTCCTGGGCTTCCGGTAGGGTTCCTCTCGAGAAGGTCCTGGGGGAGGGGGAAGCTGCATGGCAACTCGACGGGCGCAAGAGACTTCGATGTTCGGGGCAATCACCGGGATCTGGTGGTTGTTCCTCATCACGGGCATCGCCTGGCTGATCATCGCGTTGATCGTGCTGCGATTCGACACCACGTCGATCGCCACGGTCGGGGCGCTGTTGGGGGTCGTGTTCCTCATCGCGGGAATGAACGAGGCGATGATCGCCTTGGTGCGTCCCGGCTGGAAATGGGCTCACTTTGCGCTCGCCATCCTGTTCGTGATCGGCGGCTTCACGGCGTTCTTCAAGCCGTACAACGCGTTCTGGGCACTCGCGTCGCTTCTTGGCTTCCTACTGGTACTGAAGGGCAGCCTGGACATCATCGTCTCGGCGATGACCAAGGACGTCAATGAGTTCTGGTGGCTCGGCCTGGTGACCGGCATCCTTGAGCTCTTGCTGGGGTTCTGGGCATCGCAGCAGTTCTTCCCGGCCAGGGCTAGCCTGATCCTGATCTGGGTGGGATTCGCTGCTCTGTTCCGAGGCATCGGCGAGATCGCGATGGCGTTCCAGATCCGAAGGTTGCACAAGGTCGCTACCGAGTAGCGCTACCGGCGATCGTCGGTCTGGTCGAGGCGAATCGCTCGAGCGGGATCGGCGGGAGGTCGCCCGTCGCGAGGTCGGCCAGGATCCGCCCGATGAGCGGGGTGAACTTGAAGCCGTGGCCGCTGCACGGCGAGCCGATGACGATCGGTCCTCGCCGGTCCAACACGAAGTCCTCATCCGGGGTATTGGTGTACAGGCACGTGTCGGTCGCCCCGGTCGGTCGGTGCGGCGCGAAGCGCGCTCCCGCGAAGTCGGTGACCCTCGCCACCCGATCCGGATCCGGGTCGAAGGAGCGTTCGTCTGGGTCCGCGGCCGGCCCCGACTTGTGCACGGACACTTTGAAGTGGCCGGGCTCTTCCGGGTTGGGGACGACGTACGGGGTCTGGACCGGGTCCACGGTCCAATCGATGATCGTCGGCAAGGGCGACGGCTCGTCCAACGCGAAGTAGGTCACCTGCTCGAAGCTCGGGACCAGGGGGATGGGGAGACCGGCGTCCGCCAGGAGACCCCCCGCCCACGGCCCGGCCGTGACGACCGCGACCGGCGCCCGATACGTCGAGCCCTCCGTGTTCACCTCGACCCCGTCACCGGGCGTGGTGACCCGTTCGACCTTGGTGTGCTGAAGGATCGTGGCCCCGCCCTCGGCCGCCAGGCGACACTGGGCCCTCACTGTGCGCTCCGCCATGCACACGCCCCCGTCCCCCTGAAGGAAGATCTCAGCGTCCGGCTCGAGCCGGAGAGCCGGCCATCGCTCCAGCACCGCCTTCGGCTTCAGATACTCGAGGTGTTCACCCGCGGCCTCGAGCGCGCTCGCCGTCTCCCTGCCGCCGGCTCCCACGTCGAGTCCGCCAGTCGTGACCAGGAGCCTCTCGCCGGCCCTGGCTTCCAGGTCTCGCCACTCCGCGAGGGCGCGTCGGGCCATGCGCACGTAGTCCGGGTGGTGGTAGGAGAGCCGGAAGATGCGGGTGGGACCGCCCGAGCTGCCTTTCGCATGACCGATCTCGAACTGCTCCAGGAGCAGGACGCGCCGCCCCCGCTCGGTGAGGGAGCGTGCGGTGGCCGTCCCCATGGCCCCGCCTCCCACGATGATCGCATCGAGATCCTGTTCCATGGCGGCGAGCCTACCTAGCTTCGATGGTCGCGATCTTCGCCGGTCCGATCGCCGCCGGCTCCCCGGCCACCCGCACGTTCGCCGGGCGCTTGGGGGACGGGTTCCACAGGCGGACCTGGAGGACCCCATCCTTCCGACGGATATTCGACAGCACTGCGTCGCCCTCGACGGCGAGGAGCGAGCCGCTCGAGGGAAGCGCGCCCCTACCCGCCGTCGGCACCTCGCGGATGGGAAGGGCGAATCGCTCCCAGTCCTCCATGAGCCCGAAGCTCGTCGCGCCGGCGTGAAGCGCGAGCTCGAACCTCGTCGTCCCGAGCATCTGGGCGTCGGGGGTTGCCACGTCGGGCCCGGCGGCGAACGGGCGCGTGGCCAGGTGCTGCTTGCTGATCGTCCCCACGCATCGCAGCAGCGTGATCGCCAGCTCACCCCCCGTGACCTCGTACTCGAAGACCCCCTCGTGGAACGCGACGATCCCGCCGGCCAGGACGACGTGGCGGGCAGGCCAGGTTGGCGAAGGAGCTTCCAGCTCGCCGCCCTCCGAGACGAGCCTCCGCTCGACCAGTTGGAACGGCGATCCGGCCAGGGACCCCGACGCAGGCTCGACCAGTCGCGCGTGGATCCGGAGGCGATGATTGGGCCTCCGGTTGGCGATCTCCCCGGACAGCCGGACGAACGACTCTCCCTGCCTCCGAACGACCTGCATCCGAACGGAAAGACCCTCGTCGAAGTAGGCCTGAACCTGGTTGCCCTCGGCGGCGACCGACCACCTGGGGTGCCGGGCCCGTTGGCCCCGTTCCTCGAAGCAGAAGTTGTACAGGTCGCCGACGTCGGGCTCGTCTCGCAGGGTGAAGGCGATTCCGCCGCACGTCACCCATCCGTCTTTCTCTTGCGGG
>DATDKZ010000243.1:0-6741 GCA_036519575.1 Actinomycetota bacterium | reverse complement strand
CACGACCGCGGTGTGGCTCCAGGTCGCGGTACGCGGATCCGCGGTCGGGATGTTGTCAGTGAAGGCGAGCTGCACGGGGCAAGTGTCGACCCGCGCGTTACCGCCCGGCATGTGGAACTTGATGAAGGTCACGTAGATCCGGCCGTAGTGCGGGCTGGCCGGGTTGTTGTCGACGGCCATGAGCTCCTTGTCGTAGAAAACAGAGCCGTCGATCGAGCCGTCCGTAGCCCGGTTCGTGATGACGAGCGAGGCGCTCGTCGATGCGGTCCAGGTGGCACCACCGTCAACCGACTTCCACACCTGGACCTCGGAGATGGGGCTCGTGCTGAAGAAGCAGAGTGTGGAGACGTAGAACGCGGCGTCCCGGCGGCTGTAGATGACCGAGGGGTCGCTCCCGAAGCACCGCTCTCCGTTCGACGTCTTGGGGTCCTTGAAGATGCTCCCCCAGGTCTGCCCGCCGTCGGTGGTGAACCCCATCCAGTAGCCGTCGCCGCAGAAGTCGTTGGCCGCGGCCACCGCGTTCATGGGATCGGTCACGTTGAAGGCAACGGAGGTCTCGTTCTGAGGGAGGGGCGGGTCGCAGTCCGAGTTCATCTGGACGTTCTGGAGGTCGATGGCCGTCGCCAGCTCCGTCGCCGCCGTGCCGGTGGGCCGGAGCGCGAGAGTCGAGCCGCCCTCGGCGTCGACCGCCGCCAGGCGGGCTCGGACCCCATTCGAGATGCCTCCGGAGAACGATGTGACATGGACCACCCATCGGGGCGCGGAGGCCGCCGACCCGGGTGCCGCCGCGGACAGGCCGATGGCCGCCGGGATGAAAGTGAACGCGAACAAGGAGCGAAGCGCCCTGGCCATGTCGACCCCCTCTTCTTCGACTGCCTCCCAGGGCTTCGGGGAGAACCCGAAGCCTACCCTAAGGAGGAGTGACCCCGCGAGATGAGGGGTGACCCCGCGAGGCAACGATCGGCCGCCGCCCCCTCACGTCACGGTCGGGGGTAAGGTCAGACAGAAGCTGACGAAAGGAGACCGCCATGCCGGTCAGAACCGCCGACGCGCAGTGGGAAGGCTCGCTGGAAGACGGCAAGGGGACGATGCGCTTCAGCGCGTGGGAAGGACCGTACTCGTTCGTATCCCGTTTCGAGGAGGGCCCTGGAACCAACCCCGAGGAGCTGATCGCCGCGGCCCACGCCGGCTGTTACTCGATGGCACTGGCCGGCGGCCTGTCCCGAGCCGGCCACGTGCCGGACTCGGTGCACACGACGGCCAAGGTGCATATCGACAAGGGCGACGCGGGGTTCAAGATCACCAGGATCGAGCTCCAGACCGAGGCCCGGGTCTCCGGGATCCCCGAGGAGACGTTCCAGGAGATCGCCGAGGCGACTAAGGAGGGCTGCCCGGTGTCACAGGCGCTGGAGGCCGTCCCCATCGAGCTCACCGCCAGAGTCGTGAACTGAACCTCGTACCTGGACCGAGGACAGGGGGCACCGGGCCATTCCCCGGGTATCCCCAATTTGGGGGAAGACCGGGTGACTCCTGGCCCTACTCGCCACCCTTCTGCACGTAGCCTTTCACGAACTCCTCGGCGTTCTCCTCGAGGATCTCATCGATCTCGTCGAGGATATCGTCCAGGTCGTTCTTCAGGCCGGCGCTTGAGGCCGCGCCCGAGGGCTGCGCCTCCTCGACGTCGTGGGGCGCCTCCTCGTGGTGGTGGGTCCTCCGCCGCTCCTGTGCCTGGATCGCCATGTCAGCCTCCTCCCCGAGGGTTTCGGCACCCCGAATGTCCGATGTAATGGCCCGAAGTAACCATTTGGAGCTACGACCGATTAGCGATCCTGAGTAACGACCGGGTAACATCCGTGTTCTCTTTTTGGGGAGGTCCATTTCGTGAAGGCAGGCATCCGAGCAGGCATCGCGGGGGTGATCGTCCTTCTCGTCGGGCTGGCGCCCACTGTCGTCGGCGCCGAGCAGCGGTCCACCGGCAGGCGCCAGGCCCTAGCTAGCCTCGTGGACGTGCAGCGGGTGAGGATGGTCAACTTCGCTTTCCGGCCGAGGAGCCTTTCCATCTCGGCCGGTACGAAGGTTCGGTGGGTCGTCAGGGAAGGCACCCACTCGACCACCTCGAACACCGGCCTGTGGGATTCCGGCGTGCTGAGCCAGGGAGAGGCCTTCGGCCGGATCTTCCGCAAGGCCGGGACGTTCAAGTACCACTGCACCGTTCATCCCTCGGCCATGAGGGGCGTCATCAGCGTCACGTAGCGGGCGAATCGTCTGGGAAGGCGAAGGAGGGGGGCGGACGATGTTCCGGAGAACGAGAGTCCTGGTGGGGCTGCTGGCGCTGGTCGCGGCGATCATCCTCCCGGCAGCCGGCGCCGGCGCGGCCACGACCTACGAGGTGCAGGTCGGCGCGCCCCTGTTCGCGCTGCCCGCGGCCAATGGCGCTCCCGCTGATGGGATGCGCTTCTACGCGCCACCGCTCAGGGTGCACCAGGGCGACGTCATCACCTATGGGATGGCCGGCTTCCACACGGCGACGATGCTCCCTGCCAACACCGACGGGGACACATGGGTTGCCGCGAACGCCGCCGGCCTGGGCAAGCCGTACGCGTTCGCGACCGCTGATCCGGACGAGGGCGCCGCTGGCGCCAAGTTCAATAACACTGCCATCTTGCCGTCGGCGCTGGACTGCGGAGACGCGACGGCTCCGTGCGCATATGACGGCTCGGCGGTCGTGAACTCCGGGATCGTTGACGCGAACGACGTGAACGGCCAGGAGTACAAGTTCTCGGTGCAGGTCAACTCCGCCGTGGGGAGCACGACAACGGTCCTGTGCCTGATCCATCTCGGGATGCGGCTCCAGATCTCGGTCGTTGCCAGCACGGAGACCGCCACGACCCAGGCCGAGATCGACGCCTATGCGGCTCAGAAGTCGAATCACGATGCCAGGGCGGCAAGCAAGCTCCACCGTTCGCTGCTCGCGATGTCCTTCCGCCCGCGAGGCGGAGTGGTACAGGCCTTTGCTGGCTACGACGGGCCGCACTTCGCCCTGGACAACTTCTACCCCAACAGGATCGAGCTGAAGAAGGGTCAACGGGTGCGGTGGCACTTCGATCCGCTGAAGTTCGAGGATCACACGGTGACGCTGCCGGCGAAGAAGGCGCTGACGATCGCGGGCAACACCTTCGTGCCGGTGTGCGATCCGGACGGGGACCTCGGGACCATGCCCGACCAGCCAGCGGATATGACGGCGATGACCGTGGCCACGGTGTGTCCGGGTGGCGCTTCGCAGATCGAGCTCGACATCGATCCGAGGTTCGGCCCTCCCGCTGGCGACGGCGTGGTCACGAGCACGCACGACTTTGAGAGCTCCGGGATCGAAGGCGCGAACGTCGGCAACACGACTGCGTTCACGCTTCGTTTCCGAGCGAAGACGGAGAACAAGCCGTACACGTTCCGCTGCATGATCCACCCGTTCATGCGGGGGAAGGTGATCGTTGGGTAGGACGGCTCGGGACTATCGGAGAAGGGATCCCGTGAGACGAACGCTCGTCTTGCTAGGCGTCGTCGGGCTGATTGCGACGCATGATGCACACGTTCTTACGCGGCCGGGTGGTGATCCACTAGCTGGCTGAAAGTTCGTTCGAGGACGTTCGGGGGCGGGGCCGCGAAGTGGCCCCCGCCCTTCGTTCGCCTCGGATCCCGAGTTGAAGGATCTTGTCCTTCCGGGGGATGCTTTGCGTCTGCTCGGAGAAGGGAGGTACCCCCCGGCTCATCGCCGATCCGATCCGAACCCACACCGACCGTGCGAACGCTTGACCTCGCCGGGAAGGGAGGTGGTGCCCAGCCCTACCGAATCGCTCGATACATTCGTGTCCTTGCTCTGCTCGACGCGCGAGGGGGGAAGATGAAGAGGCGAACCGTGCTCGTACCGTTGCTGGCCTCGGCTCTGGTAGCCACGGGGATCGGAGCGATCACCATGGCGCAGGCGGCGGGGGCCGGCGCAACCAGACAGATCCCGGCGGGGGGGACCGTGACCCTGTCCGGGCTGGCTTCGCAGGCCGGCTCCGATGCCATCCAGGACCCGGAGTTTCGCTTCGAGACTGAGACCGACGCGCAGGCCGAGCCAGCGGGCCCCGCAGTGGACGCCCTCAACGTGGTGAATCGGAGCCTGTCCCACGCGCACCCACGTGGTCCGGCAGCTTCCAGCGCGGCGAAGGCGAAGTCCAATCCCGAGCAGGTCCTCGCGTTCCGGGGACTCAACCACCGGCAGCAACGTCTGGCGAACGGCGGAAACCAGTTCTCCGTCGAGCCGCCCGATCAGGGCTTGTGCGTGGGGAACGGATTCGTGCTGGAGACGGTCAACGACGTTATGCGGGTGTTCGACACGAGTGGCGCTGGGCTGACGGCTCCCACGGACCTCAACTCGTTCTATGGATACATCCCGGCCATCAACCGCACCACCGGGGTTCAGGGGCCGTTCGTCACGGACCCGAGCTGCCTGTTCGACCAGAACACGCAACGCTGGTACCACGTGGTCCTGACGCTGGACGTGTATAACGGTGGCCCAAACAACGGCAGATTCACGGGGAAGAATCACCTGGATCTCGCCGTGAGCAACACATCGGACCCCAGGGGGACATGGACGATCTATCGCCTTCCGGCCCAGGACGACGGGACCGACGGGACGCCGGATCACAACTGCTCGCCGGGGAACGGGTCGGAGTTCGCCACGAACCCCACCGCGTGCTTCGGCGACTACCCGCACATCGGGGCAGATCGCAACGGCTTCTACATCACGACGAACGAGTACGATCTCTTCGGGCCGAATTTCAAGGGCGCCCAGATCTACGCGTTCGACAAGTGGGCACTCGCATCAGGAGCGACCTCTGTCGCCGTGACGCAGTTCGACACGGCCGGCCCGAGCCTGGGTGGCCAACCCGGCTTCACGGTGTGGCCAGCGGTAACCCCCGGCCAGCAGTTCTCCGACGCGCTGGGCGGCACAGAGTTCTTCCTGTCCTCGAGGGCCGCCGAGGAGGCAACGGGGGTCCCGGGCGGCGGATCCGCCAACACGATCGGACTATGGGCCCTGTCGAACACATCTTCGCTGGCGAGCGCCTCGCCGTCGCTCACGCTACAGAACTTGGTGGTGGACAGCGAGACGTACGCGATCCCGCCGAAGGCCGACCAGAAGGGCGGGGACTTCCCCCTCGGCCAGTGCATCAACGACACCACGACCACGATCACCAGTCTGGGGCCGCCGTTCGTCGGCTGTTGGCAGGCGCTGTTCGTGGCCGAGCCGTCTCACACCGAGGTGCTGTCCCACCTTGACAGTAACGACTCGCGGATGCAGCAAGTGTTCTACGCGAACGGGAAGGTATGGGGGGCATTGGATACGGCCGTCACGGTGGGCGGAGCCAACAAGGCCGGGATCGCTTACTTCGTGGTGAAGCCAGATCTCTCGACCGGCTCGCTGGCGGGCTCCATGGCCAGGCAGGGCTATTTGGCCCTTGCGGGGAACAACCTGACCTACCCGAGCATCGCGGTCCTGCCGAACGGCCGCGGAGTGATGTCCTTCACCGTGGTCGGGGCGGACAACTTCCCGAGCGTCGCTTACGCGTCGATGGACGCGTCGGTCGGCGCTGGCGCAGTGCACATCGCTATCGCCGGGGAGGGCACTGCCGACGGGTTCACCAGTTACAAGGCGTTCGTGGGCAACCCGCCACGGACGAGATGGGGCGACTACGGAGCCGCCGTTGTGGACGGCAGGTCGATCTGGGTGGCGCAGGAATACATCAACCAGGGCTGCACGTTCGCCCAGTACATCGCCGCGCCTTTCGGGGCGTGCGAGTCAGCCGCCACTTCCAGGCGGTCATCCCTGGGCAACTGGGCAACTGGCATCGTCCAGCTGATGCCCTAGTAGCCTGAGTCGAAGAGCGGACGGGGGCGGGGGCGGAGCGGCCCGCCCCCGCCTTTCCCGATACTCCACATCTCGGCGCGGGAACCTGAATGCGTCGAACGCTAGCCTGTTGGAGAGGAATACCGGACCGGCCAAACACGTTCAGTGGCCCAGGAGGTCTCTGTCGATGATGCCCGAGCCCCTGTACCGATCAGACCGAACCGACGAGGACGAGGCGTTGGACGCCTATTCGCGCGTGGTCACCTCGGTGGCCGAGCGGCTCACGCCCTCGGTTGCCAGCCTGCGCGTGACCAAGCGAGTCCCCGGCGGCCGCCGGCCCGAAGGGGCGGGGTCCGGGTTCGTGATCTCCAGGGACGGGTTCGGGCTCACGTCGGCCCACGTGGTCCATGGGATGGATGGAGGCAGCGCCACCTTCGCCGACGGCAGGGAGTCGCCCTTCGACATCGTGGGGACCGATCCGCTGTCCGACCTCGCCGTCCTCCGGGTGGACGCGCGGGACCTCGTTCCCGCAGAGCTCGGGGATGCCAGTGGCCTACGAGTGGGGCAGCTCGTCGTTGCCATCGGGAACCCGATGGGCTTCGGCGGATCGGTCACGGCCGGCGTGGTGAGCGCGCTCGGCAGGGCCCTCCCGGTCCGGTCGGGAAGGAACCAGCGGGTGGTTGACACCGTGATCCAGACGGACGCGGCGTTGAATCCGGGGAACTCCGGCGGCGCACTCGCCGACGGGTCGGGCCGGGTGGTCGGCGTGAACACCGCGGTCGCCGGGGTCGGTCTAGGCCTCGCGGTCCCCATCGACGATGTGACCAGGCGGATCATCGCGGCGCTCATGA
>DATDKZ010000242.1:0-15846 GCA_036519575.1 Actinomycetota bacterium | reverse complement strand
GTGACGCGTTCCGGCTCGACGCGCTGCGATGTGAGTCGGGGCCGGACGGCCGGGTGCTGGTGGCGACCTCGGCCGAGTCCAAGCCTCACGATTCCCCCGATGCCGTCTGGTATGCGCACGAGACGACCCTCAAGCTGCGAGATGATGGAACGCTTGACGTAGTCGGGACGCGGGACTTCCAGGAACCGGTGACCTCCGAATCGCCGTCGTTCGCCACGCGGGGAGGGCTCTGCGGCGCCAGACTCCCTTCGTTCTACGCGGGTGACTAGCCTGCGAGGCTGAGGACGAGTTCGTTCAGCAGCAGCATGCCTCGCTCGGTCGGCACGAGATGGCCGTTCCGACGGCGGAGGAGTCCCTGCTGCAGGAAGCCCGAGGCGACGTCTCCGGCGACCGAGGTGGCGGGCACGCCCTCGAGGATTCGGAGCTTCAGGAAGATCTCTTCGAGCCGCTCGTCCTGCACCGTGAGGCGCTCCTCGCCGCCCACCGGGTGCAGGCCGTGTTCCACTGCTTCCAGGTACTCGGTTGGTGGGCGGAGGTTCCACCATCTTCGCGCGTCGCGATACGAGTGGGCCCCTGCTCCCAACCCGAGATACGGCTGCTTCCGCCAGTAGCCCAGGTTGTGCTTGCACTCGAACCCGGAGAGCGCCCAGTTCGACACCTCGTAGTGGCCGTAGCCGGCATCGCCGAGCAGCTCGCAGCCGAGGTCGAACATGTCGGCTTGCAGGTCCGGCTCGGGCCCCGGCACCAGCCCCGCCTGAACCTTGCGACCGAGCGGCGTGGCCGGCTCGATGGTGAGCGCGTACGCGGATACGTGCTCGGGGCGGAGCGCGATGGTCTCCTCAAGCGTCCGGCGCCACGACGCGAGCGTCTCCCCGTTCGCCCCGTAGATCAGGTCCAGGTTCACGTTCGTGTGGCCCGCCGTCCGGGCGGCGGCGAACGCGCGCCGCACGGACGCGGGCCGGTGCAGTCGCTCCAACGCATCGAGGACGCGCTGGTCGAACGATTGCGCGCCCATCGAAAGCCGCGTGTACCCGGCCTCGCGCAACGCGGCCAGCTTCCCCGCGTCGACCGTGTCCGGGTTGGCCTCGATCGTGACCTCGGCCCAGGGCTCGACGTCGAACCGTCCCCGAAAGGTCGCCAACAAGCGCGCCAGGTCGGCCTGGTCGAGCGTCGTCGGGGTCCCGCCGCCGAGGAACACCGATCCGAAGCGCTCCCCTCCCCACGCTTCGGCCCATAGCCCGGCCTCGGCCTCCAGCGAATCCACGTATCGCGATGCCAGATGGCCGAGCCCCGCGTACGCGTTGAAATCGCAGTAGCCACATCGCGTGAGGCAGAACGGGACGTGTACGTACAGGCCCGCAGTCATGGCTTCTGCCCCGCCTTCTGTCCGGCCCTTTGTCCGGCCCTCTGATCCACGCGGAGAGCGGCGATGAAGGCCTCCTGGGGCACGTCCACTCTCCCGACCCGGCGCAACCGGGCTTTCCCCTTCTTCTGCTGTTCCAGGAGCTTCCGCTTGCGCGTGATGTCACCTCCGTAGCACTTGGCCAGCACGTCCTTTCGCTTGGCCTTGACGGTTTCCCGGGCGACGACGCGGGACCCGATCGCGGCTTGGATGGCCACGTCGAACAGCTGCCGGGGGATCAGCTCGCGAAGCCGTTCCACCAGCTGCCTGCCGTAGTGCGCCGCCTTGTCCCGGTGCACGACCGCGCTGAACGCGTCCACCGGCTCTCCGTGCAGCAGGATGTCCACCCGGACGAGATCGGCTCGCTCGTAGCCGATCGGCTCGTAGTCCAGCGACGCGTAGCCGCGGGTCTTCGACTTCAGCTGATCGAAGAAGTCAAAGATGATCTCTGCGAGCGGGAGCCGGTAGTGGACCTCCGCCCGTTCGGGCGACAGGTACGTGATGTCGATCAGCTCGCCTCGCCGTGACTGGCAGAGCTCCAGGACCGCTCCGAGGTACGTGGAGGGGGTAACGATCGTGGCCAGCACGACCGGCTCCTCCACGTGGTCGTACGTCCCGGGCGCCGGCATCTCGCTCGGGTTGTGCACCACGATCACCTCGCTCCCCCGGATCACGTGGAACTCCACGTTCGGCGCGGTGGCGATGAGCTCCAAGCCGAACTCGCGCTCGAGCCGCTCCTTCACGATGTCCATGTGCAGCAATCCCAGGAACCCGCACCGGAACCCGAACCCCAGCGCCTTGGAGGTCTCCGGTTCGAATTGCAGGGCAGCGTCGTTCAGCTTCAACTTGTCCAGGGCGTCGCGGAGCGCCGTGTAGTCGCCGCCCTCGGCGGGGTACAGCCCGCTCCACACCATCGGCTTCGGCTCGCGATAGCCCGGCAGCGCTTCCCGGGCCCGGTGCTTTCCCGGCGTCGTGACGGTGTCGCCCACCTTGGCCAGGTGGACGTCCTTCATGCCGGTGACGAGATAGCCGACCTCTCCGGGCCCGAGCTCAGGAACCGGGGTGGCTTCGGGCGCGAACACCCCACACTCCTCTGCCTCCGAATCGGCATGCGCCGCCATGAGGTGGATCTTCGCTCGCGACGGGAGCAGCCCGTCCTTCACCCGGACGTAGGCCACCACCCCGCGGTAGACGTCGAACGTCGAATCGAACAGTAAGGCACGCAGCGGATCCTCCCGCCGTCCGTGCGGCGCCGGGACGAGCTCGATCACCTGCCGCAGAAGTTCGGCCACGCCCAGGCCGGTCTTCGCCGAAATCCGAAGGACGTCCTGTGGGTCGAACCCGACCAGCTCCCCGACCTCGCGTGCCGTCTCTTCCGGATCGGCCTGCGGCAGGTCGATCTTGTTCACCGCGGGGATGATCGCCAGGCCGGCGTCGCGGGCAAGATGGAAGTTCGCGAGCGTCTGGGCCTCGATCCCCTGAGCCGCGTCGACCAGCAGCACAGCTCCCTCGCACGCCGCGAGGGAGCGCGACACCTCGTAAGTGAAGTCGACGTGTCCGGGTGTGTCGATGAGGTTCAGCACGTACGGGGTGCCATCGACCTCATGTGTGAGCCGCACCGCCTGAGCCTTGATGGTGATGCCCCGCTCTCGCTCCAGGTCCATCCGGTCCAGGTACTGGTCCCGCATGTCCCGGGCCGACACCGCGTGGGTGAGCTCGAGGATCCGGTCGGCCAACGTGGACTTGCCGTGGTCGATATGAGCCACGATGCAGAAGTTCCGGATGCGGCTGGTCTCTGTCACGACCGGCATATTCTCCCGGGTCGCCACCCTGCCGCCACGGACTATGCTCGCTTCCGACTCAGGTCACCGGGACCCGCCCTCGGGAGTGGACAAGAGCCGGCCGTCACCGAGAGCAGCACTTCGGGTTGCCGTATGAGCCGATCGCCACGATCCGCCTAGGGCCGCACTCGTCGCACTTCGATGCGGTGCTCGCGGTAGTGGATGACATCCCAGGCTACGAGGGCCCAGCACAGTGCTGCGACGAGCACGAGCGCAGTCAGCGCCGGCAGCGCCAGAGCGGCCGGGATGAGCGCCAGCATGCCGATCGCCGTGGCGAGCCTGCCCGGACCGATCCAGCCCGGTCTCTCCGTCGTCACCCGGCGGATGAAGTAGACGAGACGCACGCGCAAGGCAACGTGCGCGAGGAAGTAGAGCGATAGCCCACCGCAGAGAGCGACCGCGGGGATCGTGGCCAGCGGCTCGCGGACGTGCTCGATCGTTTCCTTCAGGCCGAGTGCGAACAGGACGATCCCGGCGATCATCGGCAGATGCAGGTAGCTGTAGCAGTCACGCGCGAGCCGGGCGCGGGTCGCGCCGCTCGCCTCCGACACCTGACGTTGCCCCAGGACGGAGACGACGTCGAAGTACGCCCACCAGAGCGCGGCGATGACAACGATGCCGAAGACCGCGGCCGTGACGACGCCAGGAGTGAGTGAGATCCCGGCGGCTCCGACGCCGATCGCGATGACCGACTCGCCGAGCGCGATGATGACGATGAGGCCGTAGCGCTCGGCGAAGTGAACCGGGGACAGGCGCCAGCCCTGCCCGCGACCGATCAGGGCGCCCGAGTAGAGGACCGCGAGCGCGATCACCCACAGCGCTACCTGCCCGCGGTCGCCGGCAAATCCCGCCGCGAGGATGATCACAGGTCCGATCGTGGCCATCGGCGCGAAACGCATGACAGCCCTGAGCAGGCCAGGGTCGCGCTTGCCGGCGATCGCGTCGAGCGCGAGGTTGAGCAAACGCACGAGCAGATAGGCGACCCCGAACAACACCGCGTCTGTTCCGAACGCGCCTGGGACGGCGAGGGCAACGACGAGCATCGCAGCCATCGCCGCGAACATGCCCGCCCGTACTCGGCCCTCCTCGGGCTCAAGGGTGTTCGTGAGCCAGACATAGCCCGTCCACGCCCACCAAGCGCGGCGAGCACGAGCAACCCGCGGCCGACTCCCGGCCAGGTGGGGTCGCGCGACATGAGCTGCGTCACCTGCGTGATGGCGTAGACGAAAACAAGGTCGAAGAAGAGCTCGAGGGGGGTGACCCGGTGTTCGTGTTCGGCCCGTGGATCGTCCATCCCTAGGAGCTTCTCGAGCGCGGCACGAGCTTGATCGTTGCTGATCGCACCTCAGCGTCCGTCTTGACCCTCCCACGAGCCATTATGACCCTGGCACCGTCGGACAAGCGACCCTTGGTCAGACCCATCAGGGCTGTGCCGGCGTCCGCATGAACGTCCACTAACGTCCAACGTTCGTTCAAGGTCAAGGGTTCACGGAGTCCCGTGCATGGCCATCCAAACTTGGCCGATTTGCTGCCTGGTAAGATGCTCCACTCAGCCGGTAGGCATCTGGATGCATCGTGCCAATGCCGGTGCCTGAGCGAAGGAACCCCGTGGCCAATATCAAGTCGCAGATCAAGCGGAACCGCCAGAACGAGCGCCGTCGCGAGCGGAACAAAGCCGTGCGCACCGAGCTGAAGACCGCGGCCAAGAAAGCCCGCACGCCGGTATCGGAGGATGGCGGCGAAGCCGCGACTGAGCTCCTTCGCTCCGCGAGCCGGGCGATCGACAAGGCGGCATCCCGCGGCATCGTGCACAAGCGGGCCGCTGCTCGGCGCAAGTCCCGCCTGGCCAAGGCCGCCGGCAACGCAGCGGCGAGCCCCGAGGGTTAGCGCCGCTCCGCGATCGCCCGCTCGCCGGTGATGGCCATCACCAGGGCGGGCAGCACGACATCGCCGGTGGCGCCCGACTTCAACGTCCGGTCCGCCTCAACCACCCGTTCGTGGATATCGACAAGCTCGTCCATCGAGAACCGCCGGGCGCTCTCCCGGTACCGGCGAGCCTGCCATTCGAACCGGAGGCCCGCCGCGCGGGCCAGTTCGCCCGGCGGCATCCGGTCGGGCAGCGATCGCACCCGGATCAGGTCCCGCAGGCGAGACGCGATGCCCCCCAGGATGGGAAGCGCATCCACGCCCGACTGAAGCAGGGTGACGAGCGAGCGCATGGCTCCCGGAAGGTCCCTGGCGAAGGCTCGGTCGCACAGGTCCCACACGTGCTGGTCCCCCAGACCCCGGAACTGCTCGGCCACGAGCTCCCTGGTCACCCGGGTGCCGGCGAATGCCGAACCGAGCTGGTCGAGAGCCTGGTCGAGGGCAGCGGGATCCTCGCCCAACCGGTCCACGAGGGCGCTCGCCGCGTCCGGCGCCAACTCAAGGGCCTTCGCCTTGGCCCTTCTCGCCACCCACGCCGGCAGGTCCTTGCGAGCCACCTTGACCTCGCGGACCTCGCCGACCCCCTGGACCAGCTTCGCCAGCCGGGCTGGCAACCTGCTCCGCTCCCCGACGGCGGTCGAGATCACGAGCGTGGCGTCCGGCGACGGGGCGGAAAGGTACGCTGAGAGTTCGCGCGACGCGTCCTCAGAGAGGTGCCTGGCGTCGGTGACCAGCAGGGCGCGCCGTTCGCCGAACAGCGACGGGGTGGACAGATCGGCCGTCTCGCCGCCCTGCCACGCGCCCGCATCGATCTCGCGTGGATGCACCCCTTGACCGAAGATCTCGAGTGCGGCCAGCCGAAGGAGGAACGGGTCCTCCCCCCACACAAGGTGGACGGGTGCCCTGGCCTGGCTCATCGGGTCGGAGCGGGCACGAGCGTCATGCCGCGGATTCTACGAGCAGCCCGTCGGGGTCGAAGGTCACCGTGATGTCGCCGGCCAGGTCCGTTCGGAGCACTCGAGCCCCGGTGCCGCGAAGGTCGCTCAACACCGTGGGGACGGGATGTCCGTAGTCGTTCGGCCCCACGCTGACCACAGCGATTTCGGGGTCGACAGCTTCGAAGAACTCCGGGAGTGAGGTCGCCGCCCCGTGGTGCGGCACCTTCAGGACCTCGGCCCCGAGGTCGGCCTCGGCGTCCAGCATCTCCTGCTGTGCCGGCTCCTCGGGCTCGGTGGCGAACAGGACTCGGTCCTCCCCATGCTCGATCATGATCACCAGCGCGTCGTTGTTCGCGTCCGACTCCGTCCCGGTGAAGCACCTCGATGGTGAGAGCACGTTCACATGGACATCGCCGACGGTGAGCGCGTCTCCCGTCCGGGGATGACGAACTGGGATGTCCTCCTCACGTGCGGCGAGCAGCAGGTTCGCGTAGATGGGCGAGGGATCCGGGCACCCGGGCTCGAGGAGGAGGCCGACAGGGAATCGGGCGAACACGCCGGGGAATCCCACGATGTGATCGGCATGGGGATGCGACGCGATCGCCACGTCGAGCCGCTTCACCCCCAGCGCGGACAACTTGGTCGCCACCTGTTCGGGATCAGGGCCACCGTCGATCAGGATGCTCGCGCCGGCCGGCGTGGTCACCAGAGCGGCATCACCCTCGCCGACGGAGAAGAAATGGATGACGAGGTGGGACGGCGGCCCGGCCGAGAGCGCGGTGACCCAGATGAACAGCGGGATGAGCGCGCCGGCGGCGATGACGGCGGCGCGCGGGAGCCGGCGGCCGGATCGGAGCCACCACGCCGAAATGCAGACGAGCATTCCGGTGGCGAGTGGCAGGATGCGGCCGTTCGACGTGATCCATGCCACCGGCGCACTGGCCAGCCGATCGGCGACGAGCTCCAGGTACCGCATGGGGATGAGCGCGGCCATCACGAGCACCCGCCCGATGGGCATGACCAACAGGCCCATCCCGCCGGCGGCGATCCCCAAGAGGAGCGCGGGAGAGACCGCGGGGAAGGCCAGCAGGTTCGCGGCGATCGTGACCCCCGGCACCTCGTGGAAGTGGAACAGCAGGATCGGGGTCACGCCCATCTGCGCGGCGAGCGAGGTCCCGGTGGCGAGCGCGACCGGACGAGGGAGGAACCGCAGCCTGCCGGCGAGAGGCGTGGCGAGCGCGACCATCCCGGCAGTCGCTCCCACCGAGAGCTGGAACCCGATGGACCATACGAGCGCTGGATCGACCACCAGCAGGATCAGCACCGCGCCGGCCAGGATCGACGCCGCGCTCCGGGGGCGCCCGAGCAGGACGCCGAACAGCGTGAGGCCGGCCATCACACCGGCCCGCATCACGGACGGCTCGCCACCGGTGAGGACGACGAAGAAGAGGACGGTGCCGCCCGCAAGCAGGAACCGAGGGACGCGCGACAGCCGCAACGCCAGGGCCAGGCCGAGCACCGGACCGAGGACCATGGCCACGTTCTCTCCCGAAACCACCAGGAGGTGACCCAGGCCGGTCGCCTGGAAGTCCCGGGCGAGGGCGGGATCGAGTCGCGAATCGTCGCCGAGGGCCAGTCCCATCAGCAGCCCGGCCTCGCGTGGAGGGAACAGTCTGGCGATGGACCGACCCACGAACGATCGGAACGACTGGGCCGCCCGCACGAACGGGTTGGCCGACGGGCCGAGCCGGCGGAACGTCGTCACGATGATCTCCGCAGCGATGGCCCGGCGGGCCAGGGCATCGGCGAACTCGGGATCGTCCGGAACCAGGATCCGGCCCGCCAGCACCACTCGGTCGCCTCGCACTGCGGGCGGGGGCCGGTCCCGTCCCTGGACCCACAGCGACTCGTGGACCGCTGCGGCCTCGCCCTCCCACTCGACCTGCCCGGCATCGATAACCGCCGACCACCCGGAGATCTGGGCCGACGGATCGGTCCGAAGCACGCCATGCACCGTGACCCGCTCGGTGACCAGGCGGCCGAGGAGCGAGCCGGCCACCTTGTGGGCGTGCGCGCCTCCCCAACCCACGGCGAGGAGGAACACGCCGAGCGTCGCGAGGAGGGGGGCGGCGCGCGAGCCCCTGCCGACCTGAAGCCTCCCCACCGTGACGGCCGATACCGCCCTCGGCTCCTCTTTCGGCTTGAGCAGGCCGGCCTGACCCAGGGGATCGCCACCTACCCGATCGGCGGGAGCCAGTACGAACGACGATGCGAGCGCGACGAACCCAGCCACCAGCCATGACCACACGGGCATCCAGTCCCCGAAGAGCGGGCGAGCCATCAGGCCGGCCCAGAAGGTTGCACCCGCGACCGGCAGGATCCAGGTGGTCATGCGGTCACCAGACCAGCGTCTTGCGCGGCACGCGTCACACGGTCACGAGGTCGCGGATGTTCTCCAGGGTGACCTCGCCGATCCCGCTCACGTCGAGCAGGTCGTCGACGGATGCGAACGGGCCGTTCGCGGTTCGGTAATCCAGGATCTCCTGGGCGATAACCTCGCCGATCCCCGGGAGCGCCTCCAGCTCCACGGCGGAAGCAGAATTGATGTTCACCTTCGATGATGCGACGCCTCCGTCCACCGAGGGCGCCGAGGTCGCCGAGCCCGCCGACTCCGAGGCCTCTCTCCTCGGAACGAGGATCTGCGTCCCGTCCGAAAGCGGCGCAGCGAGGTTCAGCGCGTCGAGAGCAGCCCCCCGCCTGGCCCCGCCCGCAGCATCGATGGCGTCGATGACCCGATCGCCGTCGTGGAACTCGTAGACCCCCGGGTGGCGAACCCAGCCCGCCACGTCGACCAGGATCGGAACGACGTCGGGCGAGCTCGTCGCCGAAGCGCCGGCCGCAGGCGACGCCGCATCCGCCCGGACCTCGACCGGACGTGGGAGCGAACGCACGTACCACAGGCCGGCGCCACCGACCGTGATGGCCACGAGCGCCACCAGGCCTCCGAGCTCAGCACGGGACAACCCCGACAATCGGTCGCCAAGCGTTTGGCTCGACACCCCTCTCCGGGCGAGATCGCCCGATCCGACCTGCACGAGAGGGAGGAGCGGCCGAAGCTAGCAGGATGCGAGATCGCGCGCTGTGCGCTCGGTCACACCGCGGTCGCGGCGGCCGGACGATCGGTCGAGACCGGCTGATCGCGTTCCGCTTGGGGAATCGTGAAGTTGAAGTCTGCCCCCCCACCCGGTGCCTCGTCTACGCGGATGGTCCCCCCGTGTGCCTCGACCAGGCTGCGGGTGATGTACAACCCGAGCCCGGCGCCCGGCTTCTTGGGCTTCTCCCCCAAGCGGCGGAACCGGTCGAATACCTCCGCCCGGCGTTCCTTCGGGATGCCCGGGCCCTCGTCGCGAACGCTCACGGAGACGGTGGATGGACCCTGGGCAACCGTGATGAAGATGGCGCCGTCCGGCGGCGAGTACTTTCGCGCGTTGTCGATCAGGTTCGTGAACACCCGGACCATGTGGTCGGCGTCGCACCAGATGGTGTGAACGCCGCCGAGGTCGGCCCGGACCCGGTCGCCTGTGCGCGAGACCTGGATGGCATGAGACACGAGCCATTCGGCTTCGACCGGCTGCACGTCGAGCCGCAGCGCGCCGTCCTCAATCCGAGCAACGGTGAGGAGGTCATCGACAAGCCGACCCAGCCGCTGAGCCTGGGTCTCCGCACCCACCAGCAACTCCTCGCGGAGCGAGGGATCGAGGCCGTCCCCGTGGTTCCGAAGCGTGCTGAACACCCCGAGGATCGCCGCGAGCGGCGTTCGGAACTCGTGCGCGGCGACGGCCACGAACTCCGACTTGGCCAGGTCAACCTCCCGCAGCCGGGCCACGAGCGCCTGCTCCTCCGCGAGCGCCTGCGAACGGTCCTCCGCGATCTGGGCCAGGAGTTGCCGCTGCACCTGGTGGGTCCTCCGCTGCTGGGCCAACACGCCGAGCGCGAATCCGGCGATGAGAAGCACCGGCAGCCGGGACAGAAGGGCGGCCGGGGACGCGCCGCCATTGATGCTGAGGACGATTACGTACAGCACGGCCAGCCCCAGGGCGGAGAAGAACGTCTCCACCAGGCTGTACCGCATGGCCACACCGACGAGAGCGATCAGGTACAGCGTCCAATACTCACTGTTGGTCCCGCCCGTGGCCACCAACCACAGGGTGATCAAGGTCGCGTCCACGAGCAGCGTGGCCGCCTGGAACCTGTTCGGCGACATGGTCTCGTCGGGGCGGGCGAGGAGCGACCAGATCGCATACACGGCCGCCAGGACAAGGACCGACGGAGCAAGGGGACGAACGGCGGGACGGATCCCGATCGAGATCAGGTACACGTCGGCGACCACCGCCACGACCGCGATGCGTACAAGCGCGATTGAGCGCTCCGTCCGGCGCTCCTCGGGGGACAGCGACCCCCGTGGAGCGCTGGCCCCGGAGGTACCGGACCGGCTCATTCCCCCACCCGTCACGAAAGAAAGGGCAGATACCCGAAACCGGGTACCCGAAGGGGTTATCGGGCCCGGGCAGGAGTGGATTGAGCCGACAGGCGCCCACTGCAGGCGGGCACGAGCTCAGCCCGAGGTGACGATGTTGACCAGCCGGGGGGGGCGGACGATCACCTGGCGGACCTGTCGTCCGTTGAGGAACCGGCGGGCGTTTGCCGAGGCCAGGGCGAGTTCGCGACAGGTGGACTCGTCGGCGGCGGCGTCCACTTCGAGACGGTCCCGGACCTTCCCGTCGACCTGGACCACGAGGGTCACCCGCTCCTCGCGGGCCAGCTCAGGGTCGAACGACGGCCATGAGGAGACATGGACACTCGTCCGGTTTCCCAAAGCCTCCCGCCAGAGCTCCTCAGCCATGAACGGCGCGAAGGGTCCCAGCATCTGCACCACCGTCGAGGCGGCGTCGCGAGCGCCTCCGCCCCCGTCCAGAGCCGAGTGGATCGAATTCGTCAGTACTTGCAGCTTGGAGATTGCCACGTTGAACCGGAACCGTTCGAGGTCCTCGGTCACGGCCTTGATGGTTCGGTGCGTGAGCCGCGTCAGCTCCTGCGGCTGGGAAGCGTCCCGTTCCGCGGCCTCGGAGACCGCGGTATACACACGTCCCAGCCACGCATTCATGGCGGGACGTCGCTGGAGGTCCGGGGCGATCAGCTTCCAATCGATGTCGTCGCCGAACGGCCCGGCGAACAGGATGGTCAGGCGCAGCGCGTCCGAACCCCACCGCTCAACGAACGGCATGGCCTCGACCAGGTTCCCTTTCGACTTGCTCATCGACGCTCCCCCGAAGATCACCTGCCCCTGGTTCATCAGGCGGGGGAACGGCTCCGTGAACTCGACCATGCCGATGTCGCGGAGGACCTTGGTGATGAACCGGGAGTAGAGCAGGTGGAGGATGGCGTGCTCCACGCCACCGGTGTACTGACCGACCGGCATCCACTGGGCCACCAGGTCCGGATCGAACGGCCCGGCGGTCTCGTTCGGCGAGCAGTACCGGAAGTAGTACCAGGAGGAGTCGACGAACGTGTCCATCGTGTCCGTGTCGCGCCGCGCGGGATTGCCGCAGGTCGGGCACGTGACGTTCACGAAGCCCTCGTGGCGGGCGAGCGGGGACTCTCCGCCGAGCCGGAAGTCCACGTCATCGGGGAGCAGCACCGGCAGGTCGGCTTCCGGTACGGCGACCTCGCCGTGGTCCGCGCAGTGGATGATCGGGATCGGCGCGCCCCAGTACCGCTGACGCGAGATCAGCCAGTCCCGGAGCCGATACGTGATGGCCGGCCGTCCCTTGCCCTGCTCCTCGAGCCACCTCGTCACCGCCGCGATGCTCTCCGGCGAGCGGACCCCGTCGAAGGGTCCGGAGTTCGCCATCACGCCCTCGTGGTCGTAGGCCTCGGTCATCGTCTCGGCGTCGCGAGGCTCCCCCTCCGGCTGCACCACCACGCGGATGGGCAGGCCGTGGACTCGAGCGAACTCGAAGTCGCGCTGGTCATGAGCGGGGACACCCATCACGGCGCCCGTGCCGTACTCCATCAGGACGTACGGCGCGACGAAGCAGGGCACCTTCTCCTCGTTCACCGGGTTCACCACGTGCACGCCGAGCGGCACGCCATCTCGGCTCTCCGCCTGCTCCCGGTTGGTGAGCGGTGTGGCCTGGAGGGCGTCGGCCATGGCCTTCACCTCCGGCACCGTCCCACCGGTCTCGGCCAGCTTCGTCACCAACGGATGCTCGACGGCGAACACGAAGAACGTCACTCCCCACAGCGTGTCCGGCCGGGTGGTGAACACCTCGATCTTGTCGCCGGTCTCGGCGACCTCGAACTCCACGGCCGCGCCCTCCGAACGCCCGATCCAGTTGCGCTGCATGGTGATCACGCGATCGGGCCAGTCCACCAACTCGTCCACGTCGTCCAGGAGACGCTGGGCGTAGTCGGTGATCTTGAAGAACCACTGGGTCAGGTCCTTGCGGATCACCGGGGTGCCGCATCGCTCGCAGCACCCGTTGATCACCTGCTCGTTGGCCAGGACGGTCTGGTCCTTGGGGCACCAATTGGCCGGGGCCAGCTTCCGGTAAGCCAGGCCCCGCTGGAAGAGCTTCAGGAACAGCCACTGGGTCCACCGGTAGTACTCCGGGTCGCACGTGTTGAACTGGCGGCTCCAGTCGAACGACATCCCCATCCGCCGGAACGATCTCCGCTGTTGATCGATGTTGGCGTACGTCCACTCCTTCGGATGGATGCCCCGCTTGATGGCGGCGTTTTCCGCCGGAAGGCCGAAGGCGTCCCATCCGATGGGGTGCAGAACGTTGTGGCCACGCATCGCTGCGAACCGGGCCACGGCATCCCCCCCGGAGAAGGCCTCCGCGTGGCCCATGTGCAGGTCACCTGAGGGGTACGGAAACATGTCCAGGGCGTAGAACCTGGGCCGTGAACTGTCCTCGTCGTCGGCCCGATACAGGCCCTCCGCCTCCCAGGCAGCCACCCATTTGGGCTCGATCGTTCCGGGGTCGTACTTCCGCATGATGGGCTCGATGGTACCTGAGCCGTGCGCGGTTCCCGGGAACCAGAGCTAGCTGCGGAGACGCTTCAGCTCAACGGCGGCACCCCTGGCCTCCGCCTCGGCCGCGCCCAGCTTCTCCTTGCGCTCGGCAAGGCGCTCCTCCATCGCCGCGACCTCGGTGCGCATCCGCTCCGCCCGCTCGCGCATCTGGCGTTCGCGGCGTTCGGCTGCCCGGATCTCGCGTTCGCGAGAGGCCCGCTCGGCGACGCCCTCGGCGGACGGGCCCGCTTCCACCCGCCCACCCGTTCCCGAGACGACTTCCAGTCCAGCGACGTCGCCGAACCCGGCTGGCCGAGCGATCGGCTTGGACAGCCGGCCCTCCAGCACTTGGCGCGCGGCGTCCTCGTCGGCCGAGGCGGCCTCCAGCGTCGCCGCAACCTCCTCGACGACGGCCGGGGTCGGGTCCTTACCGAGGTCGCGGGCGGCCCGTCGCGTCAGTTCGGTGACCAGCTTGCGCCGCTCCTCCGCCCGCCGGCGGAGCTCTTCGGCGTCGCCGCCTGAGAGCGCTCGCCGCTGCGCCAGCCGAAGCTGTTCGCCCACCCGGAGCAACTCCTCGACGGCCGAGCGGTCCTCGTGCGCGAGCCGGTTGACGGCCCACGCGGATCGCACAGGCTTTCGCAACGCACCCACACGGCGGGCCGAACCGGCGTCCCCCTGGTCCTTGAGGCGCTTGGCCAGGGCGTTTCGCGCTTCAGTGAACCCTTCCGGCGGCGCGGTGAACAGCTCGTCCACGGCCCGCTCGACGTCCTCGGTCTCCGGCATGCGGGGGACAGTGTGCCCCACCAGCACGACATGGTGCCAGACCCAGGATCTTCGGGGCGGGCACCCGAGCCGGGCTGCCGGCCCCGCCTACTCCCAGTGCGGGCGGAGCTTGATGATCTCGCAGCTACGGAACGTGTCGTGCTTGTCCCCAATGCAGAGGTCGCGTCCTGGTCCCCCACCGAGAAAGCCGGGTGACTGGCCGCTGGCGAAGTCCTTCAGCACGTCGTTGCCCCGGCCCCCGAAGGCGGCCTCGGTGGCGCCCCCCTTGCCGGTGGTCAGGAGGTCATCCCCCAGGCCGCCGTAGAGAGTGTCCGGCCCTTTGCCGCCGTTGATCCGGTCGGCGCCCCCCGCCCGAAAATGATCTGTGCCCCGTTCATGCCTTGGATCCGGTCGCCCTTTGTCGTGCCCGTCACGACGGTCGGGTTGCTGGCCTGAGCAACCGAACCGGCAAGCAGAAGGGCCAGGACCGCGGTGCCCAAGATCGTCGTGGAGATAGTCTTTCCAGTCATGCCCTTCGCGCCCCT
The DNA here is from genome assembly GCA_036519575.1 of Actinomycetota bacterium. Taxonomy (GTDB): domain Bacteria; phylum Actinomycetota; class UBA4738; order UBA4738; family HRBIN12; genus AC-69. Next base: position 1,354 of record DATDKZ010000242.1, on the reverse strand, counting down.
CCCGTAGTCCATATGGGGGTTGGATTATGGCGTTCTCGGAGGATGCGCGCTTCCTCCAGCCGACTTAGGACCAAGGGTCTGTGTTGACTTATTGGGCTCCCCCGAGGGGTGCAGGCCACCAACGGATGACTTAAGGCGAAAAGTCCCCTGGGCCCGGTCCGGGCCGCCAAATGCCGACCTTGGGTGGCTGGGTTTTGCTCTGGATGAGCGGTGGCATCAGTCGACCCTGGCGATCGTCGTCGGCGACACGCCCTGCCGAAGGTCGATCGCGTTGACGCCCGGGGACTGACACGCGACGTTGATTCCGTTGACCGCGATGCACGCCGTCCCGTCGACGCGGGCAGCCTGCCCTCCCTCAGCCTCTCAGCTCGAAGGCCTGCGGCGAAACATCGCAGCGACACCGCCGAGGAACGTCGGAAGGGATCGTTGCCAAAAGATCCGCCGGTTCACCACGGCGATGACGGTGATGATGATCAGCAACCACCAGAGCGCCGCCGGGTGCCCGTCACGCCATGTTCGCCAGATCGCGAGCCCATATCCCGTTGCCTGCAGGAGCATCGACATCGCCTCGTTCCGGCTAAGGGCGAACGCCGCGAGCAGGAGTCCGACAAGCCCCAGCCCGAGGGCCGGAGGTATCCAGCCCGACAGCGTGAATCCGAGGACGGCGCTCGCGCCGACGAACGTATCCGCCCACAAGTCGACATCCGCGAGCCTGGTCTGCCCGGCGGACGCCCTCGCCGCCCGACCGTCTAGGAAGTCCGATATCCATGCGGACCCAAGCAGAACCGCGCCCAGCGTCACTCGTCGGGCGCCCAGGACCGGGATCAGCATGACGGCGACGACCAGCCGCGCGAGCGTGAGCGCATCGGCCGCGAGCCCGACCAGGTCATGCTCCTCGGGCCGCGCGGCGCCGCGCCCTTCCATGTGCCGAGCGTAGCTCGTTTCCTTCTTCCGCCCGGGGTGCGATGGAAAGCGAGTCTCCATCGGCCAGAAGGAGGCAATTCAGAATCATCGGGACTAGTCGTGAGCTGGGCCGGTCGGCTGATTGCCCAGCGTTCCACGAGGGCTATCGTCAACGAGAACGAATCGACGCTGAGGAGACTGAGGAGTCTCTAGTTCCTGTCTCCTGGAGGCATCATGGACGACCTAACCCAACTCGCTAACTTGGGACTTACGCTCGTCGGCTTCGGACTTCCGTTCATCACCATCTACTTGCTCTACCGTTTGGTGAGGAACACCGAGCGGCCCTCATCGGGGTCGAACCCTTGGCCGACCGCAATCGAGCTCCTTGATGATCGCTTCGCAAGGGGCGAAATCTCGGAGGAAGAGTACCGGGCGCGGAAGCGACTACTCA
>DATDKZ010000241.1:0-4228 GCA_036519575.1 Actinomycetota bacterium | reverse complement strand
GATGATGGCCTTGGAGATCGCGGAGCGCCGTCGAGCCGAGGAGGACCATCGCGCAGCCGAGCGAAAGTACCGGATGCTGGCCGAGCAGATCCCGGCCGTTACCTATGTCTGGGAGGTGGGACAGGAGACCGACCAGATCGTCTACACCAGCCCGCAGATCGAGCGGCTCCTTGGGTACACCCCGCAGGAGTGGGGGACGGCCGAGCTGTGGGCCTCTCGGCTGCACCCCGACGACCGCACGCGCGTGATGGCCGACACGCTGCGATCCCAGACGACCGGGGAGTCCTTCAACGCCGAGGCCCGGTACCTGGCAAAGGACGGCCGGATCGTGTGGGTCCTGGACGAGGCCGTGCTCCTGGAGCGCGACGAGGCGGGGCGGCCAAAGACATTCCACGGGGTGCTGGTCGACATCACCTCGCGGATGGAGGCGGAGGCGAGTGTCCGGGCGGCGGAGTCCAAGGCCACGATGGCGGAGGCGAGGTACCGGACCCTGGTGGAGCAGATTCCGGCGATAACCTTCATCGAGACGCCTTCTCCGGACGATCCCCGCTCGAGCCACCTCACCTTCGTCAGTCCCCAGAGCGAGCCGATCCTCGGATACACGCCCCAGCAGCTGATCGACGACCCTGAGCACCTCGCCCGCATGCTGCACCCCGACGACCGGGACCGGGTGCTGGCCGCAAACGAGCACTCCGAGCGGACGGGTGAGCCGTTCGATCAGGAATTCCGGGTCCTGGCCAAGGATGGCCGCTTGGTGTGGATCCACAGCCAGGCGGTGCTCGTCACGGACGAGTCGGGCGCGCCCCGGTTCTGGCACGGTGTCGCCCTGGACATCACGGCGCGCAAGGATGCCGAGGAGAGCCTCCGGGAACTGGAGGACCGATACCAGGCCGTGCTGGGGCGTCTGGGGCCCGATCCCGACCGGGCCTAGACTGCGCTCGGCGCGAGCACGCGCAGTGACTCGGGCAGGTACGGGAAGAGGGCCTTCGGCAGCTCAATCGACCCGTCCCGGCGCTGGCGGTTCTCCAGGATGGCGATGAGGGTCCGCCCGATGGCCGTTGCCGTCCCGTTCAGCGTGTGGAGGACCTCGATCGAGCCGTCCTCGCGGCGAACGCGCGTCTGAAGCCTTCTAGCCTGGTAGTCGGTGCAGTTCGAGCACGACGTGAGCTCCCGATACCGGGCCTGGCCCGGGAGCCATCCCTCGATGTCGTACTTCTTGGCCGCAGCCAATCCCAGGTCGCCCGCGGCGATGTTCACCACCCGATAGGGAAGGTCGAGATTGCCCACGATCTCTTCCTCGACGCCGACGAGAAACTCGTGCTCGTCCCTCGAATCCTCGGGTCGGGTGAAGCTGAACATCTCGACCTTGTCGAACTGGTGAACCCGGAACATCCCCCCGAGGTCCTTGCCGTAGGAGCCGGCCTCACGCCGGAAGCACGTCGAGTACCCGGCCATGCGGATCGGCAGCGACGACTCGTCGAGGATCTCGCCCATGTGGAAGGCGGCGAGCGAAACTTCGGACGTCCCGACGAGGTACAGATCGTCCTCTCGCGTGACGTAGATGTTCACGGCATCGGTGGGAAGGAACCCCGTCCCGAACATGGCCTCCTCCCGAACAAGCACCGGTGGGATGACCGGCAGGAACCCCTTGGCCGTCAGGATGTCGAGCGCGTGGCGGACCAGGGCGAACTGGACGTGCACGATGTCACCGAGCAGGTACACGAATCTCGAGCCGCTGGTGCGCACGGCCCGCTCGACCTCCAGCATCCCGAGGAGCTCGCCGAGCGCGACGTGGTCGCGCGGCTCGAATCCAAGCTGAGGCGGCTCGCCACGGCGCCGGACCTCGACGGCGTCCTCCTCGGTGAACCCGTCCGGCGCGGATTCGTCGGGGAAGTTGGGGACCCGGGCCAGAGCGTCGGCCAGACGATGCTCCGCCTCCTCGAGCTCGGGCTCGAGCTGATCGATCGCCGCCGAGACCTTCGAGACCTCCTCGATCAGTTTCGTGCGCTCATCTGCTCGAGCCGTGCCGATGGCCTTGGATGCCCGGTTCTGTTCCGCCCGGAGCTGCTCGACCCGGGCGGTCATCTCCCGACGACGCTCGTCGAGCTCCAGCAGCTCGTCGATCGACTCCCCCATCCCCCGGCGGGCCAGGGCCTTTCGAGCGTGCTCCGGGTTCTCGCGGATGGCCTTGACGTCGAGCACGCCGGCTAGACCTTCGCCTCCTGTGCCGGTTGCGCCTGAGCCTTGGGGGCGGGAGCCGGTCCGGCCTGCGCCTTGGGCCCGGCCTGCTGGTCCATGATGCTCTGCCCCTGAAAGATGCCGCCCTCCTCGACGACCAACGTCTTCGAGGTAATGGTGCCCTCCACTCGGCCGCCCCGGTTCAGTTCGGCCCGTCCCTTGGCCTGGAGGCTCCCCTTGAACCGTCCGGCCACCGACACGTTCTGCGCCTTGATGTCCGCGTCCACCTGGCTGTGCGGCGCCAGCATCACGTCGCCATCGGCGTTGATCTGCCCCTTCACCTGGCCGTCGACGCGGAGGGACCCCGCGGAGACGACGGTGCCCTCGAGCTTGGCCCCGGCGCCGATGATCGTCACCTCTCCACCCTGTTCCGCCATGCGTCGCACCCCCTTGCGCGTCTCGCGGACCTGAACGTCCTCGTTTCGGACCCCGATATCCTCCCGCTCCGGCTCGGCGCCTCGTGCCTCATGCCGGCCCTCGTAGCGCTTGCCGTCTTCCCGTCGAGCTTCCTCCCTCCGGGGTTCCTCACGATCCTCCCGCCTCCAGATCATGTGGCCTTCACCGCCTCTCGGGGCCCAGCCATCGCCTGCCTGATCGCTTCCTCTTCCTCGACGGAGAGGTTGTAGCCGCTCTTCCTCGCCATCACCGGCTTGGCATACACCCGTGTGTCCTGCCGTCCATTGATCGACGTGACCACCACGCCGTTTCCCTTGTCGTCGAGGAGCGCACACGAGAACGAGAGGCGGCCGCCGACGTCCTCGAACGCGTCGTATCGAACGAGCCCGACGTTTCGCACCGCCGCCTCGATTGACTCCTTCCTCTGACCGTCCAGCCGCTGAAGCCCTCGAACGGCGCGTTCCAGCCTCTGGATGGCTCGCCCCTGCCCTTCCAGGATGCCTCGGAGCGCGTCGTCGAGGTGGATCGGTCCGCGGGTCTCGCGGGTCCGCCTCCCCGAGCCGGTCGCCGTGACCAGCAGCGCCAATCCGGACAGCCCAATGCTGATCAGGACCAGCAGACTGAGCGTCTTGGCCGAGAAGGTCACGCGGCTGGGACCTCGATTCTGAAATAGGCCCGTCTACCTGGGCTTCTGCAAGAGTCGGAGTATACAATCAACGCCCTCGTGGACGAACGCCGCCTGTCCGACCTGCTCGACCGAGTGGCTTCGGGCGCGCTCTCGGTGGACCGGGCCCTGGAGGACCTTCGGGTCCTTCCACACGAGCATCTATCCGATGCCACCATCGATCACCATCGTGAGCTGCGAACCGGCCAGGCGGAGGCCGTGTACGCGCCCGGGAAGACGCCGGGGCAAGTGCGCGACGCGGCGGCGGCGCTCGTGGCGCGGGCGTCGGGCGCGGTCTTCGTCACGAAGGCTGCCCCCGAGCAGTTCCACGCGCTCATGGAGGCCATCCCCGACGCGATCTACCACCCTCGGTCCCGCCTCGTGGTGGCCAAACGCGCGGAGGCGGACCTTGCGCTGGGAGTGGCCCGCGTTGTGTCCGCCGGCACCGCCGACCTCCCGGTCGCGGACGAGGCCGCCGAGACGGCGGATGCCCTCGGACTCGACGTGACACGGATCACCGACGTGGGGGTGGCGGGGATCCACCGGGTGCTCGAACGTCGGGGGGAGATGGAAGCCGCTGACGTCGCCGTCGTGGTCGCCGGGATGGACGGCGCACTCCCGTCGGTGGTGGCGGGTCTGATCTCCAAGCCGATCGTGGCCGTTCCCACCAGCGTTGGGTACGGCGCCTCCTTCGACGGGCTGGCCGCGCTGCTGGCCATGCTGAACGCCTGCGCTCCCGGGGTGTCGGTGGTCAACATCGACAACGGCTTCGGAGCAGCCCTCGTCGCGCACCGCATCGTGCGGAACCGGGGCTGAGCTGGTGCGGCTGGCCTACTTCGACTGCATCGCCGGGATCTCCGGCGACATGGCCCTCGGCGCCCTGATCGACGCCGGGGCGGATTTCGACCTGCTCCGCGAGGAGCTGGCCAA
>DATDKZ010000240.1:0-6231 GCA_036519575.1 Actinomycetota bacterium | reverse complement strand
GACCACCGGCCGGAGGGCTTCAAGCCTTGCCGCGTACCCGCGGACGAGCCCGTACGCCGCCACGGCGGCCACGACCGCGAGGAACGCGAAGGCCTTGGAGGTCGGCGACCACCGGCGCCGGAACATGCACCACCCCCACGCAGTGAGCAGGGGAAGCACCCTGACGCTAACGGATGCGTCGGTCGCGTGCTGTGAGGTCGATCACACTCCCCGGGGTTTCGTCTCCCCGAGGGGAAGGACCCGGACCCGGAACTCCTCCAAGGCCGCCTGACCCACGATCATGGCGACGGACTCGCGGATCCGATCCCCGAGTTGCTCCGGGTCCTCCGAGGTCTTGAACCGAAGCTCGACGGTGACGAGGACGGGCTCGGCAGCCATGGCCCCCATCGTACCCTCGCCGCTAGACCTCGAATCGTGCTCCTCGCAGGGCCGTGACGCACGGGCAATCGCGCTCCTGCGGCAGGGCGGGAATGGATGCGAACAGCAGTTCGCGGAGTTTCGCGTTGTTCCGCTCGAACACCTCGATCACCGCTTCGTGCGTAACCGGCGGGACGCCCGGGACGCCGACGTCGTAGTCGGTGATGAGCGAGACGTTCGCGTAGCAGATCTCGAGCTCACGCGCGAGGAGCGCTTCCGGATACCCCGTCATGTTGATCGTGTGCCACCCCATCTCGTAGAACCAGGCCGACTCGGCTCGCGTGGAGAACCGTGGCCCCTCGATCACCACCATCGTTCCCCCATCGTGCATGGAGATGCCGAGCTCGGCGCCCGTCTTCACCGCGACCTCCCGCATCGTGGGGCAGTACGGGTCGGCGAAGGCGACATGCGTCGTGACTGGACCGTCGTAGAAGGTGTGGGGCCGCGAACGGGTCCGGTCCACCAGCTGGTCACAGACCACGAAGTCACCGATCTTCACGCCCGGTTGGAGCGAGCCGGCGGCGCAGGGCCCCCAGATCCGCTGCACTCCGAGTTCCTTCATGGCCCACAGGTTTGCCCGGTAGTTGATCCGGTGCGGAGGGTACTGGTGCTTCACCCCGTGGCGGGGGATGAACGCGACCGAGTGGCCGCCGACCTCGCCGATCACGGGTGAGGCCGAGGGGCTGCCGTAGGGCGTGTCCACGTCGACGGCCTCGGAGGACTCCAGGAACTTGTAGAACCCCGACCCCCCGAAGACGCCGATCTCGGCCGTTCTCAGGCGCTCTTCTCCTTGGCGCTGCCGGTGGTGGCCTTCTCGCCGGCCGGTTTCGAGTCGGCCTTCGTCTCGCCGCCCTTCGCATCCGGTTTCGCATCGCCCTTCGCATCGGGCTTCGCATCGGACGTTGATCCCGGCGTCCCCTCGGACGACTCTGCTTTGGCCTTGGACCGGCTGTCCGTGGCGTAGAACCCCGATCCCTTGAACACGATCCCGGCCGGATGGAACACCTTCCGCAACGGTCCTCCACAGACCCCGCAGGTGGTGAGCGGTGTCTCGCTGATCCGCTGGAACACTTCGACGTGCTGTCCGCACTTCGTGCAGGCGTACTCGTAGGTCGGCATCGTGCATCGATTCTATCGGAGCGGGGTATCCATCCAGCCGACGTCGGGTGTTCGAGTGGGCGGATCGGCGGCATGGCGAACACCGCCCCGGTCCACACTAGGGAGACCGGGCGACTGGAGCCCCGTCTGGGCCCGGAGTACACTCACCTACCCTTGGGGGAGGTCCCATGAAGGTCAGGAAGGCTGTCATCCCCGCCGCTGGCCTGGGGACCAGGTTCCTCCCGGCCACCAAGGCGCAGCCCAAGGAGATGCTCCCAGTGGTCGACAAGCCGGCCATCCAGTACGTCGTGGAGGAGGCCGTGCGGGCCGGCCTGACCGACATCCTCATCATCACCGGCCGGGGCAAGCGCTCAATCGAGGATCACTTCGACCGATCGGTCGAGCTCGAGAACTTCCTGGAAGCCAGGGGGAAATTCGACGAGCTGAAAGAGGTCCGGGAGATCTCCGAGATGGCCTCCATCCACTTCATCCGCCAGCGCGACCCTCTGGGCCTGGGCCACGCCGTGCTGGTAGCCGAGGACCACGTCGCGGGCGAGTCGTTCGCCGTCCTCCTGGGCGACGACCTGATCCTCGGGACCACGCCGCTCATCCAGGAGATGTTGCGGATCCACGAGCGGTACGGGCGGAGCGTGATCGCGGTCCAGGAGGTGGCCAGGGACGAGATCGGCATGTACGGGTCCATCGAGCCCGAGTTCGTCGAGGAGCGGCTGGCCCGGGTGGTCTCCATCGTGGAGAAGCCTTCGCCGGACGACGCTCCTTCCAACCTCGCCGTCATCGGCCGGTACGTGCTGACCCCGGAGATCTTCGACAGCCTGCGGGCCGTGAAGCCCGGCAAGGGCGGCGAGATGCAGCTGACGGACGCCCTGAACGACCTGGCCCAGGAACAGGCCGTGTACGCATACGTCTTCGAGAACGGCCGGTTCGACGTGGGGAACAAGCTGGACTATCTGAAGGCCACGATCGAGCTGGCAGTGGATCGCGAAGACGTTGGCCAGGAGATCCGCGAGTACCTGGCCGATCTGGTGCAGCGCAAGAAGATCCTGTAGGCGCTCCGGCCCGAGCCCGGTCGGTAGACTGCCCGGGATGGCCACGAGCGCGACACATCTCCACGACCACGACAGCGGTGAGGGCCTGCTCTCGGTGGACGACGCCAGGGAGAAGGTCCTGTCCCAGGTCCAGCCGCTCTCCACCATCAACCTCCCGCTCACGGAATCACACGGCTGCGTGCTGGCCGAGGAGGCGGTGGCCTCCTCGAACATCCCCGACTTCCCCTCGTCGGCGATGGACGGGTTCGCCGTCCGATCGAGCGACGTGGCGGGAGCGTCGCCGGGCTCGCCCGTCGAGCTCACGATCGTGGGGCGGGCGCCGATCGGCCGTCGTCCCGAGGCGACCGTGGGAGGCGGAGAGGCGGTCCGCATCGCAACCGGGGCGCCGGTCCCCGCGGGCGCAGACGCGATCGTCCCCATCGAGAATTGCGAGGCGGCCGGGGATCGGGTGCGGATCCTGGCGACATCGCCGGAGGGGAAACACATCCGTCCCACGGGGGAGGACGTCAAGGCGGGCGAGGTCCTGGTGACTCGGGGGCGCCGCCTGGGGGCCCCGGAGCTCGCGCTCCTGGCCACCGCGGGGTTCTCCCACCCCCTCGTCCATCCGCGTCCTCGTGTGGTCGTGCTCTCGACGGGGGACGAGTTGATCGCCCCACCCGGCTCGCCCGGTTATGGCCAGGTCCGTGACTCGAACGCCTACCTGCTCTTCGGTGCCCTCCGGGAAGCCGGCGCCGCGCCGGTCCTGGCCGGCATCGTTCGCGACGAGGTGGACCAGCTGCGCGACACGGTGCTCTCCCGGCTCGTTCAGGCCGACGCGTTCGTCTCCTCGGGGGGAGTATCGGTGGGGGAGCGAGACGTGGTGAAGGCCGCGTTCTTCCGCCGGGGTGACGTCGAGTTCTTCAAGGTGGCCATGCAGCCCGGCATGCCGCAGGGCTTCGGCACCATCGAGGGCAAGCCCTATTTCGGTCTCCCCGGAAACCCGGTGAGCGTGTTCGTCTCGTTCGAGGTGTTCATCCGCCCGGCGATCTTGAAGATGATGGGCAGGGCGAACCTGTTCCGCCCCGAGATCACCGCCCGCCTGACCGCCGACGTCTCGGGGCCGAAGGGAAAGACGCAGTTCGCACGGGTGCTGGTGCGGCCGGAGGGGGATGGATACGTCGCCACGCCGACGGGCGGCCGCGGCTCGAACCTCATCGCCACCGTGGCCCGGGCGAATGGCCTGGCCATCATCCCCGCAGGCGTCGAGACAGCGCCTGCGGGAAGCCACGTCACGGTCATGGTGTTTCGCGCACCGGAGGACTGATGGGGGCCGGCGACGCCGCGCGCATCGTCGACGTAGGCGGCAAGGAGGTCACGGACCGAGAAGCCGTGGCCGAGTGCGTGATCACGATGACCCCGGAGGCCTGCGCGCAGCTCGAGGCGGGGACCCCGAAGGGAAACCCCATCGAGGCCGCCCGGGTGGCCGGCATCCTGGGCGTGAAGCGGACGCCGGACCTCCTGCCGTTCTGTCATCCGATCGCGGTGACCGGAGCCGAGGTCGTCGTGGAACCCGACCGGTCGATCGGTCAGATCCGCGTCCAGGCCCGAGTCACCGCCCGCGACCGGACGGGCGTCGAGATGGAGGCGCTCACGGCCGCAGCCGTCGCGGCCCTCAGCCTGTACGACACGGCCAAGGCCTTCGATCGTGGTGCCCGGATCGACGGCCTCCGTCTGCTGGAGAAGACCGGCGGCAAGAGCGGCCACTACCGGGCGAGCTGAGACCGGGCGGGGCCGAGGACGGTTTCGAGGAATCACACGCATGTGATTGAGCACGCCACATCTGGGTGCTAGCGTTCGAGCTCGAACAACATGTTGTGCACGTCGTGGCGGGCCGGGGAAACCGCGAACCAAGGGCCGTGCGTGTGGGTTGGTTGACGCTTGCGGCCTTGGGCATAGTATGGGCCGCCTTCCTCCTCCCCCGGGGCCGTCGAAGTGGTTCACTCGTCGAGAGCGTGGAGGATTTCGAGAGGAAGATGGAGCTGCTGGCGGAGACAGGACGACACGAGGATGGTCGCTGGATCATCACGCCACGCAAGGGGACGGCGTTCCTGGGACCCGACGCCCGCGCCCGGGCCAGGGCTCGTGAGCGGCGGCGTCTGGTCTTCGTCTCTCTCCTGGAAAGTATCGGCCTCACGTTCCTGATCGGCCTGGTGCCGCCGCTTCGGCCCATGTGGGCCGTGACCGGAGTCCTGGCGGCAGCGTTGGGCGCGTACGTGTGGTTGCTCCTGTGGATGAAGGAGCAGGGCGCGGCGGGACAGGCGAGGCGACGCGTGCAAGAGGCGGGCGTACCGGACCACCCGAAGCCGGTCAAACAGCGCTATGTGTCCCGCGGCGCGTCGGCCAAACCCGCGTACAACGGCCTCGGTGTCTTCGACCACGACGACTTGACCAACATCGTCGTCAGGCCGGTCCGAAAGGTCGGCATGGCCGGGGCCTAGCCCGGCGTCTAGACTCCGGCCGCGATGAACCTGGATCAGATCTCGGAGGATGTTCGCGTTCGCTTCGACCAGCGGATGGATGCCCGCGAACGCGCCCTCCCGGCCGCGCGGCGCGCCATCCGCTCGTGCGCGAACGCGATCCGAGCCATCCACCGCTCCGAGTGGGAGCAGGCCCACCGGCTCATGGACCAGGCCAAGGAGGCAATCGACGAGGGCCTGTTGGCCGCGCGCGATCATCCGGAGATCCGGTCCGCCGGGTACCTCCAGGACGCCCAGAAGGAGTACGCGGAGGCCCGCATCACCGAGGCGGTGGTGACCGGCGCGAGCCAGCTCCCCACTCCGGAGGAGTTGGGGGTTGAGGACGCGCCGTTCCTCAACGGGATGGCCGAGGCCATCGGTGAAGGACGCCGTCACATCCTCGACCTGCTTCGCCACGGCGAGGTGGACCGAGGTGAGGCCATCCTCTCGGCGATGGACGACATCTACTACGTGCTCGTGTCGATGGACTATCCCGACGCGATCACGATGAACCTTCGGCGCTCGACCGATGTGGCGCGGAGCCTGATCGAGAAGACCCGCGGTGACCTGTCGATCGCGATCGTGCAGCGGCAGCTTCGCGACGCGCTCGACCGTCATGCCAAGGACGTCTTGGGCCAGTAGGCAGGTCCGCCTTTGCTACGCTAGCCGAGCACGGGGGTGTAGCTCAGACCGGTAGAGCACTGCCTTCGCACGGCAGGGGTCAGGGGTTCAAATCCCCTCACCTCCACCCAGCAAAGGGCCGGGTCCGTGTCCGCTTGTTTGTCTTCCGGCGGGTGGGGCTGCCCGCCTGCGGCTACGAGGAGACCACCAACGAGCGCTCCCACAGCTCCCATCGGTTGACGATCCGCATCCCGACCCGTTCGTAGAGCACGGTGGCCCCCGTCGGGTTCTCCGCGTCGACGTTCAGGAACACGGACTGGAGCTCGCGACGAGCGAAGGTCGCGAAAGAACGGCGGAGGAGGGCCGACCCGATCCCGCGCCCCCGGTGCGGGGGCAGGACCCCGATCTCGTTCACCCAGCCGCGATCGCCCCAGACGTTCGCGGTGAGGGCGCCAACCGGCTCGCCTCCAACCGTCCCCAATAGCCAGAGCGTCGGGTCGTAGCTCGGGCTCGTCGTCTGCTCGTCGGCCCAG
>DATDKZ010000239.1:0-10954 GCA_036519575.1 Actinomycetota bacterium | reverse complement strand
CATTCCTCGCTCGCTATACTGACCGCGGGCTCACGCCTGGGTCTGTGGTTGCCCGGGGGACACTCTCCCGGTAGTCGATGCCAGTCGCAGGCGAAACGACCCACGTAAGGCGACCGTTGGTCGCTGAGCATGGTGCGGTTTAGATGTAAGCCCTGCCCCGAGCGGCGTGTCCGACGGGAGAAGGTGCTAAGGCGTCCGCTGGACGGCGAACCCCTCCGCAGGCGAGTGTGGGGTCAAAGACCAGGTCAGCCGGGCGTGAGCCCACGAGCACCCGGACCGAGCGAGGACCGGGCGGCTCGCGTCGGGGAGGGAGCGGGCGCATGGATCTGGTCATGAAGAGCCGGGGCACCCGCATCACCGACCACATGCGCACCGCTGCGGCCCGAAAGCTGTCTCGGCTGGAGCGTATGGGGCCTCGGGTGATGCGCCTGGAAGTGGAGATCCTGACGGAGCGGAACCCCAGGCTGGGCGGGATCAAGCGCGTGGAGGGCGCCCTGGAGACCCCCCGACGCACGTTCCGGGCCAAGGCCCAGGGCGACGACGTGGACTCCGCCCTCGATCAGCTGGTAGAGAAGCTGGAGCGACAGCTGCGGGACCACAACACGAAGAGGCGAACGCAGCTGATCTCGGGGGCCGGTCGTCTAAAATCCTCCAAGGGCGGTCAGGAACCCGCCGGTTCCTCGTGAGCCGCCGGGCCCTCGGATTCGCGGAGGTTCAGTGACACCGAAGCGAACGGACCAGGGCGACGAGTCGGATCAGGGCGAGCGTGCGGTCAATGCCGGTCGGCCCGAGCGACTGCGGGTGCTCGTGGCAGACGATCACGCGCTGTTCCGCCGGGGGCTCCAGATGGTCCTGGAGGCCGAGCCCGACATCGAGCTGGTCGGGGAGGCGTCGGACGGGGTCGAGGCCGTCGAGAGATCACAGGAGCTCATGCCCGACGTCATCCTGATGGACGTCAGGATGCCCAAGCGCTCGGGGATCGAGGCAGCCTCGCAGATCAAAGACCTCCTGCCCCACGTCAAGATCCTCATGCTCACGATCTCCGATGAGGAGGCCGACCTGTACGACGCCATCAAGGCGGGGGCCTCCGGCTACCTGCTCAAGGAGATCCCCATCGATGAGGTGGCCGATGCCATCCGCTCGGTGTGGGCCGGCCAGTCGAGGATCTCTCCCTCCATGGCATCCAAGCTCCTGAACGAGTTCGCCGCCATGAGCAAGGCCACCGGCGACCAGCCCCAGATCCCGGCCCCCCGGTTGACCGACCGGGAGATGGAGGTCCTCCGGTTGGTGGCCAGGGGCATGAACAACCGCGACATCGCCAAGGAGCTGTACATCTCGGAGAACACGGTGAAGAACCACATCCGAAACATCCTGGAGAAGCTCCACTTGCACTCCCGGATGGAGGCAGTGGTCTACGCCGTGCGGGAGAAGCTGCTCGAGATCACCTGAGCCCCTCCCCGACCCGCTGCGGCTCGCCCCAGGGCTTGCCAGACCCCTCCGTTACAATCGAGAGCCGAACCCCCAAACCACGCGAGGAAACGACTTTGGGCCTGGAGAAGATCGGCCAGTTCGGCGAGGGCCGCAAGCTCAAGCGCCTCGAGCAGCTCGTCCGCATCGTCAACACGTTCGAGCCCGAGCTCGAGGAGCTCACCGACGAGCAGCTCCGGGCGAAGACCGAGGAGTTTCGGCGGCGCCTGGAGGCCGGTGAGAGCCTGGACGACCTGCTCCCCGAGGCATTCGCCTCCGTCCGCGAGGCCGCTCGGCGCTCGATCGGCCAACGACACTTCGACGTCCAGGTGATGGGGGCCATCGTCCTGCACGAGGGCAACATCGCCGAGATGAAGACGGGCGAAGGCAAGACCCTGGTGGCGACCATGCCCGCCTACCTGAACTCCCTGTCCGGGCAGGGGGTGGACATCGTCACGGTGAACGACTACCTGGCCAAGCGTGACTCGGAGTGGATGGGACCGATCTACCGGGCGGTGGGCGCCTCGGTGGGGCTCATCCAGGCTGCGATGACACCGGCCGAACGCCGACCGGCCTATGGATCCGACATCACGTACGGGACCAACAACGAGTTCGGGTTCGACTACTTGCGGGACAACATGGCCATGCGCGGGGAGGACATGGTGCAGCGCGGCCACCACTACGGGATCGTGGACGAGGTGGACTCGATCCTGATCGACGAGGCCCGGACCCCGTTGATCATCAGCGGCATGGTGGCCGACTCGGCCAAGTGGTACGTGACATTCGCTCGCCTCGCCCCTCGCCTGAAGAGGGAGACCGACTACGAGGTCGATGAGGCCAAACGCACCGTGGCCGTCACCGAGGAGGGTGTGGGGAAAGTCGAGGAGGCCCTCGGCATCGAGAACCTGTACGAGCACGTCCACACGCCGCTCGTGCACCACCTCCAGAACGCGCTCCGAGCCAAGGAGCTGTACAAGCGCGACGTGGACTACATCGTGACCAGCGGCGAGGTGAAGATCGTGGACGAGTTCACCGGCCGGGTCCTGGAGGGCCGGCGGTATTCGGAGGGACTCCACCAGGCCATCGAGGCCAAGGAGAACGTCCGGATCAAAGAGGAGAACCAGACCCTGGCCACGATCACCATCCAGAACTACTTCAAGATGTACGAGAAGCTCGCCGGCATGACGGGTACGGCGAAGACGCAGCTGGCGGAGTTCCAGGAGGTCTACAAGCTCGACGTCGTGGAGATCCCCACGAACCAGCCCATGATCCGGGCGGACGAACAGGACCTCATCTACAAGGTCGAGGACGCGAAGTGGAACGCCGTGGTGCAGGACCTCGCGGAACGCAGTGAGGCCGGCCAGCCGGTCCTCGTCGGTACGGTCTCGATCGAGAAGTCCGAGAAGCTCTCCGGCTACCTGAACCGCCGGGGGATCTCGCATCACGTCCTGAATGCGAAGAATCACGAGAAGGAAGCGATGATCGTGGCCCAGGCCGGCCGGGCCGGAGCCGTCACCGTCGCGACCAACATGGCCGGCCGGGGCGTCGACATCCTCCTCGGCGGCAACCCCGAATACCTGGCTCGCCAGGAGATGGCCGCCCGCGAGTGGGACAACGATCGGTACCTCATGTTCGAGATGGAGGAGGAGGAGCGTGCCGCCTACGAGGCCGAGTACGCCCCGATCCTCCAGAAGTTCAAGCAACAGACCGACGCCGAGCATGAGGAGGTCGTCGGGTTGGGCGGGCTGTACGTGCTGGGCACGGAGCGGCACGAATCACGCCGCATCGACAACCAGCTCCGAGGGCGGTCCGGCCGCCAGGGTGACCCCGGGGAGTCCCGGTTCTACCTCTCGCTGGAAGACGACCTGATGCGGATGTTCGCCTCCGATCGCGTGTCGTCCATCATGGAACGGCTGAAGTGGCCGGAGGACGAGCCCATCGCGGCTCGGATGGTCACGCGGGCCGTGGAGAGCGCCCAGCGGCAGATTGAGGAGCTGAACTTCGAGCGACGCAAGAACATCCTGAAGTACGACGACGTCATGAACACCCAACGCCAGGTGATCTACGGCGAGCGCGAGAAGATCCTGAACGGCGAGGACTTCAAGGAGCAGGCCCTCGACTTCGTCACGGAAGTCGTGGAGGGCACGGTCTCGCAGTGGACCGGCGACAAGACGTTCGCCGAGGAATGGGACCTGGACGGTCTTCTGGCCGGGGTGGCCGAGGTGTACCCGACCCGGCTGACCAGGAAGGATCTGGAGGAGGGGGCGGCGACGGTTGCCGAGCTCAGCCAGATGGTCCTGACCGATGCCCTGGCTCTGTACGAGGAGAAAGAGCAGGTGGTCGGATCGCAGGTCATGCGGGAGCTGGAGCGGATGGTGCTGATGTCGCTCACCGACAACAAGTGGCGCGAGCACCTATACGAGATGGACTACCTCCAAGAGGGCATCCATCTCCGGGCGTATGGCCAGCGCGACCCCCTCACCGAGTACCGGCGGGAGGCCTTCGACATGTTCGAGGAGCTCACCCAGGGCATCCGGGAGGAGTTCGTGCGGTACATCTTCCGGGTGGAACTGGTCCGCCAGGACGAGCCGTCCCGACCCCGGCCTCAGCGCGTGGTGACCAGCCGAGGTGAGGCCGACGAGGCGGGCGGGGCTGCCGGGGGTGCCGGGGCTCAAGCCAAGAGCGGCAAGGTGCCCCGCAACGCGCCCTGCCCGTGCGGGTCGGGCAAGAAGTACAAGAAGTGCCACGGGGCCGTGGCCTGACGGCGCCCTGGCGAACTCCCTCATTGATAAGCCGGCCGGGCGTTCCCGCCCGGCCGGCTCCAGTGCGGTAGCGGTCCCTGCTACCAGCACTTCGGACAGGCCCGGCCCATGTTGAAGTTCGGGCCGAACCCAGGCTCGCTGACTGTGGATGTGGTGGTTGCCTGGCCGATGCCGCTTCGGTCAACCGGAGGACGCACGCGGAGATACGGATCGTTGGCGATGGCCTTGATGGCTGCACCCGACGCGGAGCCGACCGTGGTGGCGACCGCCGGAGGCCGAACCTGGACCTTGGGATCGGGCGCGATCCGGCCGACGAGGGTGAGCACCGCGAGCAACGCCAGGAGCCCCACCGCGGCCACC
This sequence comes from Actinomycetota bacterium, assembly GCA_036519575.1. GTDB lineage: Bacteria > Actinomycetota > UBA4738 > UBA4738 > HRBIN12 > AC-69. The sequence goes on along the minus strand of DATDKZ010000239.1, from coordinate 6,365 downwards.
AGCCACGCGATCTCCGGGTCTCGCGGCCTGGTCCTGAGGGTCTCGATCCTTGCGCTCATGGTTCCCTCCTTCACCCTGGCTGCGGGTCCCGCAGCTCTGCAACACCGTATGGCCCGCCGGGGCCTCGTCGCGGTGCCGGGCGCCACGGATCCGTGGTGATGCGCGGCACCGGTGGGGGAGGCGGGTACGATAGGCCGCGTGGGCGACTTCACCGAGCGGATCGAGCACCTGTCCCAACGCATCGCCTCCGCCAAGGAGTTCCTTTGACGTCGAGGCCAAGCGCGCCAAGGTGGCGGAGTTGGAGCAAGGGGCCTCCGACCCGTCTCTGTGGGACGAACCCGCGCGTGCCCAGCAGCTGACCACGCGCCTGGCCCGACTGCGGGCCGATGTCGATCGATTCGAGTCCCTGGAACGCCGTCTGGCCGACGCTCGAGCGATCGACGAGCTCCTTGGACTTGAGGGCGACCCCGAGCTCGAACGAGAGCTCGAGCAGACGGTCTCCGCCCTCGAGACCGAGATCGACGGGCTCGAGCTGACCGCGCTCCTGGGGGGCGAATACGACCACAACGACGCCGTCGCCACCCTCCACGCCGGCGCGGGCGGCACCGAGTCGCAGGACTGGGCGGAGATGTTGCTCCGGATGTACCTGCGGTGGGCCGAGCGCCACGGCTTCGACGTCGAGGTGGACGAGATCCTGCCTGGGGAGGAGGCGGGGATCAAGAGCGCAACGTTCATCGTCCACGGGTCCAACGCGTACGGGCTCCTGTCGACGGAACGCGGCGTTCATCGACTCGTCCGGATCTCGCCGTTCGACGCGGCCAAGCGCCGGCACACCTCGTTCGCCAGCCTCGACGTCATCCCCCTTCTCGAGGAGACCGACGAGGAGGACATCGAGATCGACCCCAAGGACCTACGGATCGACGTGTATCGGTCCACGGGGCCGGGCGGGCAATCGGTGAACACGACCGACTCGGCCGTGCGGATCACGCATCTCCCCACGGGCATCACCGCCGCGTGCCAGAACGAGCGGTCGCAGCTCCAGAACCGGGCCGTTGCCATGCGGATCCTGAAGGCCCGGCTGGCCGAACGGATGCGACGGGAGCAGCAACAGAAGCTCGAGGCGCTTCGAGGCGAGCGCCGGGGGATCGATTTCGGCTCCCAGATCCGTTCCTACGTCCTCGCGCCGTACCGACTGGTCAAGGACCACCGGACGAACCTCGAGATCACCGATGTGGACCGGGTATTGGACGGGGACATCGACCCGCTCATCGAGGCTGAGCTCCGACGCCGGGCGGAGGAAGGCCGCGCGGCCTAGCTCCGGATCCCCGACGTCTGCAAGGGTCTGCGGACGAGTCTGGACCGGCGCTCCACGGTGGCCGCGCCGGCCAGGCCGGCGAGCCACCCCAGCCAGACCAAGGCCGAGAGGGCGAGCCCTCGCCCGATCATCGGGTCCCGGTAGGTCAGGCGTATCTCGTGGGTGCCGGACGGGATCGCAACACCCTGGAGGAAATAGTCGGTCCGGAGCACCGGCGCCGGCCTCCCGTCGACGGTGGCCGACCATCCCCCGTCCCATGCGTTGCGAACCACCACCACCGACGGTGCGCTGGCCGATGCCGTGATCGAGACGTCCTCGGGCACGGTCTCCCGGTACGTCGCGCTTCCGGCGAGCTCGCCCCCCTGGCCAGTCGCGGAGAAACCGGGTCGGCCTTCCACCACGGCGCTCGTGCCCGGATCGAAGCTGACGTCCCGGACGGCCTGGAGGGCCTCGACGCCGCCGGGAACCCTCGTCCACGTCGATACGACCGACACCCTGGGTTCGGACCCCGCCACCTGGTACAGGTCGGAGCCGCGCTCCGAGGCGACCATCGAGCCGGACAATCCGGGAGGCAGTCCGACCCCCTGTGCGACGATCAGGTATCGGACCCCAAGCAACCGGAGGTCCTTGAGCGACGGGAGTTGGAGGACGGCCGCGTTGTAGTAGACCGGCAGCCGGTTGGTTGCCCGGATGTAGGACCAGTACCGAGGCAGCTGGATCGGCGAGTACCCAAGGGGATCGTGCAACCGGAACAACACGGCCCGGCCTAGGAGCAGCGCCGGCCAGTCCTCCGGTTTCTGCGAGGTGAGATAGCCCTTGTTGAAGTAGGCGGCAGGTGGGATCCAGCTGAGGTAGCGGGCCCCCTCGGCTCGGTTCTGGAGATACCGGGCGATCGGCCCCGCCTCGAGGTACCGGTCCATCGGCACCTCCGGCCACCGAAGCGGCTGCGGTGCGAGGGCGGGGTGCGAGTGCCCCTCCAGTCCCACGAACACTGTGCCGCCCCGGTACGCCGAGGACCACAGCGCCCCGCCGAGCAGCTCCGCCGCAAGGACGATGGGAAGCGTCGTTGCCGCCCACCGCCTCCCTCGGAACAAGCCGAACAGGACCGGCACCGTGGCGACCGTCCCCAGGGCGAAGACCACGAACCGTTCCGGGTGCGCGCCGAGAAGGACCGGCAGCCCGACGAAGAGTGCCGCCGCCCCCCCCATCCACCAGGCGGCCTCCCTACGCGAGGGGAGCCGTTCCAGGAACCCTTGCAGCCCAATGGCCCCCAGCACTGGGCCGACGAGCAGCACGAGGTATCGCAGCCGTCCCGGGTTGTGGAGGTAGACGTCCCCGTACGGGAGCCGCAGCACGAGGTCCCGGAACCACGCGGCCCCCACGAACAGGTCGAGTGTCAACGCGTAAGCCATGCCCCCGGCGGCGACGAAGGCGATCGTCAGGAACCGGAAGCCCCGGGCCCGAAACGCCGCGGGGATCGAGAGCAACACGGCCGCTCCCACGTATGCGCCCGGCGCACTGGCCAACGACACTGGCCATGCGCTCCAGATCCCGCTCGTCGGTAACGGACGGTCCTCAACGCCGGCGATCCGCGCGAGCGTCCCACCGAGCGCCGCGTACCCGCCTTGCAAGCTGGTGTTCGGGATCAGCGCGAACCGCGGGACCAGGATGGCCAGGTTCGCGATGGGAAGGAACGCGAGGAAGAGCAGCGCCAGGCCCACCGCAGCCGCCGCCGGCGACAAGCCGGATCGGATGTCGTGGATGATGCGCGCTGCCACGTAGGCCGTCACGACGGCTGTGGACACGAGCAGGCCATGCGACAGGTGGGCGCTGGCCACTTGCCCCCACGCGAGCGCGCCGAGCGCGAGCCACCCGAGCCGGGCGAACCATCTCCGTTCCGTTAGGAAGCCGGACGCCGCGACCAGGACGAACGGCGTCCACGCCAGCGTCGCGGCGAACGGAAGGCTGATCGCCAGGTTCGATGCGGCGATCAGCATCGCTAGCGAAAGCCCACCGAGCGTGGCCGCAATCCTGTGCAGCCTTTCCTTTCGAAGGAACCAGAACAACCCCAGCCCGGCCAGGAGGGGCTGGAGCACGATGAACGCTCGGAGGCCGGCCCCACACGGCAGGAGCCACGACAGGAGCATCCACGGGAGATAGAGCCAGCCGGACTGAGGATCGGCGGCGAAGGGGGTTCCCGCCATCTCGAACGGGTTCCACAAAGGCACATGCCCGGCGGCGAGGCTCCGGCCCAACAGGCACGATCGCGGAAGCCAGAAGGACAGGACGTCGGGATGCTGGTTCGACAGGAGATCGGCGAACACGAACCCTCGCATGGCGATCAGCACCGAGGCCACGATGAGCGCCGGCCCCGCGGCCGTGCCGGCCGCCCGCCGAAGGGGGGACCGAGCCACAGTGACGCTCGTCCGGGGCGTGCTGGCTGCCCGCTCGGCCGTTCTCATGAGCGCCCAGCCTAGTTGAGCTTCGTTCCGTTCACGGGGGACGGCTGTTACACTCAGCCGCGGTTTCATCCGTCCTACCCCCGGAACAGAAGATGATCACTGTTCAGCGCGTCACCAAGGTGTACCGGAACGGCGTCGTCGCCCTCGAGGACGTGAGCGTCGAAGTCGAGAAGGGCGAGTTCGTCTTCATCGTGGGCACGTCCGGCTCGGGCAAGTCCACCTTCATCCGTCTGCTCCTCAAGGAGGAGGAGGCGAGCAAGGGCGACATCTACGTGGCCGGAAAAAACCTGGCCAAGCTGTCGCCGTGGAAGGTGCCGTACCTCCGCCGCAACATCGGCACGGTGTTCCAGGACTTCAAGCTGCTCCAGGACAAGACCGTCTTCGAGAACGTCGCCTTCGCCCTCGATGTCATCGGGAAGCCGAAACACGTGATCGATCAACGGGTCCCGGAGATCCTGGAGCTCGTCGGCCTTGGCGACAAGCTGAACGGGTACCCCGATGAGCTCTCGGGTGGCGAACAGCAGCGCGTCTCACTCGCCCGGGCGGTGGTGAACCGGCCGCTCGTGTTGCTGGCCGACGAGCCCACGGGGAACCTCGACCCCAGCACCTCAGTGGACATCATGCGGCTGCTGGACAAGGTGAACCGGATCGGCACGACCGTGGTCATGGCCACCCACGATCAGGCCATCGTGGACGCGATGCGACGGCGCGTGATCGAGCTCGACTTCGGCCACGTCATCCGCGACCAGTCCCGGGGGGTGTACAGCTAGGTGCCCGGCAGGACGGATTACATGCTCCGCGAGGTCACGACGGGCCTCAGGCGTAATGGTCTGGTCGCGTTCGCTGCAGTCTCAACCACGTTCATCGCCCTGCTGCTGTTCGGCCTGGCGCTGCTCATCTCCCGACAGGTGAACCTCATGATCGAGGCGGCCACGGGCAACGTGGAGGTGGCCGTGTACCTCACCGATCCGGTCAACCCTCAGACCGTCGCGACGCTCAGCGGCAAGCTGCAGGAACTGCCGGTCGTCTCCGACGTTCACTACGAGACCAAGGACGAGGCCTGCGCTCGGTTCAAGCAGATCTTCTCGAGCCAGAAGGCGCTGGTGGAAAACGTCGATTGCGGCACGCTGCCGGCCTCCCTCCGAGTGAAGCTGGACGACCCTCAGCAGTACGCGCAGGTGGCCGCCGTCCTGAAGGGGCAGCCGGGCATCGACCGCATCGTGGACCAGAGCGGCTTCCTGGATCGGCTGTTCGCGGTGACCCGCGTGTTCAGGGTGGGCGTCCTGATCGTGGCCATGGTCATGCTGATCGCAGCGGCCATCCTCATCGCCAACACGGTGCGGATGGGACTGTTCGCGCGGCGCAAGGAGATCGGGATCATGAAGCTGGTGGGCGCCACCAACTGGCGCATCCGGGCTCCATTCCTCATCGAGGGCCTGTTCGAGAGCCTGATCGGCGCGGGCGCGGCGGTCCTGTTCCTGTTCGGCCTGAAGGTCGCGTTCATCAACCCGCTGTACGGCACGATCCAGTTCGTGCCCTGGGTCACCAACGGCGATGTGATCGCCGTGATCCCCTGGCTGCTGATCGCCGGAGCCGTCGTGGCCGTGGTGGCCAGCATGGCGGGGATGCGCCGCTTCCTCGACGTCTAAGCTTCGCCCGTGGGCCTCAAGGCCGACCCCAGCCAGAAGACCGTCGCCTCCAATCGCAGGGCGCTGCACGACTACGAGATCCTCGACCGGTTCGAAGCAGGCATCGTGTTGACCGGCTCGGAAGTGAAGTCGCTCCGCGGCGGTCGCGGCTCCCTGTCCGAGGCCTACGGGCGGGTACAGGGGGGCGAGGTGTGGCTCGAGGGGATGCACATCCCACCGTACGAGCAGGGGGAGAAGCGTGGGTACGATCCCATCCGTCGGAGAAAGCTGCTGCTGCACCGGAACGAGATCGAGCGGCTGATCGGGAAGACCCAGGAGCGAGGATTGACGCTCGTCCCGCTCCGCGTGTACTTCTCGCATGGCTTGGCCAAAGTGGAGGTGGGGCTGGGTCGAGGGAAGCGCCAGTTCGAGAAGCGCCAGACCACCCTGGAGCGAGAGCACCGCCGCGAGATGGATCGGGCCGCCCGTCGCCGACGGTAGCGTCGGGTGCTCCGAGGCGATGCCCCAGGCCCGTATACTGTGAGCACAACTGCATATGGGGGTGCACTGGCTTCGACCTGGGCGGATATCGCTCGGGGGAAGCGGGCCGAGGTCCCCGGATGCCTCGTTAAAAGCCGGGAGAAACACAAGCGCCAATACTGAATACGCGCTCGCTGCCTAAGTAGTTAGGTAGCCGTCCGCCCTGATCCGCCTGCGGTCGGGGGCCGGGCGTCGTGAGCAGGCTTACGGAGACGGCTCCGCCCGGGGGCCGCCTGCGGACACCGCACCCGGGCTGGCCGAGAGGTCCTCCGCCGGTGGGAGCCTCGAGGCGAGATCCACCACCGGCTGCGCCCGGAGAAGACCCGAACGATCGCCTGGGGACGGGGGTTCGATTCCCCCCACCTCCACTTTCAACGGCTCATTCGAACTCGGCGAGAAGAATGAGGCTCGAACATCTCT
>DATDKZ010000238.1:0-6073 GCA_036519575.1 Actinomycetota bacterium | reverse complement strand
CGGGAGCGGGCGCCGGCTCACGCGGCCGTTGCCCGGTGGATCGAGGAGACGGCCGGCGCTCGCGCCCGCGAGTTCGTCGAGCTCCTCGCCTATCACTACGCGACCGCGCTCCAGGAGTCGCCGGGACCGCCCGACGAGGCCCTTCGGCGGAAGGCGTTCGAGCACCTGGTCGCGGCGTCGAGGGAAAGCCGGAGCAAGCAGGTGCTCAAGAAATCCGAACGATATGGAGAGGAAGCGCTCCGGCTCGCGGGCGACGAGCGCGAACGTTCCAGGGCGCTGGAAGCGTTGGGTGACGCGTTCCTCACGGACTACATCGGCGACCTCGCGTGGAAGTATTTCCGCGAGGCAGCCATGGCCCGCGCAGCGAGCGCCGAGGGTTCCCGGGACACGAAGGTCGCCTACTTATGCGCCCGAGCGTGTGAGGTTCCCACTCGTTGGCCTGGCTCCATGCGACGCCCCACGGGCCCGGAGGAAGTGGAACCACTGCTGCACCTGGGCCTTTCGCACGTCCCCGAGGGGGACAGCGAGGAACGGGTCCGGCTGGAGAGCATCGAGGCCGGGTGGCCCTTCGCCTTTCCGGACGCGGAGATGACTGAGGACGAAGCACTCGACCGGGAACGTATCGGGCTCGAGGCCGCGGAGATGGCCCTCCGACTTGGGATGCACGATCTCGCATCCGGCGCCTACGACGCGGCGGTTGGGTACGCGACATCGCGTGGGCTCTACGCCCGAAGCCTGGCGATCGAGGAGCGGCGCCTCGGCCTCCTTCCCGAGCTCGGTGACCCCCTCGAGATCGGGGATGCGTACGCCGCCCTGGCGTGGGCCGGGCACGAGCTCGGTTGGTACGAGGAAGGGCTGAAGCGGGCCGAGGAGGGGCTCCGTCACGTGGGAGTCACGCTCCCGATCGCCCAAGTCCACATGGTGTCGTGGGAAACCGCCATCCGGTACAGGCTCGGCGACTGGGACGGGGCGCTCTCCTCGTTGGATGTTCTCCGACAGCTGCTCGACGAGCGCCGCGACGATCCACCATATTTCGCCACCCACGCCTTCGCCGCGGGTGGAATCATCGCGGAGCGCCGCGGCGACACGGTCGAGAGCGACCGATTGACGGGGTTCCTCCTCCCCTTGGCCCAGAGCTTCTCGGCGCGGCTGCTGCCGTGGCTCGTGGTGCTCCTGGTCGAGCGAGGCGACGTGGGCCCGGCGAAGGACCTCCTCGAGCACCTCCCGCCCGCGTGGCGGGTCCACACCACCGAGGTGCTCGAGGCGCGATGTGAATTCGTAGCCGCAGTCGGAGGGTGGGAGCACGTCCCGGCACTCGTCGAGGAGGCTCGAGCTTATTCGGCCGCCTCGGAGGCCCTCCCGCCGTCGGTCTACGCCGACCGACTGGAGGGACGCACGGCGCTAGCCGCCGATGACCCCGAGGCGGCCGTCCCGACCTTGAGGAGGGCGGTCGAGGGATTCGACCGGCTTCGGACCCCTTATGACGCGGCGAGGACGTCGGTCGACCTGGGGGAAGCGCTGATCGCGTTGAGCCGAAGGGCCGAGGCGGGGGTCGCTCTGGACCGTGCGGCCGCAACATTCGAACAGTTGAGGGCAACGAAATCCCAGAGGATGGTTGGGAACGTGCGGGGCAAGCTGGAAGGCTAGGCCGTCCGCTCCTTGCGCACGCGTGGCGCAGGTTCCTGCCGCGGGACGAGCGTCGGGTTCACCCCGGACATCACGACGTTCTCGTCGATCAGGCACTTGGTGACGTCCTGTCGCGAGGGAAGCTCGTACATCACGTTCAGCAGGACCTCTTCCATGATGGCCCGAAGGCCGCGCGCGCCGGTCCCACGGAGGATGGCCTGATCGGCGATGGCCGACAGCGCACCCTCATCGAACTCCAGCTCGACGCCGTCGAACTCGAAGAACTTGCAGTACTGCTTGACCAGAGCGTTCTTCGGCTTGGTGAGGATGTCCACCAGGGCCTGCTTGTCCAGGTTGTGAACGTGGGTCAGGACCGGCAGGCGTCCGACGAACTCGGGGATGAGCCCGTACTTCAGCAGGTCCTCGGGGAGGACCCGAGACAGGATCTGTCCGATGTCCTTCTCCTCGACCCGCCGGACGTCGGCGCCGAACCCGATGCCGCGGCTCCCGATCCGGCTCTCGATGATCTTCTCCAGGCCGGCGAATGCGCCGCCGCAGATGAACAGGATGTTCGTGGTGTCGATCTGGATGAATTCCTGATGCGGGTGCTTGCGCCCGCCCTGTGGCGGGACCGACGCTGTGGTCCCCTCGAGGATCTTCAGCAGCGCCTGCTGGACGCCCTCGCCCGAGACGTCCCGTGTGATCGAGGGGTTCTCGCTCTTGCGGGCGATCTTGTCCACCTCATCGATGTAGATGATCCCGGTCTCGGCCTTCTTCACGTCGTAGTCGGCGGCCTGGATCAGCTTGAGCAGGATGTTCTCGACGTCCTCCCCGACATACCCGGCCTCCGTCAACGCCGTGGCGTCGGCGATGGCGAACGGCACGTTCAGCATCTTGGCCAGGGTCTGGGCCAGCAGGGTCTTCCCGCATCCGGTGGGGCCCAGGATCAGGATGTTGGACTTCTGGAGCTCGACGTCGCCGTCCTTGGCCCCCACCTGGATCCGCTTGTAGTGGTTATAGACGGCGACCGATAGGACCTTCTTGGCCTGCTCCTGGCCGATCACGTAGTCGTCCAGGAACGTGTAGATCTCCTGGGGCTTGGGGAGCTCCTCGAGCTTCAGGTCGGAGGTCTCGGAGAGCTCCTCCTCGATGATCTCGTTACAGAGGTCGATGCACTCGTCGCAGATGTAGACGCCAGGGCCCGCGATCAGCTTCTTGACCTGCTTCTGGCTCTTCCCGCAGAAGGAGCACTTCAACAGGTCCGAGTCGCCCAGCCTCCCCATCGCCTCCGAGCTCCTTGAAGGAAACGGCCGGGTTCCTCACCCGGCCCCTCGAATGGGATTCTACGAGCTTCCGGCGGCCGCCGCTGCAAGTTCGGGGAGCATCTTCCGGGTGCTGATGACCTCGTCCACCACCCCATAGGCCACTGCCTCTTCGGCGGTCAGGATGAAGTCCCGGTCGGTGTCCTTGGCCACCTTCTCGAGTGGCTGGCCTGTGTGCGTGGCGATGAGCTCCTCCAGGAGCTTGCGGTACCGCGTGATCTCCTTGGCCTGGATCTCGATGTCCACGGCCTGGCCCTGGGCCCCGCCGTGCGGCTGGTGCAGCAGGATCCGGGAGTGGGGCAACGCGTAGCGCTTGCCCTTCGTGCCGGCCAGGACGAGCACCGCGGCAGCCGAGGCCGCCTGCCCCATCACGATGGTCGACACATCGGGCTTGATGTACTGCATCGTGTCGTAGATGGCGAACAGTGACGTGATGTCGCCGCCCGGCGAGTTGATGTACAGGTTGATGTCCTTCTCGGGGTCCTCGGACTCCAGGTGCAGGAGCTGGGCCATGATGAGGTTCCCCACGTTGTCGTCGATCGGTGTGCCCAGGAACACGATCCGTTCCTTCAGCAGGCGCGAGTAGATGTCGAACGACCGCTCGCCGCGGCTGGTCTGCTCGACGACAACGGGGACGAGGTAGTTCTTCGGCTCGGTCATGACTGCTCCTCCGCTCGATCCTGCTGGGGAGGCTCGGACGGTTCCCCGGTCTCGTCCGAGACCCGGTCGGCCGCTCGGCGCTCGCCTTCCGAAACGATATCGGCATGCTCGACGATCCAGTCGAGCGCCTTCGAGCGGATGATATCACCGGCCAGTGTTACGACCTGACCGGTCCGTTCGAGCGTTCGGGCCACGTCCTTGGGTTCCCGTCCCAGGGACGAGGCCAGGAGTCCGATCTCGTTCCCGATCTCCTCGGCGGTCACCTGGATGTCCTCGTTGCGGGCCACCGCCTCGAGCACCAGATCGGCCTTGATGGCCCGCAGGGAGTGGGTCCGGGCGTCGGAGCGGAACCGGAGCTCGTCGAACCCCTGGGCATCGAGCACCTGCTGGAGGGTCAGGCCGGCCTGCTCGGCCCGCTCCCGTGCGTGCTGGACCCGATGCTCCGTCTCCTCGTCGACCAGCGTGTCGGGGAGGTCGACGTCGACGGTGTTCACCAGGGCCAGCAACGCCCGGTCCCGGACCTCGGCATCGGCGCCCCGCTCCTTGTTCTGGCCGAGCTGCTCCCGGAGGCTCTGGCGAAGCTCCTCCAGGGTGTCGAACTCGGAGGCTGTCTTGGCGAACTCGTCGTCGGCTTCGGGGAGGCGCTTGGCCTTGACCTCCTTCACCAGCACCTGGAACGAGACCTCCTGCCCGGCCCGCTCGCCCATGCGATCGGGAAGGGTCGCGTTGAACTTCAGGATTTCGCCGGCGCGCTTGCCTTCCAACTCCTGGTCGAGCTTCTCGACGAACTCCCCCGAGCCCACCTCGTACAAGTAGTCGGGCCGGGAGGCCTCGGGAACCTCCTCGCCGTGGACGGTGGCCCGAAGGTCGATGACGACGTAGTCGCCGGCCTTGGCGGGACGGCTCACCGGATCGAGCTCGGCGAAGCGGTCCCGGAGCCGGTCGAGCAGCTCGTCCACCTCGCGGTCGGTGACCTCGGTCGGCGGCCGCTCGACCCGAACGCCCCTGTAGGCGGACTCCTCCAACTGCAATCGCGGACGGACCTCGACCGTCGCCGTGAAGACGAGCGGCTTTCCCTCCTCCACCTGCTCGAGCGCGATGTCGGGATCCGTGATCGGCGCGAGCTCGTTCTCCCGGATGGCTTCCCGGTAGTAGGTGGGTACGGCGTCCTCCAGGAACTCCGCCACGACCGCTTCGCGGCCGACCTGCGCGTCGATGACCCTGCGGGGGGCCTTGCCCTTGCGGAACCCCGGCACCTTGACCTGCTGCGCCACCCGTCGGTAGGCGGCGTCGAGGTCCTTGCCGAAGCGGTCGGTGGGGATCTCCACGGTCAGCTTGACCTTGTGCTTGTCGGTCTCCTGGACGGTCGTCTGCATGGCGAGGCGAGCGTACCGGAGAATCCGGATACGTCGCCCTGCGTGGCAGGTTGCGCAGCGGTCCGGGTGGTCGGCCCCGGCCGTGTATGGTCCGCCTCGATGTTCGAGGAGGAGCTCGAGTTCGCGAACGAGGTGGCGGACGCCGCCGGCGAGATCGCCCTCTCCCTCTTCGGCACGGACCTGCAGGTGAAACTGAAGCCGGACCGCTCCCCGGTCACCGAGGCCGACACGTCGATCGAAGCCATGGTCCGCGAGCGAGTACGGGAGCGATATCCCTCCGACGCCGTGCTCGGCGAGGAGGGAGGCCTGGAGGGCGGCGGCAGCCGGCGGTGGATCGTCGACCCCATCGACGCCACGAAGAACTTCGCCGATGGGATCCAGATCTGGGGGACGCTGATCGCGCTCGCGGTGGACGACCATCCCGTCCTCGGCGTGGTGAACGCCCCGGCGCTCGGCGAGCGCTATGAGGCGGTGCGCGGCGGCGGTGCCCGGCTGAACGGCCGGCCCATCCGGGTCTCCCGGGCCGACCGGCTGAACCGGGCGTTCGTCATCCACGGGAGCGTGGAACTGCTCCTGGAGGGCCCGTACGCGCCATCGCTGCAAGAGGTGTTCCGTGAGGCTCGCCGGAACCGAGGGTTCGGGGACTTCTGGGGTCACACCCTGGTCGCCCGGGGTTCGGCCGACGCGATGTTCGAACGGGAGCTGGCCACCTGGGACTTCGCCGCGGTCCAGGTGATCGTGGAGGAGGCCGGAGGGCGGGTCACCACGTTCGAGGGCGGACCGCTCGAGCACGGCGGCAGCGTCCTTTCGACCAACCGGGTGCTCCACGACGAGATCGTGGCTCGGCTGAAGGCTCCCTGAAGGCCCGGTCAGGATGTACGACAGCATCGGGTTCGATCCAGGTAGGCAGCCAGAGACTCAAGGGCAGTCCGAAGCGAGGGTAACGCCGTCTGGTCCGTGTAGTACGAGACGACCAAGTGCAACGCGACCCTCGGCCGGTCTCACAGTTCTCCCATGACTGAGATGTGGCCGAGACCGTCGCTGGTCAACCTAAGATACAGATAGCCGTCGAGTGACGACAGAGTCGCG
>DATDKZ010000237.1:0-3201 GCA_036519575.1 Actinomycetota bacterium | reverse complement strand
CCCCGCGATCTCGTTCGCGCGTGCGATATGCCACCCGGCGAAGTTAGACGAGCCGACATAGAGCACCTTGCCCTGGCGCTTGAGCTGCTCCATCGCCTCCCAGATCTCGTCCCACCACGACTGGCGGTCGATGTGGTGCATCTGGTACAGGTCGATCCGGTCTGTGCGCAACCGCCGGAGGGACTCCTCGCACTGACGAACGATGCCCAGCTTCGACAGGCGCGATTCGTTGGGCCAGTCGCCCATCGTCCCGTAGACCTTCGTGGCCAGGACGACCTTGTCGCGGCGGCGGTCGCCCTTGGTGAACCATCGCCCGATGATCTCCTCGGTCGCCCCGACGCCGAGGTGCCGGCCGAACACGTTGGCCGTGTCGAAGAAGTTGATCCCGTACGCGACGGCGGAATCCATGATCGTGTACGAGTCCGATTCGGGCGTGTGGGGCCCGAAGTTCATGGTTCCGAGACACAGCCGGCTCACGACCAGACCCAGGTGGCCGACGTGGGTGTACTCCATGTCCTCGAGTTTACGCCCGGGTTCGCTCAGCTTCGGCCAGCCGCCCGTCGTGCTCGGGGCCGCGAGCTCCGGGGATGAACATCGCCGCGATCGTCACGACGGCACCGGCCACGCCGGCGAGGATCAGCGTTCGGTCGGTCCCGATCCAGTTCGCGAGCGGGCCGACCACCGCGAACGACAGCGGGAGTCCGGCGATCGAGATCATCCAGTCCAGGCTCATCACGCGGCCCAGGAAGTGCTCGGGCACGAGCCGTTGCAGCATCGTGTACCAGAGCACGATCAGGAGCGAGATCGACCCCTCGGCGACGAAGGCCACGAACAACCCCTGCCACACCGCCGTGATCAACCCGAACCCGGCGGTCATCAGCATCCCGAGGGCCCACGCGAAGTACATCACGGTGATCGGGCGGCGGCCGAGCGAGCCGCGCTGCGCTGCGATGATGCCGACCAGCGCCGAACCCAGACCGCCCGCGGCGAACACGAGAGCCAGATCGACCCCGCTCCCGTCCAGGTCGTGGCTGATCACGTAGGGCATCAGGGTCTCCCACGGTCCCCACACGCAGAACAGGCTCACCGTCGCGGTGACGAGGGCCACCCAGATCCACGTTTCGCTCCGCACGTACGCGATGCCCTCCTTGATCTGCGGGATCAGCGCCTCGTGCGCGCCCTCGTCCGGGGTCTTGCGCGAGTGCATCAGGAAGATGGAAATGGCGGACCCGGCGAACGTGAGGCCGTCGAAGATGAATGCCCAGCCGGTCCCGATCGAGAGCAACAACCCGCCGAGCAAGGGGCCGACGATCGTCATGGCGAAGGGCCGCACGACCTGCCCGACCGAGTTCGCCTCGACCAGGACGTCTTCCGGAACGATCGAGGGGACGATCGAGGAGAACGCCGGGCCGAACAGCGCCTGACCGCTGCCGTAGAACACCACCAAGCCGACGAGGATCGGGATCGTGATCAGGTCGGCCAACGTGAGGATGCCGACCGTCGTGATCGCGACGAGCCGCAACAGATCGCCCGCGATCATCAGGTGGCGACGGTCCATCCGATCCGACAACGCGCCGCTCGCGAGCAGAAGCACCAGCTGGGGCAGGGACCAGGCAACGCCCACGGCCGCGAACGCCGCCGGTGAGCCGTCGAGGTTCTGGTAGACCAGCCAGGCGACCGCAACGTAGTACGTCCCGTCGCCGATCATCGAGATCGTTTGACCGATCCACAGCAATCGGAAGTCACGGTGACGCATCGGTCGGAGGAGCCCGATGCGACTCGTCAGACCCGGCCGCTCGTCCACGCGTCTCGAGCCTATCGTGCGTCTGATCCGGCGGTTAGGGAGTCAGGAGCGCGCCGGGAGGGAGTCGAACCCCCAACCTTCTGATCCGTAGTCAGATGCTCTATCCATTGAGCTACCGGCGCAGGCAGCCCATGCTACCGCGCCGTCGTTCCGCTCAGGAAAGACGGCGGCGCGCCAACTCTTGGAGATCGAGGACCACGACGCTCGCGTCAACGTCGAGCGACGAGCCGCCCGGAAGACGCCTGGCACCGCCGTCCGCGATTCGATCACGAAGATCGCTCTCCTGGTGCCGTCCGAGAGTCGCGAGGGTCGCGCTGCGCTGGATCGTCGTCATGATGTCCTCCTCGTTCGCCGTCTGTTCCCATGCTCGGCAGCTCCGCCACACCGGCGCAGGGGTCAAGGGTTCATTAGTTCGGAGACCGGTTCCCTATGGGCCGGCCTCGGGATGACTAGTCACTGGAGGTAGGGCTGGCCGAACTACGGCGGAAGAGGTACGGTCGCAGGGAGGAACGGCAAGGGAGAGGTGCGGGTATGGGCGTGCTCATGATCATCCTGAGCCTCGCCGCGGCGGGCGTCGTGGCGGACTACATCGCCGAGAACGACCTGCTCACAGCGCCGAACCATGCGATCGCGCTGTTCGGCTCGAACATCACCGTCTCCGGCGTGGCGGTCGTGATCGTCCCCTTCGCGCTGGGCGCGCTTGCAGCAGCGCTCTTCGTGATCGGGATGGGCCTCATCCGGGGGAGCTCGGACAATTGGCGCGCGATGAAGCGGCGCGTCGCCGAGCTCGAGTGGGAGATCACATCCCTCCGTTCGAAACTGCGGCTCAGTGAGGTCGTGAAGGCCGAGAAACAGCGTCACATCCAGCTGCCCGAGGCTGAAACGGAAGACGCGAACCTCGACAGCTGAGACCGGCCGGGCCTCGTTCAGACCTCGGTTTCGGTGTGGGCGTAGTACTCGTACGCGGACATCGCCTCGCCGGTCGGGCTCTTCCACTCGCGCTCCTCGGCGGGCAGCTTCCCGATCATCTTGGCCATCGCGCGGACGTGTTCGGCAACCGAACCGCAACAGGAGCCGATGTAACGGACGCCCGCGTCGCGCGCCTCGGCAGCGAACGCGGCCAGCTCCGCGCGAGCGAGGGTCTTCGGGGTGAGCCCGTAGGGGAAGTCGGGCCAGGAGGTGAAATCCGCCGAGTCATCCGTCGTCGCGTAGCCGACGGGCTGTGACGCGACCGGGACAGCACCGGCGACCGCGTCCACCATCTCGACGGCGATCGGGAGCTGCTGCTTCGGACCGTTGAGGCAGTTGACGCCGACGATGTCTGCCCCGGCGTCGGCCAACCGCTTCGCCGACTCGCCGGGCGTGTCGCCCTCGTAGGAGCGCGCCGGGAGGCGTTC
>DATDKZ010000236.1:0-10251 GCA_036519575.1 Actinomycetota bacterium | reverse complement strand
AAGGCTCCCCGACCGTCGATCCCGATGTCCTCGGCCACGGTGAGCTCAATGTGGTCGAGATACCTTCGGTTCCACACCGGTTCGAAGAGTCCGTTGGCGAACCGAAGGGCCAGGATGTTCTGGACGGTCTCCTTGCCCAGGTAGTGGTCGATCCGAAAGATCTGGGATTCATCGAAGACCTCGTGGATCCTCGCGTTCAGCTCCCGGGCCGAAGCGAGGTCGTCGCCGAACGGCTTCTCGAAGACGACCTTGGCGTCCCGATGCAGTCCGGCCTCGGCCAGACGGTGGACGATGTCCGGGTAGACGGTGGTCGGCGTGGCCGCGTAGAAGAACCGCCCTCCCTCGGTGCCGAACCGCTCGTCCACCGATGTGAGGTGTTTCTCCAGCCGCATCATCGCGCCCTCGCTGGCGAACTCGCCCGGGAGGTACGAGAGACGCTCGGCGAACCCCCGCCATGCGTCGTCATCCGGCGACCATCGGCCGAACAGCTTGACCGATTCGCGGGCCTGCTCCCGGAACTCCTCGTCGGTCATCTCGGTGCGCGCGTACCCCGCGATGGCGAAGCCCTTGGGGAGCAGCCCCTGGACGAACAGGCTCCAGAAAGCCGGCAGGAGCTTGCGCTTCGTCAGGTCCCCGGAGGCCCCGAAGATGACGACGGCCTGTGGCGGCAGCTGGGTGCTCATCCGGTCCTGCCCCCCAGGCTCACGCGTCTCCCCCTTCGGCTATGGGCACCAGCTCGATCCAGCCCTCGACGAGCCGGACGGGAAACGTTGGGACGGGATCCTGGGCCGGACCCTCGACGGGCTCGCCGGTGCGAAGATCGAAGACGCTGCCGTGACACGCACAGACCACGGTGTCGGCGGACTCGTCGACCTCCCCCTCCGACAGCAGGCACCCTTCGTGGGTGCACTCGTCGCCGAGAGCGAAGAGCTCGTTCTCCACGTGGGCCACGGCGATCCTCCCCGTGGCGAGCTCGAACCCCCGGAGCTCCCCTTCGGGCACCTCTGCCAGCGATGCGACCCGGACGTATTCGGCCACGGCCTCTTCCTTCGAACCTTCGGCGAACGTTGGCGAACCTTTCGGTAACACTACCGCTGTGCCCGAACTTCCCGAGGTCGAGGCGTACCGCCGGTTCTTCGCCGAGCACGCGACAGGCCGGACCGTGCGGGCCGTCGACGTCCTCGACCCGGCCATCGTCAGGAACGCGGCTCCGGAGGCAGTCGGCCGTCTGCTGACCGATCACCGATTCGAGGAGCCCGGGCGGCATGGGAAGTGGCTCGTGTGTCCGGCCGCGGGCCCAACCCTGCTGTTTCACTTCGGCATGACCGGGGACCTCGTGTGGTCGGGCGACGAGCCCGATCGACATCGTCACGATCGGTTGGTGCTCGTGTTCGACGAGGGCGAGCTCCGCTACCGGAACATGCGGCGGCTCGGCGGGGTGTGGCTGGCCGGTGACGACGACGAGCTGAAGGTTGTCCTGGGCAGCCTCGGTCCGGACGCGCTCGCCGTGGAACAGGATGAGTTCGTGGGATCGCTCTCTCGCCGGCGCGGAGGCGTGAAGGCCCTCCTGATGAACCAACGGCTCGTGGCCGGGATCGGGAACCTCGTGGCCGACGAGATCCTGTGGCAGGCAAGGATCCACCCCCGTCGGCGGGTCGAGGACCTGGACGCGAACGACCGAGCTCGCCTGTTCCGAACGATGCGGCGAGTCCTCGGCGCCGCCGTGGAGGACTTCGACTACCTGGAGACCCGGCGGGGATGGCTCAGCCGGGTTCGCGGACGTCCTGGCGGCAGGTGCCCTCGTTGCCGGTCGGAACTCTCACGGATCGTGGTGGCGGGGCGGACGACCTACTTCTGCCCATCCTGCCAGCGCTGATCCTCGGTGGGACGGGACAGCCGTCGCAGGGCCGACCACCCCCGCTGCAACAACGTCGCACCTCCCAACGCCACGAGCACCACGAGCATGGGCACCAGGGCCCCCGGCACCATGAGCCCGACCGTCATGGCCACGTACCGCTCCAGCCGCTGGAAGAACCCCTTGGAGAGCTGGATCCCCGCTGCCTCCGCCTCCGCGCGCACGTGGCTCACCGTCAAAGCCGTGACCAGGGTGACGAGCGCCAGGGCCGCGGCGAGAACGTGTCCCTGGTCCTGCTCGGACCAGTACAGGCAGCCGAACAGGACCATGTCACCGATCCGGTCGAGCACCGAGTCCAGGAACGCTCCCGCCCGGCGGTCCTCGCCTCGCAACCGGGCCACCGCCCCGTCGAAGACGTCGAACAACCCCGCCGGGATGAGCAGGGCGCCCGGCAGGAACCGGCGCCCCGTGAGCAGGAGCCAGCCGACCACCACGTTCGCCAGGAGCGATGCAACCGTAAGCTGCCAGGGACGCACCCCGGCTCGATACAGCCCGGCCAGGATGGCCCGGTAGGGCCAGGTGAAGACGAACCGCAAGGCCGGACCGAACACGCCTGTGGTCTTCCGAGGGGCCGGCATGTCCCGCACACGGGGCGCGGGCGCCTGGGGCTCGGTCCCGGGCGACTCGCTCATCCTGTACGGGAGGCTACCCCTCCGGGAAAGCCGCGGCGAAGCTAGCCGCCGTTCGGCCGGAAGCTCACGACCACGCAGCGGAAGGTGCCGCCGGGCGCCTCATACGAGACCTGCTGTTGCGGACGGGCGCCCATGAGGGCCTGGCCGAGCGGCGACGTGGTGGTGATGGTTCGGACTCCGGTCGCCCGCTCCTCCGCCGACTCGGCCAGCAGGTACGTCTCGTCGTCGGGGTCCTCCTCGTCCAGCGCCCTGACCGTCACGAGCATCCCGGGCGTCACGACGTCGGAGCTCGAGGGCGCCTCGATGATCTCCGGATCACGCAGCATCCGCTCCAGGTTCCGGATCCGCGACTCCATGAGGGCCTGTTCGTTCTTCGCCGAGTCGTACTCGGCGTTCTCGCGGATGTCGCCGTGCTCACGCGCCGCCTTCAGCCGTTCGGCCATGTGGGATCGGCCGGACGACGTCAACTCGTCCAGCTCGGCCCTCAGGCGCCCATATGCCTCGAGCGTGATCGTCGCCGTGGGCTCCTGTCCGGGCTTTCGCCGTGGCCGGCTGGCCAGCTCCTCGGGAAGGTCCATCGAACGCCGAATCTACCAATCGGCGGCCTGTTCTCCCCTCCGTGACGGCATCTGTTCCTCGCCCGTCGGCCTTGGTCGATGATAGGCATTCGCGGACCGGCGTCGACGAGGCCGGCGGCGAGCGATGGGAGGGAGCGTGGGGATGGGCCGGCTGGACGACAAGGTGGCGTTGATCACCGGAGGGGCGAGCGGCATGGGGAAGGTGGCCTCGCACCTGTTCGCGAAGGAAGGGGCCAAGGTCGTGCTGACCGATGTCGCCGACGAGGCCGGGGAGGCGGTTGCGGCGGCAATCCGCGACGGCGGCGCGCAGGCGACCTATGTGCACGCCGACGTTTCGCGGGCCTCCGACGCCGAGGCCATGGTGCGCTTCGCTGTGGACACCTTCGGAGGGCTCACCGTCCTCTACAACAATGCCGGGGTCTTCCCGGAACTGGATGGCTCGGTGACCGAGACGCCCGAGGAGGTGTGGGATCTCACGATCGGCATCAACCTGAAGGGCGTGTACCTGGGGTGCCGCTACGGGATCCCGGCGATGATCGAGTCCGGAGGCGGCGCGATCGTCAACGTTGCCTCCTTCGTGGCGCTGATGGGGGCGGCCACCCCCCAGATCGCCTATACGGCCTCGAAGGGGGGCGTGCTTTCCATGACCCGGGAGATCGCCGTGGAGTTCGCCCGCCAGGGCGTGCGCGCGAACGCCCTGTGCCCCGGGCCCATCGAGACCCCGCTGCTGCAGGAGCTGCTGGCGGACCCGGCCCGGCGGCAGCGCCGGCTGGTGCACATCCCGATGGGCCGCTTCGGCCAGGCCGAGGAGATCGCCAAGGCGGCGCTGTTCCTGGCCTCCGACGAGTCCTCGTACATGACCGGGGCCGCCCTCGTGGTGGACGGGGGCATCACGGCGGCTTACGTCACGCCGGAGTAAGGGCGCACGAAGGCCTCTCGCGGCAGGACGTAGCATGAGGTGTCGTGTTGGGTTTCGGGATCGACGCGTGGCCGCGTCCCGTGCACGCCGTCTACGATTTCAAGCCGCTGATCGGTGTGATCGTGGCCCTGCTCGTGGCACGCTTCGTGCTGGGGTTCACGGTGACGTGGGCCACCACTGCCACGGCGTTCCTCGCAGGGACGGCATGGGGCTGGGCAGTGGACGCGTGGGGTGTGGTCCTGCCGTCGGCTACGGCCCTCATCGTGCTCGCGATCGCGCTCAGCCGGCCCCGAAGACGGGCTTGAGGGCGAAGTACAGATCGCGATAGTGCCCGTAGGCCTCCGCGTATGCCTGCTGTCGATCCGGATCCGGCTGGTGCTCGTCGGGCTCGTAGGCCACGAAGGCATCGACGGCCGAAGCCACGGTTGGATGAGCGCCGCAGGCTACCGATGCCAGGATCGCGGCCCCCGTCGCAGTTGTCTCCACGCTGGTCGGGATACGAACCGGGAGGCCGGTAACGTCGGACTTGATCTGCCGCCACAGGGCGCCCTTGGCCCCGCCACCGACCATCGTGAGGCGGCGAACATCCAGCCCGGCGTTCCTCATGGCGTCGAGGATGTCGCGGAGCGCGTATGCGCTTCCTTCCAAGAGCGCCCTCGTCATGTGCGCTCGGCTGTGTGCCAGCGTGAGCCCGTAGAAGACGCCTCTGGCCGAGCCGTTCCATTCGGGAGCCATGGCGCCTTGCATGCACGGGAGGAACAGGAGTCCCTCCGAGCCGGGGGGGATTTCCGCCGCGTCCCGAGTCAACAGGTCGTAGGCGTCCCCCTGTCCCTCCGCTTCCGCCCTCCGCTCCAAGGGAGCGAATTGATCCCGCCACCAGCGGAGGTTCCCCCCGGATACGAAACCGGGGTTCTCCAGCAGCCAGGCATCGGGGTCGGCATGAGGATGGCACTCGACCAACATCGTGGGATCCTCGCGCGGCTCACTCGAGGCGGCGCAGACCGGCTCGGCAGTTCCCACGACGTCGCACACCTCGCCCGGAGAGAACACGCCCGCGCCGAGGGTGGCCGCCATCTCGTCACCGCATCCCACCGCCACCACCGTGCCGGGCGAGAGGCCCGTGCCCTCGGCGAAGTCGGCGCTGATCGTGCCGACGGCCTGCGTCCCGGGGGCGAGCTCCGGCAGCATCTCCCGCCTCAGGCCGGTCACCTCCAGGACGGGTTCCGACCACGTCCGCGTCCAAGGGTCGAGCAAGGCCAGCGATGAGGCATTCGAGTAATCGACGGCCAGGATCCCCGTCGTCTCGCGAAGGACGAACGAGCCCGGGGGCATGACGAACGCGGCCTCGGCGAAGACCTCGGGCTCCTCGTCCCGAACCCACAAGGCCTTGAACACCGCGTGCGACGAATCAAGATTCGCACCCACGTTGTGGTAGAAGTCGGCCGGGGACATCCGCTCCGCCAACTGCGCCGCCTGAGCCTCCGCGCGCCGGTCCATCCAGATCATCGCCGGCCGGAGGGGGCGCCCATTCGCATCGCACACAACCATCCCGTCGAGCTGCGAACCGAACGACAGGCCCTTGATGGCCCCTCGTCGCTCGCCCAACCAGGTCACGAGCTGTCCGACCGTGCTCATCAGGGCCTTCGACCAGGCAGATGGGTCCTGCTCCGCCCAACCCGGGTGAGGAAACGACAGGTCGTATCCCTCGTAGGCGGATGCCACGAGGGTCCCGTCTGCCCCGTACAGGGCCGCGTTCGTACCTTGGCTGCCGACATCGCAGCCGATGACGTAGGGGCCGCTCACCGGACCGTTCACGCGATACTCACAGCACCCTCACGGGATGATCACCATCTTCAACCCGGCGCCGGTCCTGATCGTCTCGAAGGCCTCGGCGATGTCATCGAGCGGGAACCGGTGGGTCACCACCCGGCCCAATTCCTCCTGACGGCGATCCAGGTACTTCATGGTGATCCGGTACTGCCGGTTGGTCGCGCCGTAGGCGCCGAGGATGGCGAGCTCCTTGTAGTGAAGCTGGTTCATGTCGAGGTGGCTCACCGGGTCGTGTTTGGGCAGTCCGGCGAAGTAGACGACCCGGGCGCGTTTGGCCGCCATGATCAGCGCGGCGGCCTGGGCCTCCCTCGACGGCGCCGCCACGCTGATCCTGTCGGGTCCGGTTCCACCGGTGAGCGACATGACCTCGGCCACACCGTTGTCTTCCCCCGCGACGAAGGCCTTATCGACACTATGGCCGATGGCTCGCAGGGCGATCTCCAGGCGCTCGGCGCTCACGTCGGTGAGGTAGATGCTGCCGGCGCCGCGATCCCTGGCCATCACGGTCTGCCAGCACCCGATGGGCCCCGACCCGACGATGACAACCGTGTCGCCCAGCCGGATGTCGAGCGCCTCGATGCCGTTGAGGGCGCAAGCAAAGGGATCGGCCACGGTGGCCAGGTCCGAAGGCAGCTCGGGAGGAAGCTTGATCAGGTTCTTCGTGGCGATGGGAGGAACCGAGGCGTGTTCCGAGTAAGCCCCCGGAAAAGGATCGTAGCCATACAGCAAGTGGTACTCGCAGAGGTTCTGGAACCCGTCCACACACCATCGGCACTCGCCGCATGTCAGGATGGACCCCAGGAACACGCGGTCGCCCCTGGAGACCCCGGGTGGGAGGTCGGCATCGGGGCCGACTTCCTCGAGGGTCCCCACCGGCTCATGACCGAGGATCCAGGGCGCAGGGGCCCCAGGATCGCCGTTGAAGAAGGTTCGGGCATCCGTCCCGCAGATCCCGCAGGCCTCGACTTCGAGGACCGCACCGGCGGGATCGAGCTTCGGCTCGTCGGTCTCTCGGACCTCCACGGCGTTCACGCCGGTCATGAACGCTGCTCTCATGGCCGGCTTCCCGTCTCCTCGAGCAAGGCTTCGTGGGCTTTGTCGGCGGACCAACGCTCGCGGATCACCCGGGAGAGCGCTCGGGTGATGCCCTCCGGCGACGGGTGCATGAAGATGTTCCGACCCACCGAACAGCCGATCGCGCCCACCGACATCGCCTGCTCCATCCGGCCGAGAAGCTCGAGGTCCTCCAGGCGAGAGCCGCCGGCGAGCACCACGGGGATCCCGTTCGTCGCCTCGACGAGCTTGGCGAACGAGTCGCGATCGCCCGGCCAATTCGTCTTCACGATGTCCGCCCCGAGCTCGGCGCACAGGCGCACGTTCCGCCGGAGGTATTCGAAGCCGTACTGCTGCTTCAGGTCCTCGACGGATGCGTAGGTGGTCGGGAACTCGGCCTCCGCGATGAAGGGCATGCCCAGGACCGCACATTCCCGGCCCACCGCCGAGAGGATCTTCACCATCCCGGCCTCCGTCTCCCCTCCCAAGGCCGTGAAGAGCACGACGGCGTCGGCCCCCGCCCGCAGGGCCTCCTCCACCTCGGCGATCTGGACGATCTGGGGCCGTGCGCCCCCGGGATCCGCCGACGCCGAGAGCAGGAGTGCGAGCGACGTCGTGGGGGAGAACGCCGGAGCCGCCACTCGGATCATGCCCTTGCTCATCATGATCACGTTCGCCCCGCCGGCGACGGCTTCCGTTGTGCGGACTTGGATGTCGGCGAGCGGCTCCAGGAACGACGGCGAGGTCATTCCGTGATCGAGGGCGCAGATGACCGAAACGCCCGCCGCGTCGATCACTCGTTTCAGCCGCATCGTCTTGCCGACCTGTGCCGTCATCGCGACCCCTTCCCAGGCCCCCGCCGAACGACCGTGAACTCGA
Organism: Actinomycetota bacterium; assembly: GCA_036519575.1. Taxonomy (GTDB): domain Bacteria; phylum Actinomycetota; class UBA4738; order UBA4738; family HRBIN12; genus AC-69. The sequence continues at coordinate 2,445 of DATDKZ010000236.1, read as the reverse complement.
ATGCATCTGCCACGTGGTACTCGTCCGACGAGAGGACCGCGCGCCCCAGGTCGTCGTAGTCGACCTGGCGAAGGTGAAGGAGCAGGGTTCCCGAGCGGATCCCGAGCTTCGACGCGATGGCGCGCGAGGCTCGTATGGGAGCAAAGCTGGCCTCCCCGTGATGGATGAAGATGCCGAGCTCGCGCTCCATGAGCTCGTACATGGACCCTCGCCCAAGGCGCGGGATGACTTCAGGATGATCGGCGGTCAGCCTGGCCGGCAGCACGTCCAGGGAGAAGACCACCCGGCGGCCGTCGGCCGTCCTCACCCGCTCGACGACGACGACATCCTCGCGGGGCCCCAGTCCGAGGCGTTCGCCCCGCTCGACCCCTGCGGGCTCGATCATGGTCACCCCCTGCTCGAACCCCGGCCGCATCCCGGCGGCCTTGATGGCGTCGGTCACGCCGAAGTTCAGGTCCAGGCTGTTCCTGAGCCGGGGGCGATGTGCCAGGAACGTTCCGGCTCCCCGGGTCCGGGTGACGACGCCCTCGTCCTCCAGCGACCGAAGCGCTTCCCGGAGCGTCGCCCGCGACACCCCGAGCTCGGTCGCCAGCTGGGGTTCGGGCGGGAGCTGGCTCCCGGGTCGAACCCTTCCCCGAGTGATCAGCGACATCAGGTGCTCGCGAGCCGAGCTCGAACGGCGTTTCGCTCGACCGCTGGAGACCAACCGCCCCTCCCTCCCCGGGCTCCGGTTTGTCTGACAAGCTACCGCTCACGTCAACCCCTTGTCAGACAAAGCGACTTGACAGCCGCACCGGCTCCTGTGCTGAATACCGCCAACCGGTGGGCTTGGGGGGGTGCCACGTGGCGCAGGAGAAGAAGGTCGGATCCGTCACCTACCAGGAGGTTGGTGACGAGTACTTTCGTAAGCGGGGCCTTCGGCGACATGCCGCGTTCTGGTCCCTATGGTCGTTAGGCGTCGCGGCCGTCATCTCGGGCGACTTCTACGGCTGGAACCTCGGGCTGGACGCTGGAGGGTTCGGCGGGCTGCTCATCGCGACCATCTTCATCGCAGCGATGTACTACGGCCTGTGCTTCAGCATCTCCGAGATGTCCCCCGCCCTCCCCCATACCGGCGGCGCGTACTCGTTCGCCCGCTCGGCGATGGGCCCCTGGGGTGGGTTCATCACCGGTCTTGCCGAGAACATGGAGTACGTCATCACCCCTGCCGTCGTGGTTGGGGCGATGGGCTTCCTCATGCACGACATCGTCCAAGGGCTGTTCGACATCTCCGCGGAACCCTGGTGGAACAGCCCGGTCACATGGTGGGCCATCTTCTACGTGGTCTTCGTGTGGATCAACATCGTCGGGATCGAGGCGACGATGCGGTTCACGGTCGTCATTAACGCGCTGGCACTGGGGATCCTGGCGGTCTTCTTCATCGCGGTGCTGGTGAAGGGGAAGTTCGACTCGAACCTGCTGACCAACATCCCACCCGATGAGGGCGGCTCGAAGTGGCTGCCTCACGGCATCGGAGGGATCTTCCCGGCGATCCCATTCGCCATCTGGTTCTACCTGGCGATCGAGGAGCTACCGCTGGCCGCCGAGGAGTCGCACGACCCCAAGCGCGACATCCCGCGGGCCACGATCTGGGGCCTGACCACCCTGGTCATCACCGGGGCCCTAACGCTGTTGCTGAATACCGGGGTGGACGGAGGCGCGAAGGTCATCGGCCTCTCCGCGACGCCGCTGTTCGACGGGTTCAAGGGCGTGTTCGGTGCGGGCACGGCAGCCGAGCTGCTCGCGCTGATCGGGTTGGTCGGCCTGATCGCCAGCTTCTTCACCATCATCTACGCCTACGGCCGGAACACCTTCTCGCTGTCGCGAGCCGGCTACTTCCCAAAGGTGCTGTCCATCACTTCTGCCAAGCGCAAGACCCCGCACGTCGCCCTGATCGCGGGAGCTGTCGTCGGGTACGGGCTCGCCGTTCTCATCTACCAACTCGGCAAGTCCGGCGGCACGCTTGCGGGACAGATCGTGGGGGCGCTGCTGTACATGGCCGTATTTGGCGCGGTGGTCTCCTACTTCATGCAATGCCTGTCGTTCATCATGCTCCGCCGGAGGCTGCCGAACATCGATCGCCCATATCGGAGCCCTGTGGGCGAATGGGGCGCCGGGATCGCGGGGGCCATCGCCCTCGTATCCCTCATTTCCCTGTACCTGAACGAGGACTACCGGCCCGGCGTCGTGGGGACACTGATCTACTTCGTGCTCGGGATCATCTACTTTGCCCTCGCCGGGCGGCACCGCCTGGTGCTGTCGCCCGAGGAGGAATTCGCCCTGACCCAGGGGGAGCACGGCCATCCTGAACGAGAGGGGTACGGCACCACGCATGTCGGGGAGGTCAAGGCGTAGGCGCAAGTCGAGCGCAGGTAGGTGGGCGGGGGCGGCGAGCCGCGGGGGGCG
>DATDKZ010000235.1:0-22057 GCA_036519575.1 Actinomycetota bacterium | reverse complement strand
CGATCACCGAAGTATCTCCTGACCTCCTCAACCACCTGTTCCGAGAGCTTCGTACGGGGGTCGAACATGGTCATCACGATCCCGCTCAGTCGCAGGGCGGGATTGACGTTCTGCTGTACCAGCCGGACGTTCTTGATCAGCTGGCCCAGGCCCTCGAGCGCGTAGTACTCGCACTGGATGGGGACGATCAATTCCTCCGCGGCGGCCATGGCATTCACCGTCAGCAGGCCCAGCGAGGGAGGGCAGTCCAGGAAGACGAAGTCGAAGCCGTTCTCCCGGAGCGGCTCCATGGCCCTTCGGAGCTTCATCTCCCTGGAGAACTGGCTGACGAGCTCGATCTCGGCTCCCGCTAGATCGATAGTCGACGGAATGCCGAAGAGGTTTGGCACGGGCGTCTGGACCACCGCCTCCATGATGGGAGCATCGCTGGCCAACACGTCGTAGACGGTTACCCTTCGCGCGTCATGGCGGATCCCCAGCCCGGTGGAGGCATTGCCTTGGGGGTCCAGGTCCACCACGAGGACGCGGCGGCCCATCTCGGCCAGGGCGGCGCCGAGGCTGACGGCGGTCGTGCTCTTGCCCACGCCACCCTTCTGGTTGGCCACCGCGATGACCCTGGTGCGGCGGCGGCCGGGCTTCTCTGCCTCGGGTGGATCGAAGGGTTGGTTCACTCTCTCGGCTCGTCCTCCGGAGGGAAGATCCTGGCTGCCTGACCGAGCTTCGTCGGCATCTCGCCCCCACCCTGCCGTCCGTGTTGCTCTCATCCGCCGGACGTTGACGTGCCGCGTGGGGTCACTGTCGGGTCATGATAACCACCGGCCCGGAGCTTGCAAGTGCGGGTGTCCGGAGAAGGCGTAGGGAGGAGGCGTCCGGAGGCATCTGGTCGGCTTCCCGGAAGCCCTCGCCGCCGAAATACACCAGCCGGCCCTCGGGCCGGAGAAGGTGGCGGGCGATCTCCCATGTCTTCGAGAGACCCGCTAGAGCTCGAGCAAAGCAGACATCCACCACCTGATCGAGCCGTCCCGCTGGAATGGGCAGAACTACGACGTTGGAGAGCCCCAGCCTTTCCACGGCGAGCTCCAGGAAGGCGACCCTTCGGCGCCTGACCTCGACCAAGCCCACCCGCAAGGAGGGGCGGGCGATGGCCACGACGATTCCCGGAAGCCCTGCGCCGGAGCCCAGGTCGAGCGCCTCGGTATCCGAGGGCTCGAGCGCCAGAACCCCCCGCAACGAGTCGAGGATATGGCGCTCCCTGAGCGTACTCCGGTCCCCCGTTGCCACCAGGCCCAGAGGGATCGCCCGGTCGATGAGCAGGAGCTCGAACGACAGGAGAGCCTCCACTTGGTTCCCCTCGAGATCGATACCCAGTCCGGACGCGGACTCGACCAGCGTGGAGGGATCCTCGGTTGGGCTCTGGCGGGAGGGATGTTTCACGTGAAACGCGACCCTTAGGTCGTCTGCCTCAGCTCCGCGGGCGGATCACGACCCGCCGATCGGGGTCTTCACCCCGACTCGAGCTCTCGACCCCAGACACCCCGGCCACCGCGTCGTGAACCACCTTGCGCTCGTAGGCATTCATGGGGTCCAAGGCCTCTTCCCGACCCGTTCGGGCCACCCGCCTGGCAATCTCCACGGCCCTTGAGGCCAGGCGGTCCCGCTGCCGCTTCTTGTAGTCCTCAACGTCCACGATCAACCGGCATCGGATTCCGGTCTTGTGTCCCACTACGACCCGGGTAAGTTCCTGGATCGCTTCCAGCGTCTGGCCGTGGCGACCGATAAGGAGGCCCATGTCCTCCTCATCGTCCTCGGACTCCCCCGCCACGACGTTGAGATACATCGTCCCGTCGTCAACCCCGGGCTCCACCTCAGCCGTGAGTCCGATCCGAGCCACCAGGCCCTCCACGAACTCGGCCGCGATCTCGGCCTGCTCTTCCACATCCTCTTCCGAGGCTTCTTCCCGCCGAGCCCGGAGCCGAACCCGCACCACCGCCTCCTCGGACCCCAGCCCCCCGAACCCCGGGCGAGGCTCCTGGAGAATCTGAACCGTCACCTCCTGCTCGGTGGCGCCGAGCTCGGCCAGGGCGGCTTCGATAGCCTCCTCAACGCTTAGGGCGCTTCTTTCGACTTCTTCCACCGTTGCCTCCCGAGCTGGGCTTCTTCGGCGGTGGTGGCCGCCCGGTGGTGGGTCCGGGCTCCGGCCCCTCACCTGGCTTCCCCGTCGGCCCCTCCCGCCGCTGGCGCTCGTCCGTGACACGATCCATGAGCGACGCCATGAAGCCCTTCCTGCCCTTCTTCCCATCGGCGCGCGCCGCGAGCTCATCGGCCGAGGGTCGCGTCCTGAGCATGAAGTACTGCTGCCCGATCTGCCAAAGGTTCGAGGTGGTCCAGTAGATCACCAGCCCAGCCGGGAAAAAGAATCCGAACACTCCGAAGAGGATCGGCATGATTCGGAGCACGGCCTGCTGCTGAGAGGAAGAGGCTCCCGGAGGGCTGGCCTTCTGCATCTGACGCTGTTGGAAGTACGTCGTACCGAACATGAACACCACGAAGAGGTAGTAGGGGACCCTGGTGGGAACGCCAGTCCCACAATCGACCTCGTAGACGATCTGCTTTCCGTCGATCTTGTGATTGTCTACAAGGGTGGCATCCGGGTTGCCGGCGTCCCTGGCTGAGCACAGGAGGTTCATCCCCAGGAAGCTGGTGCCGCTCGATGGCCCGGGCTCGGTGTTCGCCTTGCACACTTCTGGCAGACCCTCAACGCAGTCACTCGTGCTGGTCACTGGAGGAATCTGCGCCGTCACATTGGCGTACAAACTGGAGTCATCGGGGATGTGGATCGGGTGCTGGGGGAATCTCAAGACCGAGTACATCGCGATCAGGATGGGGAACTGAAGAAGCACCGGCCAGCAACCGGAGAACGGGTTGACCCCGTACTCCCGGTAGAGCTTCATCACCTCTTCCTGCTGCTTCTGCTTGTTCCCCTTGTATTTCTGCTGCAGCGCCTTGACCTTGGGCTGCACCAGCTGCATGTGCTGCATGGACCGGATCTGCTTGATCCCCAGGGGTAGAAGTACCACCCGGATCACGACCGTGAGGATGATGATGGTCAACCCGTAGTTCGGGATGAGGTCGTAGATCTGGGCGATCACCCACCCCAGCCCGTCCAGCAGTCCCTGGAAGTAGGGAGACCAGGGATAGGCGGCGATCACGGATCCACCCGGGCCATCTCCGAAACGTGCCCACCATGTATGACGCCTTCATACACGGCGGGCTCCGATCGCCTCGGCCGGACCGGATCGAACCCACCGCCGGTGAACGGTCCGCACCGCAGGATCCGCCACGCGGCCAGGGCCGAGCCTCTACATGCCCCGTGGGCCTTGATGGCCTCCCGGGCATACTGGGAGCAGGAGGGGTAGAAACGGCACTGCCCCCCCAGCCACCCCGAGAGGGTCAGCTGGTAGAGGCGGATCAGGCCGAGCAGGGCCCACCGCACCGGTGTCCCCGCCATCCACAGGAGCCGGCGGATGGACCTCACCCCTCCAGCACGCCCGCGCGAGTCAACAACTCCTCCATCTCGGCCACCAGGTCCTGTGTCTTGCTACCGCGGATGGCTCCCCTGGCCACGAATGCGATGTCATATCCGTTTCGAGCCCGCGGCGCCACCTCTCGCCACGCCGCCTTCAAGACGCGGCGAGCTCGGTTCCGCGGAACGGCCCCACCGACCCGCCGGCCGGCCACGAACGCCGTTGTCCCCGACCCGGGCGCGACCAACACTACCATCCGGGTTCCGTTCAACCGTTTCCCGGAGGATAGGACCCTGCCGACGGCGGTATCCCGCGTGGCCCGCGCCTATGCGGAGAGCCGGGAACGGCCCTTGGCCCTGCGTCTGGCCAGGATCGCGCGCCCCGCTCGGCTGCGCATCCGTAGGCGGAACCCGTGAGTCTTCTTGCGACGGCGGTTGTTCGGTTGGAACGTTCGCTTCGACATCGACTCGATCCTGTTCCGTGGAGAGCGCCGGCCTCGACGCGGGCGAAGTATACGGGACTCGATCATCACCGAACAAAGGGCTCCTTCACGGGAGAAAGTGCGTCAAAAGCCACCGTCGAACGGGTCCGGTGGAAAAGTCCGGTGCTATAGTCCGCGGCGCTTCACAGCGGACACGTCGCCGGGGTCCCAGGCGCCGACCGCTCGCCTTCCCCCACGGTTTTCCACAGTTGGGGAAAGGCTCTGTGGATTAGGTATGGCAGTCGCGTCGTTCGAAGAAGCCGCAGAGCGAACCTGGGCCCGCGTGGTGGAGCGAGCGCGGGATCAGCTACCGGAGAGCTCGTTCTCGATGTGGTTCGTCGGCGTGCGCGCGACGAGCCTCCACGACGGCGTGCTGGAGGTGACGGCACCCTCCGACTACGTTCGGGACTGGCTGGCCAAGCACTATCTGGACCTGATCCAGGGTGCGGCGACCGATTTCGTTGGGCAGCCGGTGCGCGTGCGACTCGGAGCCGCGCGGGAGCCAGAGCGGGGGCTGGTCTCCCAGGTCCAGGCTCAGGCTCAGGCGCCAGCCACTGCCCCCCGGCCGGCGCGCGAGGCCAGCCCCGAGCCCGAACGGGGTGCCCGGCCACTGCCCTTCCCAAACTTCACGTTCGAGACCTTCGTGGCCGGCCCCAGCAACCGGTTCGCCCATGCCGCCGCGATGGCCGTGGCCGAGGCTCCGCCGTCCAAGGCGTACAACCCGCTGTTCATCTACGGGGGAGTGGGCTTGGGAAAGACCCATTTGCTCGTGGCTATCGCGCATCACATGCACCGCCTGGCCCCCAGGCTCCGGGTGAAGTACGTGACGTCCGAGAGTTTCATGGCCGAGTTCATCAAGGCGGTCCGGGAGCGCCAGGGGTATCAGTTCGCCGCGCGGTACCGCGACATCGACGTCCTGCTGGTCGACGACATTCAGTTCCTGGCCAAGCGGGAGGAAACCCAGACCGAGTTCTTCCACACGTTCAACGCGCTGCACGAGAAGGAGCGGCAGATCGTCATCGCCTCCGACCGCCCGCCGCAGGAGCTGGGGATGGAGGAACGACTGCAGAGCCGGTTCCGCCTAGGCTTGTGCGTGGACGTCCAGCCGCCCGACCTAGAGACCCGCATCGCCATCCTCCAGCTGAAGGCGCAGCGCGAGTCGGTCCTGTTCCCCGAGGACGTGATCGAGTTCGTGGCTTCCAAGTTCGACCAGAACATCCGAGAGCTCGAAGGGGCTCTGGTCCGAGTGGTTGCGTGGAGCGACCTCACCGGCCAGCCCATCTCGCAGGAGCTCGCAGAGCACGCACTCGAGGACCTGCTGCCCCAAGCCGAGGCCGAGATCCCTCCGCAGGTGATCCTGGACGAGACGGCCAGGTACTACGGCCTCTCGGTGGACGACCTGATCTCCAAGAGCCGTTCCAGACCACTCACCAACGCCCGCCACGTGGCCATGTACCTGATCCGGGAGACGACGGGGATGACCCTGCCCAAGATCGGCGAGCTGTTCGACCGCGACCACACGACCGCCCTGCACGGCATCAACAAGATCGACAAGAACATGCGGGACCGCGAGCCCGTCTACCGGCAGGTCCAGGACCTCTCCCGGATCATCAGGAACCGGACGAGGGCGCTGTGAGCCAAGCGGGGGAAACCCTGGGAGTCACGGTGGGTCCTTGCCTCCGCCCCACCACCCATCCACCGTTCTCCCCACGGCGTCCACATGTCCGAACCCTGCGCTACGCTCGGGCGATGCATGTCAGATCCACTTTTCCCCAGGGCCTACTACTACTAGAGAAGAAAGAACGAACTCGTAGAAGTAGCGAGGGGGTGGACAGGTGAAGTTCCGGTGCGATCGCGATCTGCTGTCGGAAGGCCTCCAGACGGTCCAGCGAGGGGTCTCGTCGCGGCCGGGTATCCCGGCCCTCACGGGAGTGCTGATGGAGGCGGGATCGGCCGGCACGCTGACGCTCACGACCACCGACCTGGAGGTGTCGGCGCGGCTCACGATCGAAGTCCACGCTCAGGAAGAGGGAGTGGCGCTCGTTCCGGCTCGGCTGCTGGCCGATACCGTGAAGAGCCTGTCCGATGCGCCGGTCGAGTTCGAGTCGGACCAGAGCCAGGCCTGGATCCGCTGCGCCGCATACGAGGGTGCGCTGCGCCTCCTGCCGGCGGAGGACTTCCCGGCGATCCAGCCACCGTCGGGGACCACGGTGGTGGGGGAGGCGGCCAGGTTCGCTGAGGCGGTCAGCCAGGTGGCCCGGGCGGCGTCCAGGGATGAGGCCCGTCCCGTCCTGACTGGCGTCCTGATCGAGGTCAGTCGGGAAGGAGTGACCATGGTCTCCACCGACTCGTACCGGCTGGCGGTCCGTGACCTGGTGGCCACGGCCAGCGGCGAGGGAAGGGCCATCGTTCCCGAGCGCGCGATGTCGGAAGCCGGCCGCGCGGCGGCCAGCCTGGAGAAGGGCGAAGTCCGGCTGTCCCTCGACGAGAGTCAGGTGGCGTTCCAGATCGGGAGCCTCACGCTGACCTCTCGGCTGATCGAGGGGGAGTTCCCGAACTATCGCCAGCTCCTGCCCGAGTCGTACGAGAGCAGGCTCACGGTGTCTCGACAGCAGCTGATGGACGCGGTACGCCGCGTGGGACTATTGGCCCGCGACACGTCTCCGGTTCGCCTGGAGTTCAATGCATTGGGAGTGAAGCTGTCGTCCTCATCGCCGGACCTCGGCCAGGCGGTCGAGGCGGTCGAGGCCCGGTACGAGGGCGAGGACATCACGGCGGCGTTCAACCCCAATTACCTGGCGGATGGACTGGCCGCGGCGACGGGGGAGACCGTGCGGCTCGAGGTCCGTGACGGATTGAAGCCCGGCCTGATCCGGGGCGAGAGCGACGAGTTCACGTATCTCGTGATGCCGGTGCGCCTGCCGACGCCGGTCGGCTGATCCACCCCGGGGCGCTGCATTGCGGCTTCTGTGGGTGGAGCTCACGGACTTCCGTAACCACCCGAAGACCCGGGTCGATGACGTTCCGGACGGATTGGTCGCCGTGGTCGGGGCCAACGGAGAGGGGAAGACCAACCTCATCGAGGGCATCGCGTTCTTGTTCTTCCTGGTCTCGCCGCGAGCTTCGAGCACCGAACCGCTGGTCCGGCGAGGGGCCGATGCAGCCTACCTTCGCGGGGAGATCGAGACCGCCGGCGGGCGGGTGCTGGTCGAGGTGGAGATCCCAGGGCACGGGGCGAACAAGGTCCAGGTCAACCGGTCTCCGGTGCGGCGCAAGCGCGATCTTCGCAGACAGGTCCGCGCGGCGTTCTTCGGGCCGGAGGATCTCGACATCGTCCGGGGCGATCCGTCGCAGCGGCGCCGGTTCATGGATGAGGCCGTGACCTCGCTCTGGCCGCTCAAGGAGTCGGTGCTCACCGCGTACGACCGGACGCTTCGCCAGCGCAACCGACTGCTGAAGGAATGGGAGGGACGGGGAGCGCCGAAGGACCTCGAGGCATGGGATGCCGAGCTGGTGGAGAACGGGTCCGCGCTCCTTCGCCTTCGCGCCGATGCCGTGGCCCGGCTGTCCCCGGGCGCGCAGGAGGAGTTTGCCGCTCTGTCGGGCACCGGGCTGGCTTGCGAGTACCGACCCTCGGTGTGGGGCGAGGACCTGGAGGAGGCGTTCCGGACCCGGTTGGCTGAGCGGAGGGGTGACGAGCTCACTCGGCGGACCAGCCTGGTGGGCCCGCACCGGGACGACCTGGAGCTGGCCGTGCGGGAACTGGGGGCACGGGCCTTCGCCTCACACGGCGAGGCCTGGGCGGCCGCGCTGTGCCTTCGCCTTGGCCTGGGGAGCGCCATCCAGGCGGAGGTGGGGGAGCGGCCCGTCTTGCTCCTCGACGATCCGTTCTCCGCGCTGGACCCGAAGCGGGGAGGCCAGGTGGCCGAGCGGCTGGCCGGACGGGGACAGGTCGTGGTCACGGTGGCGGACGAGGCCCATGTCCCTCCCAGGGCCCAGGCGGTCTGGGACGTGTCGGCGGGTGCGGCTACGGTTCGCGTGGGAGGTTGAGGATGCCCTCGAGCAAGGGGTGGCGAGGCCGCCGGGACGAGCGGACCATGCAGGACACGCCCATCGGGGAAGTGGTGGACGGGCTCCTTCGGGAGCGGACATTCGCCCGAGGGCTCCCCATCGGCCGCCTGGCTTCCGATTGGCAGGCGGTGGTCGGTCCCCGGTTGGCCTCCGAATCCGCCCCCGTCAGCCTGGAAGGGGGGGTGCTGGTGGTCGCCGCAAGCACCGGTCCGTGGGGCGCGCAGGCGCGATTCCTGGCCCGAGAGATCGCCAATCGAGCCAATCGCAGCCTCGGTTCAGAGCTGGTCCGTACGGTGCAGATCGTGGTCCGTCCGGAGCCTCGGAAAGGCTTGTAGCGCAAGGCGGAACAGCCTGTCTGATAGCAGGGCAACGGACCCGGTTCGTTGGTAGAATCTGGATAGGTTTTCCCCGCGTGAGGCCCCTTCATCGGCTGCGGCGTGCGCTGCCATGAGCGGGCTGGTGGAGGGTCGTTGGCGACAGAGAGGAAGGACAACAAGGCCGCGAGTGACGGAGGCTATACCTCCGCCGACATCACGGTTTTGGAGGGCGTCGAGCACGTCCGACTCCGTCCTGGGATGTACATCGGGACCACCGGCCCGCGGGGTCTGCATCACCTGGTCTACGAGGTCGTGGACAACTCGGTCGACGAGGCCATGGCCGGGTTCTGTGACCGGATCGCTGTGACGCTCCTGGCGGACGGCGGCGTCCGGGTGGCGGACAACGGCCGAGGCATCCCGGTGAAGCCCATCCCCAAGGCCAAGGACCGCCGGCCGGCCCTGGAGGTCGTCCTGACCACCCTGAACGCCGGCGGGAAGTTCGGTGGCCGGGGGTACCGCATCTCGGGCGGCCTTCACGGGGTGGGGGTTTCGGTCGTGAACGCGCTCTCCGAAAAGCTCGTGGTGGAGGTCGAGCGGGACGGTTACACGTGGACGGAGACGTTCGCCCGTGGCAAGCCGACAAAGCGACTGACCCGCGGTAAGGCCAGCCGGAAGACCGGCACCGCGGTCACGTTCTGGCCGGACCGGGAGATCTTCGAGGAGGTCGAGTTCAAGCGGGAGACGTTGACCGAACGGCTCCAGGAGCTGGCCTTCCTGACGAAGGGTCTGGAGATCCAGCTCCTCGACGAGCGCGAGGACCCGCCCGTGAAGGAGGCGTTCAAGGCTGCCGGAGGCCTCGCGGACTTCGTGAAGCACCTGCAAACCGGCAAGGACGTCCTTCATCCACGGGTCATCCACTTCGAGGGCTCGGAGCGGAACGGCTCGGCCGAGGTCGAGGTGGCGCTCCAGTGGAACACCGGCTACGCCGAGTCCCTCTACTCGTTCGCCAACACCATCAACACGACCGAGGGCGGCACGCACGAGGAGGGGCTGAAGAAGGCCCTGACGAACGTGATCAACCGGTACGCGCGCCAGAAGGGGCTCCTGCGAGAGAAAGAGGAGAACCTGATCGGCGAGGACATCCGGGAAGGGCTCGTCGGCATCGTGTCGGTGAAGCTCCGGGACCCGCAGTTCGAGGGGCAGACCAAGACCAAGCTGGGCAACACGTCCATCCGCTCGCTCGTCGAGACCACCGTGAACGACCGGCTGGCAACCTGGCTGGAGGAGCATCCCGGGGACGCCAAGCGCATCGTGGGCAAGGCGGAGCAGGCCGCCAAGGCCAGGATGGCGGCCAAGCAGGCCCGTGACCTGACCCGGCGCAAGTCGTTCCTGGACTCGACCTCGCTCCCGGGCAAGCTGGCGGACTGCCAACTGACCGATCCGGCGCAGTGCGAGCTGTTCGTGGTCGAGGGCGACTCCGCGGGCGGTAGTGCCAAGCAGGCCCGGGACCGGGCGACCCAGGCCATCCTGCCCATCCGGGGGAAGATCCTGAACGTCGAGAAGGCCCGGCTGCACAAGATCCTGGAGAACCTGGAGATCCAGGCCCTCATCACGGCCATCGGCACCGGGATAGCTGAAGAGTTCGATGCCACGAAGGCCCGCTATCACAAGGTGGTGCTGATGGCCGACGCGGACGTCGACGGGGCGCACATCCGAACACTGCTCCTCACGTTCTTCTTTCGGAACATGCGCGACTTGATCAACGCGGGCTACGTGTACATCGCGCAGCCACCGCTCTATCTGGTGAACGTCGACCGCGTGCCGCACTACTTCTACACCGAGAAGGAATGGGACGTGTTCCGCAAGCAGGACGGCAACCGGAAGCTCGAGACGCCCCAGCGGTTCAAGGGGCTGGGGGAGATGGACGCCGTCCAGCTGTGGGAGACGACGATGAACCCGGAGAGCCGGATCCTGCTCCAGGTCACCATGGAGGACGCGGCCACGGCCGACCGGCTGTTCACCATCCTGATGGGAGAGGACGTCCCGGCCCGCCGGGAGTTCATCGAGGCCAACGCCAAGCAGGTTCAGAACCTAGATGTCTAGGCGAGCCGGAGGAGGCGGGGCGAGCGTGACTCTCCTCAGCGGCCGGATCGAGCCGGTCGAGATCGAGGAGGAGATCCAGCGCTCCTACCTGGACTACGCGATGTCGGTCATCGTGGGCCGAGCGCTGCCCGACGTCCGTGACGGCCTGAAGCCGGTACACCGGCGGATCCTGTGGTCGATGCTCGAGTCCGGCCTGAGGCCCGACCGCCCACACCGCAAGGCGGCGTGGGCGGTGGGGGAGGTGGTCAAGAAGTACCACCCCCACGGTCTCGACGCGGTCTACGAGGCTCTGGTTCGGATGGCCCAGGACTTCTCGCTCCGCTACCCGTTGGTGGATCCGCACGGCAACTTCGGGTCGGTCGATGGCGACCCGCCGGCCGCCATGCGCTACACCGAGGCTCGCCTGGCTCCCATCGCCCTGGAGGTCCTCCGGGACATCGAGGCCGAGACCGTCGACTTCGTCCCCAACTACGACGGGCATGAGCAGGAGCCCACGGTCCTTCCCTCGCGGTTCCCCAACCTGCTGGTGAACGGGGCCGGCGGCATCGCCGTGGGGATGGCAACCAACATCCCGCCCCACAACCTGGGCGAGGTCATCGACGCGGTCGTGCACTACCTGGATCATCCGGAGTCCAAGCCGAAGGACGTGATGAAGTTCATCAAGGGACCTGATTTCCCGACGGGCGCGGCCATCCTTGGCAAGCAGGGCATCACGGACGCCTACACCTCGGGCCGAGGCTCGATCAAGGTCCGGGCGGCCACCCAGATCGAGGAGACGACGCAGGGGCGGCAGCGGATCGTCGTCACGGAGCTGCCATACCAGGTGAACAAGGCTCGGCTGGCCGAGAAGATCGCCGAGCTCGTTCGAGGCGGAAAGCTGAAGGACATCGCGGACCTGCGGGACGAGTCGAACCGCCAGGGGATGCGCCTGGTGATCGAGCTCAAGCGAAACGCCAATCCGCACGTGGTGCTGAACCAGCTGTTCAAGCACACGCAGCTTCAGGAGAGCTTCGGCGCGATCATGCTGTCGCTGGTCGACGGGGTGCCGCGCATCCTCAACCTGGCCGAAATGGTCGGCTACTACGCCGACCACCAGGTCGACGTGGTCACCCGCCGGACGCAGTACGAGCTGCGGAAGGCCGAGGAGCGGGACCACATCGTCCAGGGCCTGCTCATCGCGCTTCAACATCTCGATGAGGTGATCAAGATCATCCGCGGCTCGCGTGATGCGGAGGAAGCACGCACCAAGCTGATGAAGCAGTTCAAGCTGACCGAGATCCAGGCCAACCACATCCTGGATATGCCTCTCCGCAGGCTCACCCGCCTGGCGCGCGAGGAGCTCGAGCAGGAACACAAGGACCTGTTGGCGACGATCCGGCGGCTGAAAGCGCTCCTGAAGGACCCCAAGAAGATCCGAAGCGTCATCAAGGAGGAGCTGGCGGAGATCAAGAAGAAGCACGCCGACCCTCGCCGGACGCAGCTTCGTCCCGACGCGGGCGAGCTCGATGTCGAGGACTTGATCGCCGAGGAGGACGTGGTCATCACGGTGACAAGGGCCGGCTACGTCAAACGCCAACCCATCGACGCGTTCCGCCGCCAGGGACGGGGCGGCCGGGGGGTCCGGGGGGCCAACCTGAAGGAAGAAGACGTCGTCAGCCACGTGTTCACCACATCCACGCACCATTGGCTGATGTTCTTCACGACCAGGGGCAAGGTCTACCGGGTCAAGGTCCACGAGGTGCCGGAGGCTGGACGAACGGCCAGGGGCCTGTACGCGGCGAACCTTCCCGGCGTGAGCATCACGGGGGACGAGAAGGTCTCGACCGTGATCGACCTCAAGGACTACGACGAGGGCGCCTACCTGTTCTTCGCCACCAAGCGGGGGATGGTGAAGAAAACCCCGCTTCCCGAGTACGACTCCCCACGCACAGGCCTCACGGCGGTGAACCTGAAGCCCGGCGACGAGATGATCGACGTGCTCCTGACCAACGGCAAGGACGAGATCCTCCTCGTGTCGCGGAACGGCCAGGCGATCCGGTTCAAGGAAGCCTTGGTTCGGTCAATGGGACGAGCCACGGCCGGCGTGATCGGCATGCGCCTGGGCCAGGGCGACGAGGTCATCGCGGTCGGCCCGGCTTCGGCCGGCGAGGAGCTGATCAGCGTGACGCAGCAGGGCTACGGCAAGCGGACGCCGCTGAAGGAATACCCGACGAAGGGCCGGGGAGGAAAGGGCGTCATCGGCCATTCCCTTACCCGGAAGACGGGGCTGCTCGCCGGGGCCTTCGTCGGGTCGAAAGGCGAGGACATGTTCGTCATCTCCTCCTCCGGCATCGTCATCCGAGTGGGCGCCGGGGATATCCGGCGGGTCGGCCGGGCCAGCCAAGGCGTCCGCACCATGCGGGTGGAGGAGGGCGCGCACGTCGTGGCCCTGGCCCCCGTGATCACTCAGGCGGAGCTGGAAGAGGAGTGACGGCCTCGGCGGGCGGAGCCGCGGCTCCTTCGTTCGGCAAGGGCACCTTCCGGAAGGTCACATAGAGCCAGACGTCGTAGGCGATCTTCAGGGCGCCAGCAACCACGAACGGCGATCCCAACGCCACCCGCTCCATCAGGACCCCGGCGCCCAGCGCCCCGAAGGGGCGGGTGACATATCTGGCGGTGTTGGTGAATGCGGCTGCGGCCGTGCGTTCGCTCGGATCGACCATGGCGACGACGTAGGCCTGTCGGGCGGGCACGTCCATCTGTGAGAGCGCGTAGCGCGCGAAGAGAGCGGCCACCGCCCATCCGAGCGTCGGCATGAACGGGACCAACACCAAGAGCACGTTCGATGGGAGGTGCGTGAAGACCATCGTGTTCAGCAACCCGATTCGGGACGCCAGCCGTCCCGAGGCGATCGAGGAGCCAGCCTGGAGGAGGCCGGCCACGAAGAACACCAGACCCATCAAGGCCGGGCTGGCCCCGAACTTCCGGCCGAACCAGAACACGATGAACGTCTGCACGACGAATCCACCCGCGAACGAATCCATCCCAAAGAGTGCGGCGAGCTTCACGACCGTCCGTCGGGAACTAGCCAGGGGGCGGGGACGTGCGCTCCGGGATGCGGGTCCCCCTCGTCGCTTCGCTCCTCGACCCACACCCTCCGCGCGTGTCCCCGCCTCGACCCCGCCGGAGAGGCGGCTCGTGAGGGCTGCGCAGACGAGCGCGAGCGCGGGAAACGCGAGCAGCCACCGCTGGTCCGCGGGGAGGGCAGGGACCAGGCGCCGGAAAGCGTCGGGGCCACCGGCGGCAAGCGCGCCGATCGCCCCGGCCAGGTACGCGACCGCGTTGTACCGGCCGAACACCCTGGCCCGCAAGGCCGCCGGGGCGCCGCCCCTCATGGCCTGCTCCAATGAGGTGATGGGGCCGGACTCGTTCGGGTCGGTCGACAGGGTGCCGGTCAGGGCCGCCAGAACGAGCAACGGAAGCGAGCGCGTTAGCGCGAACACTGCTCCGGCGCCCCCCATGACGAACAGCAGGGCGACGTAGGCTCGCCGGCGACCGATCCGGTCGCCGGCGAGCCCCACGGCGATCGAGCTCCCGGCCATGCCTGCGAGCATCGCCGTGAACACCACACCGACCTCGAAATCCGACAATCCTCCGCTTGCCAGCGCGCTCCCCAGGATCACGCTCCCGAACCCGTACAGGAAGGCACGGAGCGCCTGGGTGGCCAGGATCAGCTGCAGGTCACTCCGGTCGGTTCGCGGCTGGTCCACGTCACCTCCCGAGCTGGGCCCATAATCGCATCTGTGAAGGCGCCGGCCTCCGGCCGGCCCGCTGCCGGGGCCCTCCAGGAGCACGGGGGCGGGTGATGTTCGGATCGCCCGGGAACCTCTCCGCTGCCTGGGCCGGTCAAGGGTTGTTGCCGATGGGGTTGTAGCCGCGTAGAAAGACGGGGTACCCGAGGAGTCCGATGGACGAACCTAGCCTGGCAACCCAACACACGGCCGCAGGTGCGGCGACTGCCGCGTCCTCGACCGACACGGTCACTAGCATCCCTCCGGAGATCCCCAGGGGGCCGCGGAGGAGACCCCGCCAGACCCGGGTGGTTCTCCGGAAGGTCGGGCCGTGGTCGGTGTTCAAGTTCTCGCTGCTCTTCTACCTCTGCGTGGTGACCGTCATCCTGCTGGCGCTGGCCATGCTGTACGGGATCCTGGGGGCGATGGGGGCGCTCGAGCACGTCACCGAGTTCGCCCGCAACCTGTTCGCCGACAAGTCGTTCTCGATCAACGGAGGCTGGATCTTCGCCCGGCTCACGGTGCTCGGTCTGTTCATGGTGGTCATCTGGTCGCTGATCAACGTGTTCATCGCATTCCTGTACAACCTCATCTCCGATGTGATCGGCGGGATCGATGTCACGCTGAGCGAACGTCACTGACGGAGAGAGCGGCCCGGAACGAGACTTCGCAGGTCAGACGCAACATTGACAGCCTGTTCGAGCGATGCGTAGGCTTGCCCAGGGCCGGGGTGAAGGTCGTCGGGCGGCTCCTTCGGGGCCTGTAGCTCAGATTGGTTAGAGCGCATCCCTGATAAGGATGAGGTCGTTGGTTCAATTCCAACCAGGCCCACCGTGAAAGGAGAGGAACCCTGATGGGTGAGGACACCGGATCGGACCAGAAGAAGAAGCGTGGGTTCTTCGGAAAGCTTCTCCGCCTTGCGTTCATCGCCGCGATCGTGGCCGCCGTCGTGTCGTTCTTCAAGCGTCGCCGAGGACAGGACTTCGGCGAGGACGAATGGCAGGAGCTCCCGCCTCCCGAGGGCGGTTAGAGTTCCGGAACCGATGTGGGGTGGGGGCCCGTGGCGCGGCACGGGTCCTTCTCCTATCCAGTCCCTGATCGGCGCGGGATAGACTCGCCCGCGCCATGGCGGTGAGCGCAGCCCGGACGCTGGCGGCGGACGCCGCAAAGGCGGCCGGCGTCGAGCTCCGGCTCCTCACGACCCTCGAGGATGCGGACAGGATCCTCCGCGTCATGGTTGCGACGTGGGGCGAGCACCAGCTGGTCCCTCGGGAGATGATCCGGGCGTTGGCCGACAGCGGGAACATCCCGTACGGAGCCTTCCGACGCGACGAGCTCGTCGGGTACGTGCTCGGGTGGATGGGGCTGGACGGGGACGGACCCCACGTCCATTCGCACATGCTGGCGGTGCTCCCCGGGTCGCGGTCAGGTGGTGTGGGGTACGCACTGAAGCTCGCCCAACGGGCCCAGGCCCTGGAGGCCGGCTATCGCGTGGTTCGATGGACGTTCGACCCGCTCCAGGCCCGGAACGCCCACTTCAACCTGAACAAGCTCGGGGTGCAGTGCGACCGGTTCCATCGTGACTTCTACGGTGCGATGAGCGATGCGCTGAACCGCGGCGACCGGAGCGATCGGCTCGTGGTGAGGTGGGACCTGGATCAAGCGGTCGGCAGCTCCACGAGCCCACCCGGGCCGCACGTGGATGCGCTTCGCGCGGGCGGGCCGCCCGAGATGCCCACGCCGGAGCGTGAGGAGGAGCCAGCCGTCGACGCGGGCGGGAGCGTTCGGGTGGGGATCCCGGCCAACTACGCGGGTCTCAAGGAGCGGGATCCGGCGCTCGCCTCGGAGTGGCGAGACGCGGTGGGCGAGGTGCTCGATCGGTGTTTCGACCTCGGCATGATCGTGGTGGGCCTCACCCGCGACCCCGACGGCCCCAGGTATCTCCTCACGGCTGCCGCAACCGCGACCGGCGGATCTGCGTGACCATCGTTCGAGCGATCGAGCTCCGCCTGATCAGGCTTCCCCTCGTTCGCCCCTTCCGAACGAGCTTCGGCCAGGAGACGGAGAAGGAGTGCATCCTCGCCAGGGTCGAGACGGGTGACGCCGAAGGGTGGGGCGAGTGCGTCGCCGGGCCCGAGCCCGGCTTCTCCGAGGAGTTCAACGAGGGAGCGTGGCTGGTTCTGCGGGACTTTCTGGCTCCGGCGCTCTTCCAGGTCGGCGAAACGCGGGCTGAGGACCTGGATGGCGTGTTCGCCTTCGTCCGGGGCAACCCGATGGCCAAGGCGACGCTTTCGAACGCGGTCCTGGACGCGGAGCTCCGTGCTCGCGGCGAGTCCCTTGCCGTATACCTCGGCGCCGACAGGGACCGGGTGGCGTGCGGCGTTTCGGTCGGCATCCCGCCGAGTACCGAGCAGCTCCTGGAACAGGTGGCCGGGTACCTGGCCGATGGATATCGGCGGATCAAGCTGAAGATCGAGCCGGGGCTCGATATCGAGCGCGTTGCCGCGGTGCGGGAGGCGAACCCGGGGGCCACGATCTCGGTCGATGCGAACGCGGCCTACTCGCTCGCCGACGTCGAGACGTTCCGAGCGCTCGATGCCTTCGACCTGCTGATGGTGGAGCAGCCGCTCCATCAGGATGACCTGGTGGAGCACTCGAAGCTCCAGCGCGAGATCCGAACCGACATCTGCCTGGACGAGTCGATACGCTCGGCCGCCGACGCCGAGGCGGCGATCGGGCTCGGGTCGTGCCGGATCGTGAACATCAAGCAGGGCAGGGTGGGTGGGCTCGGAGAGGCGAAGCGGATCCACGACGCCCTCCTTCCTCGAGGGGTTCCCGTGTGGTGCGGAGGGATGCTCGAGACCGGGATCGGCCGGGCCACCAACCTCGCGCTCGCCGCCCTCCCCGGCTTCGTGCTCCCCGGTGACACCAGCGCGAGCGAACGGTACTTCCTCGAGGACATCACCGAACCCTTCCGCATGGATCCCGACGGGACGATGGCGGTCCCGGAAGGTCCGGGCGTCGGGGTGGACCCCCGTCCCGACCGACTGGCCCAGAGCACCCTGCGGACGGAGGTCCTGAAGAAAAAGTGACAAGAAGCGGGATCCCGGCTTGACCGAGGAGGCCGCTGCCCCATACAGTCCGTCGCGAGAGGCCGCTGGGACCTTCGGGTTCTGGCGGCTTCTCGCTTTCCGGCGTACCGGTGCCAGTAACCGGGCATCCTCGATGTGCTTGACCCCTGCCTGTACGCGGGTACTTTGCGATAGGTCGCCGGTCGCGCCATGCTACGGATGAGCAACCGGTGGCCGGCAGCGAGGGGCAGAACCATGAAGAAGCGCGTCGTACGCACGGGCGAGATCGAGGTCGAGGATTCGCAAGGGCGTGTGCGGGCCCGGCTTGGGGTGACGAACGACGACTCGCCGTTCGTCGCGTTCTACGGCCCGGACGAGCGGCTCCGGGCCCGCTTCGGGGTTCAGCTCGACGGCTCTGCCGGCCTGGCCATCGCGGACGACGAGGGCAAGGTCCGAGCCACCTTCGGCCTGTTCTCGGACGGCTCGGCCAGCATGGCCATGGTGGACCACAACGGGAAGGTCCGAGCCAAGTTCGGACTGTCGACCGAGGGCTCGCCGACGCTCGCGCTCCGGAACAAGGACGGACAGCTCGGCTTCGTGTACAGCCTGGCTCAGCAGGGATCTCCCACCATCTCGCTCCAGGACGAGGACGGGAAGGTGCGAGCCAGGCTGGGGCTGGCGGCCGAGGGTTCGCCCATCCTGCGCCTGCTGAACAAAGACGGCGAGCTCCGGGCCATCATGGGGCTCACTGCGGAGGGCACGCCAGTGATCCAGTTCTTGGACAAGAAGGGGGAGCCGACCTGGATGGCCCCGGAGAAGCTCCCGTTCGTGGATCTGACCGAGGTCGAGTCCGTTCCCGCGCAGGGGGAGGCCTAGCGCTCGTGCCGGGATGGTGGATGGCAGCATTCGCCGTCCAATGGCTCCTCCTCATCGCACTGTGCGTCGTGGTCGTCGCCCTGGCCCGCCAGGTCGGCGTGTTGCACCTTCGGCTCGGTCCGCTCGGCGCCCTGGAGATCGACGACGAGGGGCCGCCGCTTGGACAGACGCCGCCTCCACTCCGCGCCAAGGCAGCGGACGGCTCGGCCGTCGACCTGGGAGGCCCGGGCGGCGGCCGGCTGGTGGTGTTCGAGTCCCCGACCTGTCCGGTGTGCGAGCAGGTCCGCCCGTCGGTCCCCGCGGCGGCGACGGCGGCCGGGCTGGTCCCGCAGGTCGTGTCCGATCCTGAGGCCGAGCGGGCCTGGGCCGTCCCGGGTGTTCCGTTCGTCGTCATCCTCGACCCGGTCGGAGTGGTCAGGGCCAAGGGCACGGTGAACGACCTGGAACAGTTGGAGGGGCTGGTCGACTCAGCCGCCCGCCGAATGACCTTCGAGCTCCAGGAGGCCCGGGCGGGCTGATGCATCCCGAGTTCGCCCGCATGCCCGCGGAGCTTGCCCGCAGGACGAGCAGGCGCTCGTTCCTGGGCAAGGTGGGACGGGCCGTGGTCGCCCTGGCGGGCGGGTCTTTCGTCGCCGTCGCGCTCGCACCCGAGCGGGCCGAGGCGCACCACATCTGCGGTCACCTGTACACGACGGGGTCGTGTCCGCACCCCTTCGCACCGCTCACCCGGGTGGACGCGTACGGCTATCCGGTTCATCCGGTGCAGGGCTATCCGGTGGACGACGACGGCCGCATCTACACGAGTCGCCGGCAGCGACGGCGGAAGATCTGCCAAGAGCGCGTCCCCGACCAGTATCCGGGGGTGAAGGATCCGCGGTACGGCGGTGGTTGGAGCCGATGCTGCGGTGGGCGCGTCCGTCACATCCAGGACTGCTGCTCGAGCTCGAGGATCCGGATCAATGGGGACGCTTCGGTCCGGGGGTACTGCCCCGGCGCCCTTCGCGTGTTCTGCATCGCCTACCAGGAGCTCAACCTGGCATGTTGAGCGAGCCCGTGACGATCGCCGTGATCGTCGCGTCCGTCGTCGCCGGCGTCTCCACGCTCTTCGGTCCCTGAGGGTTGTCGATGGTGGAGACCATCACCCCCGTGGTCGACGGGGGACGAGCCGGAAGGTGGGCCGGAAGCGTGGCGCTCCACGCGACGGGCGCGGTGGCGTCCGCGGCGGCCTTCGGCGCGATCCTCGGTGGCGTGGGCTCGCTGCTCGGCGCTCCGTGGGGAGGAGGCCGGGTCCTCCTCATCGCCCTCGTCGCCGCTCTGTATCTGGTGGGAGAGGCCACCGTGGTGCCGGTCCCCGTGCCGCAGCTCCGCCGACAGGTCCCGCAGTGGTGGCGGACGTTCTTCTCCGTTCCGGTCGCGGCCTTCCTGTACGGGGCGGGCCTGGGCGTCGGGTTCCTCACCTATCTCGCCCATGGGACGTTGGTGGTGGTTGCCGTGGCCGCGGCCGCTTCGGGAGAGCCGCTCGTGGGGGCGGCCCTCGTAGCACCGTTCGGGGTGGGCCGCGGCCTCTCGGTTCTGGTGGCCGTACGGGCCCGACGCTCCCAGGAGGGCTCGGCCCTGGTGGCCCGGCTGGCCCGGAGTGCTTCCTCGCCGGGCTGGCGAGCGGCCAATGTTGCGGCCCTACTCGCCGTGGGCGTGGCCGCGGCGGTCATGCTCCCGGAGAGGCACGTGCTCGTGGCGCCCCTGGCAGCGGCGGTGCTCGGTGCCGCGTTCGGCTGGTCGGCGGGTGCCAAGATCGCTCGCCCGGCATCCTGGCGGCGGGTGCTGGCCGCCTACGGTTTGCCGCCACGGATGCACCGGACGTCGGTGATCGGGGTACCCGTTGCGGAGGTGGCGATCGTCGGCCTGGTGGTGGTTGGGATGCACCGGACCGCCGGGATCGTCGCCCTGGTGATCCTCGCCGCCTTCTCGGCCGCGATCCTCGCGGCTCGCCGGCGGTTCGGCAACGTGGTGGCCTGCGGATGCTTCGGGACGAGCATTCCGCGGGACTACCGGATCCTGCTCTTGCGAAACGCCCTCTTGGCCGGTGGCGCGTCGATCGCGGCCCTTGCTGGCGTCGACTCGCCCCGCATCAGCGTGCCGGGCCTTCCGACGGCCGGTGACGCCCTGCCATCGGCTCTCGCCGTCACCGGCATCGTCGTGGTGGCGTGGATGCTGACATCCTCTCTCCGATCTCTCCGCGTCAGAAGGATCGCGTGAGGCGGAGCATCGGTTTGGTTTGGCTCGCCGGGCCGGTGCTCGGAGGGCTCCTGTTGACGAGCCTTTCCATGGCGGTCGCGCCGAAGGACTACCCGGACGGGAACGACACGTTCGGCCGCCTCGACGTCAGAACGGTGGGGTTCACCGCCGATCCCAACCCGCCCACATGGATCATCCACACGTTCGCCTTCTGGACGGCGAGAGACATCAGGGACAGGGGGTTCATCGTCGTGCTCCTCGACACGCGGGGCGATGCCGATGAGGACTACGTCGCAGTGGCTCGATCGGACGGACGCGACCTCGTGGGGAGGCTGTTCCGCCGTCGGCCCCGTCGTCGGGATGCGCTTGTCGGGCGCATCGGGGTCCGAAAGATGGGTCCCGATGGGGCGATCATGTCCGTGGGCTTGGGCAAGCTCCGATTCGGACCCCATCGGACGTCGTACTCCTGGTGGGTGGTGACCCAGTTCACCGGGCCGTCGTGTCCTCGAACGTGCCTCGATCTCGCCCCGGACGACGGTCCTATCCTGCAGGAGCTCCCAGCACCCTCGCCGTCGCCCTCGCCGTCCCCTTCGCCCTCGCCGAGCCCCAGTCCCACGGCGACCCCCAGCCCGACCGCCTCGCCGACGCCGTAACTGGGACGGTTAGGTGGTGCCCCGCCGCCGTCTCGAGGCAAGCCCGACAGCGATCCCGAGGAGCGCGAGAGCTGCGGCGAGCGCGACGGTGATGGCCAGGCCCGCCCCGAACGACCCGCCGGATCCGCCGTCGGCCAGAACGCCCTGCGCCGTCGATCGTTCGCCGCCGGTTCCGTGCTCACCGGTGCTCGCGGGCAATCCCTTGTTCACGAGCAGCGTGAGGAGCTCGTCCGCAGCCGGCCAGTACCCGGGAATCGAGTGCCCAAAGCACTGCGTGGCGCCGGGAAGCGTAAGGACCTGCAGCCCACCCGGAGCGTCCGGGTACAGCGTCTGGGTGTACCTGACCACCTTGCCGTTCCAGCACTGCATCCGAACCGCCGCGCGATACGCCGTGCCGAGCTCCGCGTTGGGCGTCAGGTCGCCCCCGAGGTTCGGCACATCCCATTTGGCCTGGAACGCCCCGGATCGTTCGACGAAGACGAACGCGTCCTCACCGCTTAGTCGGATGGGTTCGGCGAGCCCGGGACCCCGGATCGCCACCTTGGCGTGCTCCTCGAGCCCCTTCGACTGGGCGGGCCACGGGAGCAGGCAGAGGGCCGCCGTGGCAATCGCTGTCACGAGCAGAATCCGTCGCAAGAGGATCTCTTTCTCCAGGAGGATGCTCCCACTACACCGTGGGTTGGGGAATGGTTCCCTCACTCCCAGGACCATCAGAGAGCGTCCCCTCTTGACCGTAGCCATGAGGCCTATGCGTGGCCGGTGCCTCAGCAGATAGCCAAACGTTCTTTCGGGACGGAAACGGGACTGGCAGTCGCGGCCGGGGCTAGCTCCAACTCCGCCTGGCGGGAACGCGTTGACCGGTAGCTTCATCCTCTTCGTCGAGCTCGATCAGGTCGAGCGAAGGTTCGGATGCAGGCTCGCCGTTGGCCTCGTCTGGGAGTGTGGCAAGCTCGGCC
>DATDKZ010000234.1:0-7698 GCA_036519575.1 Actinomycetota bacterium | reverse complement strand
CATCAGCATCCCCGGCTCGCTCTTGTCGCAGCCGGCGATGCCCACCAAGCCGTCGAACCGCTCGGCGTGCATCACGAGCTCGACCGAGTCCGCGATCACCTCACGGGAGATGAGCGAGGCCTTCATGCCCTCGTGGCCCATGGCGATGCCATCAGAGACCGCGATCGTGGTGAACTCCAGCGGCACCGCGCCGCCCTGTCGGACGCCCTCCTTGGCCAGTGCGGCCAGCTTGTTCAGGTGGTAGTTGCAGGGTGTGACCTCGTTCCACGAGGAGGCCACCCCGACCTGCGACTTCCCGAAGTCCTCCTCGGAGAAGCCGACAGCCCGGAGCATCGCCCGGGCCGGAGCGCGTTCGGGTCCCTCGGTGACCTCCCAGCTCCGTGGTCGCTTCCGGTCGCGTCCTCGCGCGCCCACCGCGTCCTCCTCCGAACGCTTGGGTCAGAATGGAACCGCACGATACCAGGGAGCACTTGATGGACCCCATGCCGATCGAGCCGCCTCCGCGGACGACGCGCGGATGGTGGGTGGACGAGGCACTCGCGCAGGATCCGGGCGAGCCGTGTCCGCCGCTCGCGACGGACACCGCCGCCGACGTGATGATCATCGGCGGCGGCTACACCGGCATGTGGGCGGCCTACTTCCTGAAGGAACGCGATCCCGGCATCGACGTCGTCCTCCTGGAGCAGGACATCTGCGGCGGCGGGCCGAGCGGGCGGAACGGCGGGTTCGTGAACGGGTACTGGAGCTCGATCGGCGAGCTGGCCCACCGGTTCGGGGACGGCGACGCGCTCGAGTTGTGTCTCGCGGCGTCCCGGAGCGTGGCCGAGATCGGCCGGTTCTGCCAGCGCCACGGCGTCGACGCCTGGTTCACCGACGGCGGCGAACTGGCGGTTGCGTCGAACCCGTTCCAGGAGGGCTCCTGGGAGCACGAGCTCGGGGAAGCGCGGCGCCTCGGGGCCGAGGAGGAACTCGTCGAGCTCTCCGCCGACGAGGTCCGTAAGCGCATCGACTCCCCGGTCCTGCTTGGCGGCGTGTTCCATCCCGATGCCGCCACCGTGCAGCCCGCCCGGCTGGCCCGGGGACTGCGTCGGGTGCTGCTGGAGCGCGGCGTTCGAATCTTCGAGGGAACCCCGGTCCGCCGGTTCGCCGCCGGACCGCCGGCGACGGCGAAGACGCCCGGTGGCTGCGTTCGCGCAGCCCATGCCGTCATCGCCGTGGGGTCGTGGGGCATCCACTGGAAACGGTTCCGGCGACACGTGGCGGTCCGCGGGAGCTATATCGTGCTGACCGAGCCGGCCCCAGAGAAGCTGGAGGCGATCAACTGGACAGGCGGCGAGGCCCTGCGTGACCTGCGCCCTTCGCTGCACTACGTGCGGACGACCCCCGACGGGCGGATCGCCATGGGCTGCGCGGGCATGCAGCCCGGACTGGCCCGGAGGATCGGCCCGCGGTTCACCTACGACGAGCGGTTCCTGCGAACGGCGATCGCCGATCTGCACCGGATGTTCCCGAGCTTCCGGGACGTGCCGCTCGCCGCGGGGTGGGGAGGGCCCATCGACGTGGCCGGCACCTACCTGCCGTTCTTCGGTAGCTCGACGTCAGGGAACGTCCATCACGGCCTGGGGTTCACCGGGAACGGCGTCGCCCCCTGCCACCTCGGCGGCCAGATCCTGGCCAGCCTGGCCATGCACGCCGAGGACGGCTTCTCCCGTCTCGCCCTCGTGACGCACGAGCCCCTCCGCTTCCCCCCCGAACCGATCCTCTCGTCCGGGATGCTCATGGTGAACGAGGCCATCCGTCGAAAGGACGATGCGGAGGACCGGGGACGGCGGCCGAACCCTCTGGTGACGTTCGTGGCTCGAATGCCGCGCCGACTCGGCTACAACCTGGGGCCTCGGTGAGGGTCGCCCCGTACGGGCCTCCCCCGCGACGGGCCGTCCGCAGCTGGTGGATGGAGGAGGCGCTGGCGAACGATCCGGGTGAGCCGTGTCTGCCGCTCGCGGCGGACACGGCGACCGACGTGGTGATCCTCGGCGGCGGCTACACCGGCATGTGGACCGCGTTCTTTCTGAAGGAACGCGATCCCGGCATCGACGTCGTCCTCTTGGAACAGGACATCTGCGGCGGCGGGCCGAGCGGGCGGAACGGCGGGTTCGTGAACGGGCTCTGGGACGAGCTTCCGACGCTCGCGCGGCTCCACGGCGACCGGGCGGCCCTGGCGATCTGTCGTGCGGCCGACCACTCGATCGGCGAGGTCGGCGAGTGGTGCATGAGCCACGGCATCGACGCCTGGTACTCGCGGGCCGGGGACCTCGGCATCTCGACCTCGCCGGCCCAGGACGGGGCGTGGAGGGAGAACGCGGAGTTCGCGCTGAGGCTCGGTGCCGACCAGGAGTACGTGGAGCTCTCGCCCGCCCAGGTGGCAGAGCGCTTCCGGTCCCCGGTGTCGCGGGGAGGGGTGTTCATGCCCGGTGCCGCGCATGTCCAGCCCGCGCGCCTCGCTCGTGGGCTCCGCCGCGTCCTCCTGGAGCGGGGCGTTCGGGTCTTCGAGGAAACCCCGGTGCTGCGGTTCCGTGGCGGCACCCGCGCCGAGGCGGAGACGCCCCGAGGTGGCGTGACGGCGACAAGCGCGGTCATCGGCCTCGGTGCTTACGCCGCTTCGCTCCCGGCGTTCCGCCGGGCCATCCTTCCCCGGTCGAGCACGATCGTCCTGACCGCGCCGGGCCCAGAGAGGCTTGAGGACATCGGGTGGACGGGCGGCGAGGGCGTCTACGACTACCGTTCCACGTTGCATTACCTCCGGACCACACCCGACGGCCGGATCGCGTTCGGAGGGGCCGGGGCGCGCACGGGCCTGGGGACCGGCCTCGGCCCCCGGATGGATTTCGACGATGACGCCGTCGCCCGGTTGGTCCGCGACCTCCACCGATGGTTCCCGAGCTTCCGCGACGTGCCGATCGAGTGCGCGTGGGGTGGGCCCATCGACGTGACCGGGCTGCACCTGCCCTTCCTCGGAACGCTTCCGTCGGGAAACCTCCACTACGCGCTGGGGTTCACGGGCGGCGGCGTTGGGCCGTGTCACCTCGCGGGGCGGATCCTCTCGGGCCTGGCTGTGGGGGCCGAGGACGACTTCACGCGGCTGCCGATCGTGGGTGCGGAGCCGAAGCCATTCCCCCCGGAGCCGCTTCGCTCGCCCGGGGCGCTCCTCGTGACTCGGGCCATCATGCACAAGGACGACGTGGAGGACTTGGGCGGACGGGCCCCTCCGCCGGTGGATTTCCTGGCCCGGATGCCGCGGCGCCTCGGCTACAACCTCGGCCCCTAGCCGGGCAGCGCGAAGGGCTCGTAACCCGGAGCGGTTCGCGGCCACGGGTTGGCAGCTTCCCACTCCTCCCCGAACATCAACACGAGGTCGTCGCGGAACCTGGGGCCGGTGATCTGGAGCCCGAAGGGGATGCCGTTCGGCGACAGGCCCGCGGGAAGGGACAGCGCAGGGTGGCCCGAGAGGTTCGCCTCGCCGGTGTTGTACCCCTCGCCGCCAGCCACGTCGTCGCTGCCGGGCAGCGTGCCGTCGGCACGCCATCCCTCGTAGCCGAGCGTCGGGCACACGAACACCGCATCCTCCCCGAGCAGCTCGTCCATGGCTCTGGCATACGCGAACCGGTTGCGTCGGGCCTCGACGTACCGGTCGAGCGTGATGCCGAGGGCGTACTCCATCGTCGACCGGAACGGCGGCGACAGCTCATCCATGTTGGCCTCCACCCGCTCCCGACCGATCGCCTGAAGCTCCTCAGCAGCGACCAGCACGTACCAGTCCTCGCCAGGGTCGCCGCCGAACGCGAAGATCGACGACGGATCGATCTCCTCGACGGGGAGCCGAAGGTCACGCTCGATGCTTCGAAGGGCCGCGCGATACCGCTCGTCCATCGCCTGTGGCAGCGGGCCCCAGTCCCATGTCCGCGGCGCGGCGACCACGCGAGAGACCGAGCCATCCGCAGGCTCCCACACAGGCGCCGATCCGATATCTCCGGACCCCGGCCCTCGCATCACATCGAGCAACAGGCGAAGGTCGGCCACCGTGTTCCCCAGCGGCCCGTCGCCGGACAGGTCCATCCACGCCGGGATGGGCCACCGGGCCACGAGGCCGGTGGTCGGCTTCAGCCCGGCCAGGCCGCAGAGGGCGGCGGGGATGCGCACCGAGCCACCGCCGTCGGTGGCGGTGGCCAGGGGCACCAGCCCCGCCGCCAGTGCAGCACCGGAGCCGCCGCTCGAGCCGCCGGTGGACCACGCCACGCCCCACGGGTTGCGGGCTGGCCCGTACACCACGTTGTCGGTGAACCCGGAGAACGAGAACTCGGGGACGTTCGTCCTCCCCACGACGATCGCGCCTGCAGCGCGGAGGCGCTCCACCACTTGGGCGTCCCGCTCCGCGGGCACGGCGTCCTGGAGCAGGCGCGAGCCGTTCACGGTCCGCATCCCGGCGACGTCTGTGTTGTCCTTCACCAGCAGGGGAAGTCCGAGGAGCGGGAGCGGTCCCTCCGACTCCGACGCCGATGCTCGCCGCTTCTCGGCCTCGGCGATGGCCTCCTCCTCGGGCCGAAGCGCGATCACCGCGTTCAGGTCCCCGTTGAGCCGTGCGATCCGCTCGTACGCCAGCCGGACGAGCTCGTTCGCCGACACTCGTGCGTCGCGCACCGCCCCCGCCAGCTCCGCGAGCATCTAGGACCGGCCTCGGATCCGCAGGCTGTCGACGACGGTCCCTCGCTTGTGGTCGCGGAGGACGACCGTGGCCGCGTTTCGCCCCGGCACGGCCATGACGCCACCGCCCGGATGGGTTCCGGCGCCGCACAGGTACAGGCCGGGGACCGGCGACCGGTAGTCGCCGTAGAAGGGGATGGGTCGAAACGAGAACATCTGGTCGGGCGAGAGCTCGCCCTGCATGATGTTCCCGCCGATCAGCCCGAACCTGGCCTCGATGTCGGGTGGGGCCAGGACCTCCATGTGCTCCACGGCGCCGGGGAGGTTCGGCGCGAACTGCCCCACGGTCTCGATCACCCGCTTCCCGAACCGCTCGCGCTCGTCGTCCCACGAGCCCGAGCGGAGCTCGTAAGGCCCGTACTGGCAGAACGCCAGCATCACGTGCTTGCCCTGCGGGGCCAGGCCCTCCTCGTGGGCCGTGGGGAACACGACCTCCACGTACGGGTGCTCGCTGGGGCGCCCATACTTCGCATCGTCCCATGCCCGCTCGAGGTACTCGATGGACGGCGAGACGGCCGACAGGCCCATGTGGAGCCGGCCCTCCTGGTCCCACGAGGGGAACGACGGCAGCTCGGATAGCGCGACGTTCACCTTCACCGAGCCGCTCCGCGTTCGATAGCGCTTGATGTCGCGCACCACCTCATCGGGCAGGCGATCCTCCCCGACGAGGTCCAGGTACGTGGTGATGGGATGCGCGTTCGACACCACGCGTCGGGCCCGAACGAGCGAGCCGTCGGAGAGCTCCACGCCCACCGACCGGCCGCTCCCGGCGATGGCCACCCGCTGCACCTCGGCGTTCGTGCGGATCTCCGCGCCGGCCGACTCGGCCGCGCGGGCGAGGGCTGTGGAGACCCCGCCCATGCCACCTCGAACCCAACCCCAGGCGCCGGCATGGCCGGCCACCTCGCCGATCCAGTGGTGCATCAGCACGTAGGCGGATCCGGGAGACATCGGTCCGCACCACCCGCCGATCACCGCCTGGGTGGCCAGGGCGCCCTTCACCCGGTCGTCCTCGAACCACTCGTCGAGGAAATCGGCGGCGCTCATCGTGAACAGCCGGACCATCTCGTGCACGTCCCGTCCCGTCCAGCTTCGGATCCTCCCGGCCGTGCGGACCCACCGAGCCACGTCCCGGATACGGACGTTCGGAGGCACCACGTACAGCAGGTCCTTCAACAGACCGGCCACCCGGTCGAACGAACGGTCGAACTCCACGTACGCGTCGGCGTCCTTCTTCGAGAACCGGGCGATGTTCTCGGCGTCGCGGGACAGATCGCCCCACAACGTGAGCGAGGTTCCGTCGGGGAACGGCACGAAGTAGTCGGGGGAGATGATCGAGACCCGGTATCCGTGCCGGTCGAGGTCGAGCTCTTCCACGATCCGGGGCGGCATCAGGCTCACCACGTAGCTCGCACTGGAGATCCGATAGCCCGGCCAGGGCTCCTCGGTCACGGCCGCCCCGCCCACGACGTCCCGGCGCTCCAGCACCAGCACGTCGAGGCCGGCCCGGGCCAGGTACGCGGCGCAGGCCAGCCCGTTGTGGCCACCGCCGATCAGCACGACGTCGCGTTCGAACGCGCTCACGACGGGCGGAGGGTACTGTCCGGCGATTCGGCACGGCAAGCTTGGCCGCGAACCGGGTCCGGGCGGGGTAGCGTCTTGTCGGCGTGGATCCCATCCAACGGCGAGCGATCCGAAACGGCGTGGCGGCGGCGGCGATCACGGCGGTTACGTTGTTCGCCTTCGAGGCTGTTCGCCCGGCGGCCAGCCCACCACGGGCCACACCGTCGGTGACGGCCTCGCCCTCCCCGACGTGCGAGGCGAGCTGGGACGTGCTCCCGAGCATCGATCCGGATCAGGAGGGCAACCAGCTTCTGGCCGTGGCCACTGCAGCTGACGGGCAGACGTGGGCGGTCGGTGGTTTTGGCCCCCCCGAGGCGCCCACATCCACCCTCGTCGAGCGGTGGGACGGCCAGCTGTGGGTGGTGACCGCGACGCCGAACGCCGGCACCGTGAACGTGTTGAACGCGGTAACCGTGGCGGGGCCCGACGACGTCTGGGCCGTGGGACGGACCTCGAACGGCGTCGAGGACCTCCCGTTGATCGAGCGCTGGGACGGGATCGGGTGGAGCCTGTCCCCAGTTCCCGCCATCGACGGCGGTGCGGCACTGTACGGCGTGGCGGCAGCCGGCAGGACGGTGTGGGCGGTCGGCGCGTCGCGAAGCGGCGAGCTCGGCGCGGAGCAGGCTCTGATCCTGCGCTGGGACGGGACCGAGTGGGGCGCCGAGACCCTGCCCGCCGTCCCGGGGCCGAGCGTCCTTCGGGCCGTCACGGCGGTCTCCCGCGATGACGCATGGGCCGTCGGAGCTCAAGGGGATCGGCTCCTCGCGCTTCGGTTCACCGGCAAGCGATGGCACCGGATCCCCATCCGGGGGCGCGGTCAGCTCCTGGCCATCGCGTCGGGGATCGGCGACGGCGCGTGGGCAGTCGATTCGTCCCTCCTTCGATGGGACGGGACCGCCTGGAGGGACACCGGAACAGCCCGACGCCGGGGGACCCTTCAGGGGATCGCCGCGGTCTCGGCCGATGAGGCGTGGGCCGTAGGGACCAGCCCGGGGGCGAGGAGCGGCATGAGCCGGGCTTTGGTCCAGCGCTATGACGGAGCCGGATGGTCCATCGTGGACGGACCCGGCGTCCCCGGCTCCGACGTCTTCACCGGGGCGGCCGCGGCACCCGACGGGTCGGTGTGGGCGGTCGGCTACCGCGACACCGCCAACCGCCGTGCAACGCTGATCGGCCGGGGCTCCGTGACCTGCGCCTGAGGCCGGCGCGGGATATCGTTCGCGGCCGGATGCCGATCACAAGGCGCGAGTTCTTGCGAACGGCCGCAGCGGTTGCGGGCCCCACCATGGCGGGATCGCTCATCGCAGCATGCGCCCC
>DATDKZ010000233.1:0-3825 GCA_036519575.1 Actinomycetota bacterium | reverse complement strand
GAGAGCGCCTCCTGGAGCACGTCCCAGGCCAGCACGGCACACTTCACCCTGATCGGGTACTTCACCACTCCCTTCAGAGCGACCAGCTCACCGAATTCGTCCTCATCGGGCTCCGCGTCGCCGGCCATCATTCCCCGGAAGTCGCCGATCAGCCGCTCTGCGTCCTCGACCGACTTTCCGTTCATCGCCTCGGTCATCATGGAGGCCGAGCTCTGGGAGATGGAGCAGCCCTGCCCCAGGAACGTGACTCCGGCCACCTTGCCGTCCTCCTCGTGGACGAAGACGGTGATCTCGTCGCCGCACAGCGGGTTGTTCCGGGAGCACGAGAGCTCCGCCCCCGGGAGCTCGCGCTTGTTTCGCGGGTTCTTGTAGTGGTCGAGGATGGTTTCCTTGTAAATCTCGTCGAGCGCCACGGTTCGTCCTTTCGGCCGGCCGGCAGGCCAGGCCCTTCGTTGCAACGCTAGAAGCCGAACACCTCTTCCGCTCTGGCCAGGGCGGCCACCAGCGCGTCCACCTCGTCGTTCGTGTTGTAGACGTAGAAGGAAGCCCTGGTGGTGGCCGGGACCCCGAACCGCCGCATCACGAGCTGGTTGCAGTGATGGCCGGCCCGGACCGCCACGCCCTCCTCGTTCAGGATCGTGGCCAGGTCGTGTGGGTGGACTTCCTTGTACCAGAACGACACGGCGCCGCCGCGCACGCTCACGTCCTTCGGACCGAAGATCGTCGCCCCCGCGTCCAGCAGGCGGTCGATCGCGTACCCCGTGATCTCCTCCTCGTGGGCCCGGACCGCGTCCATGCCCAAGGTCTCGAGGTAGTCGACGGCCGCGCCGAGCCCGACCTCCTGGGCGATGTTCATGGTGCCGGCCTCGAACTTGTACGGCACCTCGTTCCAGGTGGAATGGTCGTGGTGGACCTCCTCGATCATGTGCCCCCCGCCCATGAACGGGTCCATGGCCTCCAGCAGTTCGCGGCGGGCGTACAGCCCGCCGGAAGCGGTAGGGCCGAGCATCTTGTGGCCCGAGATCGACAGGAAGTCGCAGTCCAGCTCGGCCACATCCACCGGGACGTGCGGGACGAGCTGCGCCGCGTCGACACAGACGACCGCACCCACGGCGTGGGCCGCATCGGCGAGCTCACGAATGGGTGGGAGAGTCCCCAGCGAGTTCGACATGCCCGACACGGACAGGATCTTCGTGCGCTCGTTCAGCAGCGATCCGAGGTCGGAAAGGTCCAGGAGGCCGTCGTCGGTGAGCGGGATGTAGCGGAGGACGGCGCCCGTGTCTCGAACGCACAGCTGCCACGGCACGATGTTGGAATGGTGCTCCATGTCCGAGAGGAGGATCTCGTCCCCCTCCTTGAGGAACTTCCGCCCCCAGGCGTGGGCCACGAGGTTGATGGACTCGGTGGTTCCGCGCGTGTACACGATCGTGGCCGGGTCACTCGCGCCGATGAACCGTGCGATCTTCTCCCGCGCACCCTCGTAGAGCTCCGTGGCCTCCTCCGAGAGCATGTAGATGCCGCGGTGGACGTTGGCGTTGTGGCGCTCGTAGAACTCGCGCTCGGCTTCGATCACTTGACGGGGCTTTTGGGAGGTGGCGGCGCTGTCGAGGAACACCATCGGCTTGTCCCCAACCGTTCGGGAAAGGATGGGGAAGTCCGCTCGGATCCGGGCAACGTCCAGCGCGCCTCCCGCCCGCTCCTTCGTCACCGACATTGTGCCTTCGCCCCCTCTACGCTTCCTTCTCGCCGTTCTCCTGCTCGATCCCCAGCTCCTGGCGGATGCCCTCGTAGCCCTTCTCCTCGAGCTCATGGGCCAGCTCCTGCCCGCCCGACTTCACGATACGCCCGCCGATCATGACGTGGACGAAATCCGGGGTGACGTAGTTCAGGATCCGCTGGTAGTGGGTGATGAGGAGCACGCCCAAGTCCGGCCCGATGAGCTGCTCGACCCCCATGGCCACGGCTTTCAGGGAGTCGATGTCCAGGCCCGAGTCGGTTTCGTCGAGCACCGCGATATCGGGCTCGAGGACTGCCAGCTGGAGGATCTCGTTCTTCTTCTTCTCCCCGCCGGAGAAGCCCTGGTTGACGTACCGGTTCACCATGGCGTCCTCCACGCCGAGCAGGTTCATCTTCTCCTTCATGTGCTTGCGGAACGCCAGCGCCGAGATCTCCTCCGCCTTCACGGCCTTGTACGCGGTCCGAAGGAAGTTCACCACCGAGACCCCCGGGACCTCCACTGGGTACTGCATGGCCAGGAACAGGCCCCGCTGGGCGCGCTGGTCCGGCCGCAGAGCCAGGATGTTCTCTCCCTTGAACAGGACCTCCCCCGCCGTGACCTTGTAGCCCGGCCGGCCCATCAGGACATTCGCCAACGTCGACTTCCCCGAGCCGTTTGGGCCCATCAGGGCATGGGTCTCCCCTTGCTTCACCACGAGGTCGATCCCCTTCAGGATCTCCTTGCCTTCCACGGAAGCGTGGAGCCCCCGGATCTCGAGCGTCACCGTCGCAACAGCAGTGTCAGTCATCCGTCATCTCGATCAGCACGTCGTCGCCCTCAACCTTCACGTCGAACCGCTCCACCGGCTGCGTGGCCGGGAGCGTGATGGGCTTGCCGGTGTTGAGGTCGAACGTGGACCCGTGCTTGGGGCACTCGATCGTCTCGTCGTCCACGTCCACCTCGCCCTCGTCCAGGAAGTAGTGCGCGTGCGAGCAGATCGAGTCGACCACCCGGAACCCCTCCTCGCCCAGGTTCACCACGGCGAACGGGCGGTGGTCCACCTCGAACCGCCGAACCTCGCCGGCCGGGACGTCCGAGGTGCTGCACACGCGCACCCAACCCACTCAATCCTCCTTGGCAAGCTCGGCCTCGATGGCCCGCTCCAGGCCGGTCCGGATCTCCTCCAGGTCCACCCGGTCCAGGACCTCACGGAAGAACCCGAACACGACCAGGCGCTCCGCCTCCTCCCGTGAGATCCCCCGGCTCATCAGGTAGAACAGCTGGTCCTCGTCCACCGGCCCCACGCTGGCGGCGTGGCCGCACCGGGTGGGGTCGTTGGTCAGGATCTCCAGGTTCGGCACCGAATGCGCCCGTGCCGTCTCCGACAGCAGGATGTTCCGATTGGTCTGGTAGGCGTCGCACCGATGGGCACCTTGCTCGATGATCACGGTGCCCGTGTTGATGGCGTTCGAGCGGCCCTTCATGGCCCCCTTGTACAGAAGATCGCTCGAGGTCCTCGATCCCACGTGGTCCTGAAGCGATCGGTGGTCGATGTGCTGGTCCCCGTCCCCGAAGTACAGGCCGAGCATCTCGCTCGAGCCGCCGTCCTCGGCCAGGAGGCTCTCGACCTCCGCCCTGGCCAGCGAGCCGCCGAGCGCGACGCCGAGCCATCGCAGGTGCGCGTCGCGTGCGACGCGAGCCCGCTGGACGGCCAGGTGCGTGACCCCGTCGCCCCATTCCTGCAGGACGACGTAGCTCACCCGTGAGTTCGGCCCAGCGTAGATCTCGACCACGGCATCGGAGAGGGCTCGGCCGAGGTCGGGTGAGACGTAGCGGTCGATGAACGTGACCTCGGCGCCCTCCTTCGTAACCAGGAGCGTGCGAGGGAACACGGCCGAGCCGTCCTCGTCGATCCACGTGACGGTCTGGATGGGGACCGCGATCTCGACCCCTTGTGGGACGTACAGGAAGGTGCCGCCTGTCCGGAACGCCGCGTGCAGCGCGGTGAACTTGCTCCGATCCGTTGGGACCAGGCCGTTCAGGTGTCGCTCGACCAGGTCGGGGTGATCGGTGATGGCCAGGTCCAGGTCGCAGAACACGACCCCCTT
>DATDKZ010000232.1:0-3224 GCA_036519575.1 Actinomycetota bacterium | reverse complement strand
ATCGAGGGCCTCGGCGAGTCCGTCGAACCCCTCGCCAGTCTGCGACGAGCACGGGACGATGGCTGCATCTCGCAGGACGGTTCCCCGGAGCCGGTCGCGCACGTCCTCGATTGCCATCCCGACGGTCTCCTCGTCCACCAGGTCGCACTTGGTGAGCGCGACGACGCCACCATCGGCGCCCAGGACATCGACGATCGCCAGGTGCTCCTCGGACTGTGGCTTCCAGCCCTCGTCGGCGGCCACGACGAACAACACGAGCCGGAGCGGTCCGACTCCGGCCAGCATGTTGCGGACGAACCGCTCATGGCCCGGAACGTCGACGAACCCGATCTCCCTGCCCGAGGGAAGCGTGCACCAGGCGAACCCCAGGTCGATGGTGAGCCCACGTCGCTTCTCCTCCGCCCACCGGTCGGGGTCGATGCCGGTGAGCCGGAGGATCAGGGAGGACTTGCCGTGGTCGACATGGCCGGCGGTCGCCACCACGTGCAGCGGCGCCTCGGCCGCCGGCTCCAGTCGAGCCGACCCTTCACTCATCGGTGAGGTCGTCGCCTTCCAGGGCGTACTGGATGGCACGCGTGAGGTCCGGGAGTGACTCGTCCGACACAGTCCGAACGTCGAACACCACACCCTTCTCGTCGACCCGGCAGAACACCGGAGGGCTCCCTGCGCGCAACCGTGCCGACATGATCTCCGGGTCGGGGACTCGGACCTCCACTGCCCAGGACTGAACGCCGTAGCCGGGCATCGACCCTCCACCCACCGTCGCTTCCGAGGGGCGAACGCGCGCGCCCTCGAGCTCGCCGTCCAGGAGCTGGGCCAGTCGCTCGGCCCGGCGCCTCACGTCCTCACGCGGCTCGTCGAGCATGCGCCAGACGGGAAGATTCGCGTGCGCGCCGGTCGCATACATCATCAACACGGACTCGAGGGCGGCCACCTGCATCTTGTCCACCCGGACGGCACGGGCGATCGGGTTGCGGCGCAATCGTTCCACGAGTTCGGCTTTACCGAGCACGATCCCGGCCTGGGGTCCGCCCAACAGCTTGTCCCCGGAGAAGACGACGAGGTCGGCTCCGTCGCTCAGCGCCTCTCGCGCGCTTGGCTCGTCCGAGGGAACGCCCGAGTAGCGGTCCAGGAGTCCCGAACCGAGGTCGTACAGGAAGGGGATGCCCGCCTTCGATGCCAGCCCGGAGAGATCGGCCGTGGATGGCGTGGCGGTGAATCCCACCACCCGGTAGTTGCTCGGATGAACCTTCAGCACGAGCGCCGTCTTGGACGTGATCGCGCCTCGGTAGTCGGACGGCCTGGTCCGGTTCGTCGTCCCCACCTCGACGAGCTTGGCCCCCGACGCGGCCATGATGTCGGGGATCCGGAACTCCCCACCGATCTCGATCAGCTCGCCTCGAGACACCAGTACCTGCTTCCCTCGGGCCAGCGCGGCGAGGGTGAGGAGCAGCCCCGCGGCCCCGTTGTTCACCACGAGGGCCCCCTCGGCCCCGGTCAGGGCGGCGAGGATGAGCTCGGCGCGGGACGTCCGCCGGCCTCGAGCGCCGGTCACGCGGTCGATCTCCAGGTCGCTGTAGCCACGGGCGGCGCGCACCGCCGCTTTGGCCGCCCGGTCCGGGAGCGGCGCGCGACCAAGCCCCGTATGCAGCACCACACCGGTCGCATTGATCACCGGATTGAGGCCGGTGGCCGCCCTGGATGCCAGGCCCACGGCTCGGGCCATGATGACGTCCTGCTCGGGCGGGTCGACCCCACGCTCCGCTGCTGCTCGCACGGAATCGAGGGTTTGGGTCAGGGTTCGCTTGAGGAGAGCGCGGCCGAACGTCTCGGACGAGCGCCTCCCCGGCTCCGAGCGAAGCAGCGCGTCGAGCGAGGGGATCTTCCGTCGAGGAAGCTGGGGCTTGGCCGACATCGGTCCGAGCCTAGCGCGGCCGCCCGCTCGTCGCCCGTTCGATGGTGGCACCCGGCGCCTCCGCCGGTCGCGTGGGAGGATAGGGGCTGGTGGATACGGAAGAGCGCCACACGTTCTCGACCGTCGCCGAGCACTGGATGGTTCGCGGCGGTGGCATCGACGTTGAGGTCGCCTCCCCGGGGGCGTTGCGGACCGAGGAGATGATCCTCAACATCGGCCCCCAACACCCGTCGACCCACGGCGTGCTCCGGATCATCCTCGAGCTCGACGGCGAACGGATCATCCGGGCCGAGCCGGTGATCGGCTACATGCACCGGGCGGCCGAGAAGCTCTCGGAGTTCCGGGACGCCCGCCAGGTCCTGGTGTTGATGAACCGGCACGACTGGCTGTCGGCCTTCAACAACGAGCTCGGATGGGTGATCGCCGTGGAGCGCTCGGCCGGCATCGAGGTCCCCGAACGCGCCCAGTGGATTCGAACGATGATGGCGGAGTGGAACCGGATCCTGAACCACCTGATGTTCACCGGTTCCTTTCCCCTCGAGCTCGGCGCGATGACCCCAATGTTCTACGCGTTCCGCGAGCGGGAGATGATCCAGCACCTCATGGAGTCGGCGACGGGCGCGCGGATGCACCACTCGTACGCGCGGGTGGGCGGGCTGAAGGACGACCTCCCGCGAGGCTTCCTCAAGGAATCGGCCGAGGTCTTGAAGTGGGTTCGGAACAAGCTCGAGGACTTCGAGAACCTGATCATGGGCAACGAGATCATCTTCGGCCGGACCAAGGGTGTTGGGATCCTGCCGTCGCAGACGGCCATCGCCTACGGCTGCTCGGGGCCCGTGCTGCAGGGTTCGGGCGTCCCGATGGATCCGCGCAAGGACGAGCCATACGAGAAGTACGCCGAAGTGGACTTCGATATCCCGGTGGGAACGACGGGCGATTGCTACGACCGGCTGTGGGTGCTCGTCCAGCGGATGTGGGAGTCGTGCAAGATCATCGAGCAATGCATGGAGA
This sequence comes from Actinomycetota bacterium, assembly GCA_036519575.1. Classification (GTDB taxonomy): domain Bacteria; phylum Actinomycetota; class UBA4738; order UBA4738; family HRBIN12; genus AC-69. Next base: position 298 of record DATDKZ010000232.1, on the reverse strand, counting down.
AGCTCCCGGCTGGTGAATACATCGCTCCCAAGCTTCCCAAGACCCTGAATCTCCAGGGTGAGGTGTACGTCCGCACCGAGAACCCGCTCGGGCTGATGGGCTACTACCTTGTGGGTGACGGCAAGCGATATCCCTACCGGATGAAGATGCGGACCGCGTCCTTCTCCAACGTGTCGGTGATCCCGGCCATGCTCCCGGGGGCGCTCCTCCCTGATCTCATCGCCATCCTCGGCAGCATCTTCTTCGTGGTCGGCGACATCGACCGCTGACCAGCGCAGGCATATCAATCGAGGGATTC
>DATDKZ010000231.1:0-2442 GCA_036519575.1 Actinomycetota bacterium | reverse complement strand
GTCGCTGCCAAGCGGCGACGCGGCGAGGACCCAAGAGGCTGAGTAGAGAACTCGGCGCCCCGGCGCCGTGGCCCCAAAGGTCTCTTGGGTCCTCTTCGTCTTCCTTCTTTCTCCTTCGTTCTCGTTACCTCTTTTCCCCCTGTGGGAACAAGCAGTGGGCCGCCTGCGTTTAGGCGGCGGAAGGGGTTGCCGGACGGTTTTCCGGCAGTACAATCCCCCGGCCGGAAAGAGGGAACATGGAAGACATCGAAGAGAGCCTCGAGGACGAAGAGGTCGAGGAGGAGGCCGAGGACTCCGAGGCACCGTCCGAGGAAGCGCCCGCGCCGGCGGCCGCAGCCGACGGAGAGGACGTCGAGTCGATCGAGGACCTCCTGGTCAAGAAGGAGGCCAGGGAAGGCGAGGAAGAGGAGGATGACGCCCTCCTCAGCCTGTCCCGAGAGGAGCGCCTGGAGCCGCTCGCGGTCAAGGTGGTCCCGCCGCAGCCCACCGAGTTCATATGCAAGAAGTGCTACCTGGTGAAGCACCGAAGCCAGCTCAAGGACAAGACCAAGATGCTCTGCCGCGACTGCGCCTGAGCCCCTCGGCCGTCCGGCCCTCCATCGCCCTTGTGACCTGCGCGCTCTCCGGGGTCCTGCTGTCCCTGGCGCTTCCGCCCGCGAACCTGGGGGTACTGGCGTTCCTCGCGCCCATCCCGTTCCTGTGGCTCGTCCGGGAGGTTCGTCCCTGGCGGGGCGCCCTGCTCGGGCTGACGATCGGGGTCGCGTACTTCGGGGCAGTCCTGTACTGGATCTGGCAGTTCGGGCAGCTGGCTTGGGGGGCGCTGACCCTCGCCTGCGCGGCGTACCTGGGAGTCTTCGGGCTCCTGGCGCCGGCCGTGTGGCGATGGGACCGGCCCATCCGATCCGTCGCCGGGCTGGCGGCCCTGTGGACGGTCCTGGAGTGGCTCCGGGGGATGTGGCCGGTGGGTGGGTTCGGATGGGGGCAGCTGGGGTCCACGCAAACGGGTAACCCGTTCCTGATTCGCCTGGCCTCGGTGACGGGGGTGTGGGGCGTCTCCTTCATGGTGGTCCTGGTGTCAGGGCTGTTGATGCTCGCCGTGGAACGAGCTGGGAGCAGACCGACCGGGGCCGCGGTCTTGGCGGGGGTCGCACTCGTCTTGATCCTTTCCCCAGGGCTGATCCCCATCCCTCGGGCCGACGGGCAAACCCTCGACGTGGCGGCGGTCCAGGTGGACGTGCGTCGGGCCCGGGGTCTCCCGCCTGCACAGGAGGACCAGCGAGTAGCGGAGATGAACGTGGCCTTACACCGCCGGCTCGCCGCCGATCCGCCGGACCTCGCGGTGTGGGGTGAGAGCGCGCTCGACCCGGGGGCCAGCGCAGTCCGTACCCAGGTGACCGGGGCGATTCGGGACGTGGGCGTTCCCACACTGGCCGGGGCGGTGGTGAAGGGGCCCGATGGGGCCTTCCACAACGAGGGTCTGCTGTTCGGCGGGGACGGGCGCCTCATCGGGGAGTACCGCAAGGTGCATCTCGTCCCGTTCGGCGAGTACGTGCCGTTCCGCGACCAACTCTCGTGGATCTCTGCGCTGCAACAGATCCCATACGATGAGACGCCGGGGGAGCGGATCCACCCGCTGAGATTCGACGACATCACGTTCGGGGACGTGATCTGTTTCGAGAACAGCTTCCCCTCGATCGACCGCAGCCTCATCGCCCAAGGTGCGGGGTTCCTCGTCGTTCAGACCAACAACGCGTCCTACGGGATGACCGCCGCGTCTCGGCAGCACCTGCTGATGAGCCAGCTGCGAGCGGTGGAGAACGGCCGGTGGGTGGTGCACGCGGCCGTGTCGGGGATCAGCGCGTTCATCGACCCCGAGGGCCGGGTGGTGGCCGAGACCGGTCTGTTCGAGCCGGCGATCCTTCGCCACCGGATCCAGGTGTCGACCGGGCGCACCCTGTACACGCGGTTCGGCGACTGGGTGCCCTGGGCATCGCTCCTGCTGTCGGCCGGACTGCTGCTCGCGCGGCGACGCAGGAGGCGACCGGCCCGTCCGGTCGAGCCGCTCCCACAGCGGCCGAGGACGCTGGTGATCCTCCCAACGTACGAGGAGCGCGCGACGATCGAGGCGGTGATCACGGGTCTGCTGGCCCTCCCGGACGCCGTGGACGTGCTCGTCGTGGACGATTCGTCCCCCGACGGCACCGCCGACGTGGTCCGGGCCATAGCAGCGAGGGAGCCCCGCGTGCGCCTGGCGGAGCGGCCGGCCAAGGCCGGGTTGGCCGGGGCGTACCGAGAGGGGTTCGCCAGGGCGCTGAACGAGGGATACGACCTGGTCGTGGAGATGGATGCCGACCTGTCCCACGATCCGGTGGAGCTCCCGAGCTTGCTGTCCGCAGCTCACAGGTTCCACCTCGTCGTGGGAAGCCGGTACATCCCCGGGGG
>DATDKZ010000230.1:0-2014 GCA_036519575.1 Actinomycetota bacterium | reverse complement strand
TCGGCCTTGATCACGCCGCCGCCCACGTACAGGACCGGGCGTTCGGACTCCATGATCATCGTGGCGGCCGAACGCACCTGCTTGAGGTTGCCCTTGGTGGTCGGCCGGTAGCCGGGGAGGTCGACGGAGTCGGGCCAGCTCCAGGTGAACTCCTGCAGCTGGACGTCCTTGGGGATGTCGACGAGCACGGGCCCCGGCCGGCCGGTCCGGGCGATGTGGAACGCCTCGCGGATCGTGACGGCCAGCTCGTTCGCATCCTTGACCAGGAAGTTGTGCTTGGTGATGGGCATCGTGATGCCGGTGATGTCGGCCTCCTGGAAGGCGTCGTTGCCGACGACCGGGGTCGGGACCTGCCCGGTGATCGCGACCATCGGGACCGAGTCCATCTTCGCGTCGGCGAGCGCCGTCACGAGGTTGCACCCTCCCGGGCCCGAGGTGGCGATCGCGACCCCCACCTTCCCGGTGGCCCACGCGTACCCCTCGGCGGCGTGGCCGGCGCCCTGCTCGTGACGGCACAGGACGTGGCGGACCTTCGAGTCGATCAGCGGGTCGTACGCGGGCAGGATCGCCCCGCCGGGGATCCCGAACGCGAGGTCGACGCCCTCACCCTCGAGCGAGCGGAACAGCGCCTGCGCGCCCGTCACCTTCATGGGGCCGCGACCTCCGCCCGACGCTGGTCCCGTTCCTCGACCGGTCCGGTCTCGACGCGGCGGACCGTGCAGCCCAGCCGGTGCGCGAGATTCCGGGTCGCCCGTTCGAACTCCCAGGGGGTCCAGTCACGACGACGCGTCGTCATGCCGGCGTCGTCCATCCCGCCGCCGAAATCGAACCCCGCGTCCAGGTACGCGACCTCCTCACCGAAGAACCGGTCGAACTGGGGCCGGTCCGCGGCGTCGGTGACGTCGACCGTCACCTGTCCGGGACCCTCCCACAGCACGTTCGCGACCGTCCTACCGCCTCGCTCGAACTCGTAGCGCATCTCGATCACCCTTCCTGTTCTCTTGGCCTGTTCTCTTGGCCTGTTCTCTTGGCCTGTTCTCGGCCTCGTCGGTCGTCTGGATCGGTGCGAACCGGGGTACAAAAAGCCCCTCGCTGGGCGAGGGGCATCTGGCGCGGGTCCCGGGCCTGTCTCGGCCCGGCCGCGCCTACGCGATAAGTACGAGGGCTCGCGGCCCGGTCTTCTCCCTGATGAACATGGTCGGGCCAGTGTACGGGCGTGGGTTCCCCTGTCAACCCACCGGTTGGGTGACCCGCGCAGGAACAATCAGCCGACACGCCGTAGTCGTTCGGAACCGCTCAGCCTTGACCGGAAACGATCACCCCGGCTAGCGTCACGCGCCGTGGGCCCCGATCCGCAGCTCGATGCCGTGATCGCGGCCGTGCCGGAGTGGCGGGGGCACGAGCCGACGATCACCCCCATCGAGGCCGGCCGGACCAACCGCAACTACCGGGTCGAGGTGGGCTCCGCGACGTTCTTCCTCCGGCTCTCGCACGAGGACACCGCGCTGCTCGGCATCGACCGCGTGGCCGAGTATGAAGCCGCGCTCGCCGCCGCGGCCTCCGGGGTCGGGCCCGAGGTCGTCGCCCACCTGCCCGAACACGGGTGCCTGATCACGGCCTGGGTGGCGGGGGAGCCGCTCGCCGAGGGCGACATGGAGCAGGAGTCGGTGCTCGCCGACGTCGCGCGCGTCGTCTCGACGATCCACGCGGGGCCCGCCCTCCCGGCGACCTTCGACGCGTTCCGTATCGTCGAGGCGTACCGGCGCGTGTCCGTGGAGCGCGGCGTCCCGATCCCCGATGCCTACGGACCCGCCCACGCTCACGCCGAACGGATCGAGGCCGCGTTCGCCCGTGCGCCCGTCCCGGCGCGCCCGTGCCACAACGACCTGCTGTCGGACAACTTCCTCAGGGGGACCGACGGCTTCTGGCTCGTCGACTACGAGTACTCGGGCATGGGCGACCCCTTCTTCGACCTGGGCAACCTCTCGATCAACAACGGGCTCTCGGAGGCGTC
>DATDKZ010000229.1:0-9478 GCA_036519575.1 Actinomycetota bacterium | reverse complement strand
ATGGCCTCCGGCTTGATCCGGACCTGCACGTTCCGGTACCGCCCCATCCCCGTGCCCGCCGGGATCAGCTTGCCGATGATCACGTTCTCCTTCAGCCCGAGCAACTGGTCCGACTTCGCTGCGATGGCGGCCTCGGTCAGCACCCTGGTGGTCTCCTGGAACGACGCCGCCGACAGCCACGAGTCGGTGGCCAGCGATGCCTTGGTGATCCCCAGGAGCTGCGGCCGGGCGGACGCAGGGGTGTTCCCGTTCTCCACCGCGTCCCGGTTGGCCGCCTCGAACCGCCGGCGGTCCACCAGATCCCCGGGCAGGAACTCGGTGTCGCCGGGTTCGATGACCTGCACCTTGCGAAGCATCTGCCGCACGATGAGCTCGATGTGCTTGTCGTGGATGGTCACGCCCTGGCTCCGGTACACCTGCTGGACCTCCTCCACCAGATGCCGCTGGAGCGCCTGGACGCCCTCGATCCGGAGCTTCTCGTGGGGGTTCACCGATCCCTCCGTGAGCTGCTGGCCGACCTCGACCTTGTCTCCGTCACCCACCGTCAGGCGGGCTCGGAACGACATCTTGTACTGGACCTGCTCGCCGTCGTCTGAGGTGACGGTGATCCGGCGCTCCTTCTTCTCCTCGTCGTCCTCGATGGTCACGGTTCCGGGGAGCTCGGTGATGAGGGCCTCACCCTTGGGTCGCCTGGCCTCGAACAGCTCGACCACGCGGGGAAGGCCATGGGTGATGTCCTCGCCGGCCACACCGCCGGTGTGGAACGTTCGCATCGTGAGCTGGGTGCCCGGCTCGCCGATCGACTGCGCCGCCACGATCCCCACCGACTCGCCGATGTCAACCAGCCGGCCCGAGGCCAGGCTCCAGCCGTAACACATCCGGCACACGCCGTACTCGGCCTCGCAGCCGGTGGCCGATCGGACATGAACGACGTCCACGCCGGAGTCCGCAAGCCTTTCGACCAGCGCATCGTCCAGCTCTTGACCCTTCGACGCGATCTTCTTGCGATCCGGGCCCTTCACGTCCTCCGCTAGCGCTCGCCCGAACAGCGACGTGTCCAGGTGGGCGTTCCGCTCCCGCGTCCCGTGCGGCGTCTCGAACGTCACCTGAACCGGCACGCTCCGGTCGGTGCCGCAGTCGTCCTCCCGGACGATCAGCTCCTGGGCCACGTCCACCAGGCGCCGGGTGAGGTACCCCGAGTCCGCCGTACGGAGCGCGGTATCGGCCAGGCCCTTCCTCGCCCCGTGGGTGGAGATGAAGTACTCCAGAACCGACAGCCCCTCCCGGAAGTTGGACTTGATGGGCCGGGGGATGATCTCTCCCTTGGGATTGGCCACCAGGCCGCGCATCCCGGCGATCTGGCGGATCTGCATGATGTTCCCGCGGGCCCCGGAGTTGGCCATCATGTAGATCGGATTGGTCCGGGAGAACTGAGCCTCCATGGCATCCCGCACCTTGTCGGTGGCCTCCGTCCAGATCTCAATGAGCTCCTGCCGGCGCTCGTCGTCGGTGATGATGCCTCGGGTGTATTGCTGCTCGATCTTCCGGGCTCGACCCTCGTAGAGGTCCAGGATCTTCGCCTTGTCGGGCGGGGTGGTCACGTCCTCCACCCCGAGCGTGACGCCCGCCCGGGTGGCGTAGTGGAACCCTAGGTTCTTCAGGTTGTCCAGGATCTGCTCGACCGTCGCGCGGTCGTAGCGGTGCACGCAGGCGTCGACCACCTTGCCCACGTCGCCCTTCATCAACGCATGGGTCACGTACTCGAAGTCGTCGGGGAAGGCCTGGTTGAAGATGACCTGACCCGCCGAGGTCATGATCACCGGAACGGGCGAGGCCCCGTCGCCGCTCACGTCCACGGTCTCCGGGAGCAGCTCGGCCGGCAGCGCCTTGCCCGGAAGCCGGACCTTGATGGCGTCGTGCAGCGTGATCAGCTTGTGGTCCAGGGCCATCAGGGCCTCGGCGGCCGAGGAGAACCGCGGCACGTCCTCGTCCTTCTCCGGCGGGATCGGCTCGAGCGTCAAGTAGTAGATCCCCAGCACCATGTCCTGGCTGGGGACGGCGATGGGCCGGCCGTGCGCCGGGGACAGGATGTTATTTGTCGAGAGCATCAGGACCCGCGCTTCGGCCTGGGCCTCCGAGGACAGGGGCACGTGCACGGCCATCTGGTCCCCGTCGAAGTCCGCGTTGAACGCCGCGCAGACCAGCGGGTGGATCTGGATGGCCTTGCCCTCGACCAGGACCGGCTCGAAGGCCTGGATGCCCAGCCGGTGGAGGGTCGGCGCCCGATTCAGCAGGACCGGGTGCTCCTTGATGACCTCCTCGAGCACGTCCCACACCTGGGGTCGAGCCCGCTCCACCATCCTCTTCGCGCTCTTGATGTTTTGAGCCAGGGCCTGGTCAACCAGACGCTTCATCACGAACGGCTTGAACAGCTCCAGGGCCATCTGCTTGGGCAGGCCGCACTGGTGCAGGCTGAGCTGCGGACCGACGACGATGACCGACCGGCCCGAGTAATCCACCCGCTTGCCCAGCAGGTTCTGGCGGAACCGGCCCTGCTTGCCCTTCAGCATGTCCGAGATGGACTTGAGGGGGCGGTTGCCCGGCCCGGTCACGGGGCGACCTCGCCGGCCGTTGTCGAACAGGGCGTCGACCGCCTCCTGCAACATCCGCTTCTCGTTGTTCACGATGATCTCGGGGGCCTGGAGGTCCAGGAGCCGCTTCAGCCGGTTGTTCCGGTTGATGACGCGACGGTACAGATCGTTCAGGTCCGAGGTGGCGAACCGCCCCCCGTCGAGCTGCACCATCGGACGAAGGTCCGGCGGGATCACCGGGATGGCGTCGAGGACCATGCCCATCGGCGAGTTGGTGCCCTCGACGAAGTTCGAGACGACCTTCAGCCGCTTGATCGCCTTCAGCCGGCGGGTCCCCTTGGCCGTGGCGATCTGGTCCCGGAGTGAGTCGGCCTCCTCCTCGAGGCGGAGGTCCTGGAGCAGGCGCTTGATGGCCTCGGCACCCATGCCGCCGTCGAAGTAGTCCCCGAACCGCTCCCGGAGGGACCGATACACGGCGTCGTCGGCCACGAGCTGCTTCACGTTCAGGCTCTTGAACGCCGTCAGGACCTCATCCAGGTGATCGGTCTCGCGCTTGGTGGCCTCGGTCAGGCGCTCGATGTCGCGCTGGGCCTCCCTGCGGGCAGCCGAGAGCTGGGCGCCCTTGGCCCCCTCGGCCTCGAGCTCGCGGAGGCGGTCCTCCAGCTCGGCCAGCCGTCCCTTGATCTCCTCGTCGCGATCTGCCTCGAACTCGTGCTTCTCCTCCTCGATCTGCTTCTCGATGTCGGGAAGGTCCTTGTGCCGGCGGTCGCCGTCGAGACGGGTGATGACGTAGGCCGCGAAGTAGATGATCCGCTCGAGGTCCTTCGGCGGGATGTCGAGCAGGTACCCCAGGCGAGAGGGGACGCCCTTGAAGTACCAGATGTGGGTGACGGGCGCGGCGAGCTCGATGTGGCCCATGCGGTCCCGGCGGACCTTGGACCGCGTGATCTCCACCCCGCACCGCTCGCAGATAATCCCCTTGAACCGGACGCGCTTGTATTTCCCGCAGTGGCACTCCCAGTCGCGAGTCGGACCGAAGATGCGCTCGCAGAACAGGCCGTCCTTCTCCGGCTTCAGCGTCCGGTAGTTGATGGTCTCGGGCTTCTTGACCTCGCCGTTCGACCACGCGCGGATCTGATCCGCAGTGGCCAGGCCGATCCGGATCTCGTCGAAGTAGTTCACATCCAGCACTTAGGTGGTCGCCTCCTCGCGCACGTACCCCTCCATCACGTTCAACACTCAGCTATTCCTAGTCGTAGTCGGCGCCGGCGGGCTCCCGGCGGGAAAGATCGATGCCCAGCTCCTCGGCCGCTCGGAACACGTCCTCGTCGGTCTCCTTCAGCTCGATCTCCTCGCCCTCGGCCGAGCGGACCTCGACGTTCAGGCACAGGGACTGCATCTCCTTGATCAGGACCTTGAAGGACTCCGGGATCCCCGGCTCCGGGATGTTCTCGCCCTTGACGATGGCCTCGTACACCTTCACCCGGCCAAGGACGTCGTCGGACTTGATCGTGAGCAGCTCCTGCAGGGCGTAGGCCGCACCGTAGGCCTCGAGGGCCCACACCTCCATCTCGCCGAACCGTTGCCCGCCGAACTGGGCCTTCCCGCCCAGCGGCTGCTGGGTGATCATCGAGTAGGGGCCGGTGGACCGGGCGTGGATCTTGTCATCCACCAGGTGGAGCAGCTTCATTATGTACGCCACGCCAACCGTGACGGGTTCCTCGTAGGGCTCCCCGTTCCGGCCGTCGAACAGCATGGCCTTGCCCACCTTGTCGACCAGGGTCTTCCCGTCCCGGTCGGAGTTGGCCTTCTGCAGGGCCTCCAGGATCTCCCATTCCCTCGCGCCGTCGAATACGGGCGAGGCGATGTAGGCGGGACCCTCGATGTTCCGGCCATCCTTGGAGAACCCCATCAGCGAGGCCCATCCCAGGTGCGCCTCCAGGATCTGGCCCAGGTTCATCCGGGACGGCACGCCCAGCGGATTCAGGATGATGTCGACCGGGGTCCCGTCGGCCAGGAACGGCATGTCCTCCTCGGCCAGGATGGTCGAGATCACGCCCTTGTTGCCGTGGCGGCCGGCCAGCTTGTCGCCGTCGGAGATCTTCCGCTTCTGGGCCACGTACACCCGGACCAGCTGATTCACGCCCGGGGGCAGCTCGTCGCCCTCCTCGCGAGAGAACACGCGCACCCCGATGACCTTGCCGGACTCCCCGTGGGGCACCTTCAGCGAGGTGTCCCGAACCTCCCGGGCCTTCTCGCCGAAGATCGCCCGGAGCAGCCGCTCCTCGGGGGTGAGCTCGGTCTCGCCCTTGGGGGTGACCTTGCCCACCAGGTAGTCGCCCGGGTTGACCTCGGCCCCGATCCGGACGATCCCCCGCTCGTCGAGGTCCTTCAGGATCTCCTCGGAGACGTTGGGGATGTCACGGGTGATCTCCTCGGCCCCGAGCTTGGTGTCGCGGGCGTCGACCTCGTGCTCCTCGATGTGGATCGAGGTCAGGACGTCGCCCTTCACCAGTCGCTCGGAGATGATGATGGCGTCCTCGTAGTTGTGTCCCTCCCAGGGCATGTAGGCCACGACCAGGTTTCGGCCCAGGGCCAGCTCGCCGGATTCGGTGGAGGGACCGTCGGCGATGACCTGCCCCTTCACGATCCGGTCGCCCTCTCGGACGAACGGCTTCTGGTTCATGCAGGTTCCCTGATTCGATCGGCGGTACTTCTGGAGCCGGTAGGCGCGCTGGCCGCTTCGCTCCCGAACCAGGATCTCGTCGGCCGAGACGTCCTCGACGGTGCCCGTCTCCTCGGCCAGGATCACGTCGCCGGCGTCGACGGCGGCCCGGAACTCCACGCCGGTGCCGATCAGCGGGGCCTCGGACTTCAGGAGTGGCACCGCCTGGCGCTGCATGTTGGCGCCCATGAGGGCCCGGTTGGCGTCGTCGTGCTCCAGGAACGGGATCAACGCCGCCGCCACCGAGATGATCTGCTTGGGCGAGACGTCCATGTAGTCCACCTCATCGGGCGGCACCGACTCGACCTCGCCGCCCTTCCGCCTGACCAGGATGGAGTCGTCCGTGAACCGCCCGGTCTTCAGCTCGTACGGCGTGTTGGCCTGGGCGATGACGTGGCGGTCCTCCTCGTCGGCAGATAGATAGTCGATCTTGGCCGTGACCTTTCCCCCCTCCACACGCCGGTAGGGGGTCTCGATGAACCCGAACGGATTGATCCGGCCGTAGGTGGACAGGGAACCGATGAGGCCGATGTTCGGGCCCTCCGGAGTCTCGATGGGGCACATCCGGCCATAGTGCGAGGCGTGTACGTCGCGGACCTCGAACCCGGCGCGCTCCCGCGAGAGGCCGCCCGGCCCCAGGGCCGACAGCCGCCGCTTGTGGGTCAGCCCGGCCAGGGGGTTGGTCTGGTCCATGAACTGGGAGAGCTGGCTGGTCCCGAAGAACTCCTTGATGGAGGCAACCACGGGGCGGATGTTGATGAGCGTTTGGGGCGTGATGGCCTCCACGTCCTGCGTGGTCATACGCTCGCGGACCACCCGCTCCATGCGCGACAGGCCGATCCGGATCTGGTTCTGGATCAGCTCTCCCACCGACCGCAGTCGACGGTTGCCGAAGTGGTCGATGTCGTCGGGCTCGAACCCCTCTTCCCCGGCGTGCAGTTTCACCAGGTACCTGACGGTCTTCAGCATGTCCTCGTAGGTGAGGATGCCCTTGAACTTGGGTCCACCCTCGCCCTGCTCGTCCTTCTGAAGCTCGGCCCACACCCGGAACTTGGGCTGGTCCCAGCCCTTCTTCTCGGGGTTGGAGAGCTCGGCGAGGGCCTTGGCCCGGGCCTTCAGCTGGGCCTGGAGCACACCTTCGGCCGGACCGAGCTTCTTCGACACCTTGTACCGGCCCACCCGGGCCAGGTCGTAGCGCTTGGGGTTGAAGAACAGGTTCTCAAGCAGCGTCCGAGCCGACTCGGCCGTGGGCGGCTCCCCCGGACGCAGTTTGCGGTAGATGTCCTCCAGGGCTTCCTCGGGCGTCTGGACGTGGTCCTTCTCCAGGGTCAGCTTGATCGACGGGGCATTGTCGAAGAGCTCAAGGATGTCCTCCTCGGACCAACCGAGGGCCTTCAACAGGACGGTGACGCTCTGCCGGCGCTTGCGGTCGATGCGGACCCCGACAGTGTCCTTCTTGTCCACGTCGAACTCCAGCCAGGCCCCCCGGGAGGGGATGATCTTGGCCAGGAAGACGTCCTTGTCGGTGGTCTTGTCCAGGTCACGGCTGAAGTAGACCCCCGGGGACCGGACCAGCTGGGAGACGACCACCCGCTCGGTGCCGTTGATGATGAAGGTTCCCCGCTCGGTCATCATGGGGAAGTCCCCCATGAAGACCTCCTGCTCCTTGATCTCGCCGGTGGCCTTGTTCACGAACATGGCCTCGACGAACAGGGGCGCCGAGTAGGTCTGGTCCTTGTCCTTGCACTCCTCCTCGGAGTACTTGATCTCCTTGAACTGGTGCTTTCCGAAGTGCAGCTGGAACTGCTCGGTGAAGTCCTCGATCGGCGAGACCTCCTCCAGGACCTCCCGGATCCCCTCGTCGAGGAGCGTCTGGAAGGAGACTCTCTGGATGGCGATCAGGTCGGGTAGCGGCAGGACCTCCTCGAGCTTGGCGAAACTGAGACGATCACGGACAGGAACGAGGGCATCAGGCAAAGACTCTCCCCCCTAGGCGGAATGACACGCTTGGAATACGGGCATGCGGGACGGCGGCACGGCAAACGAGCAGTATACGGTCGCGGACACGCAAAGTCAACCCGGGAAGAACCCCCAGGTCAGACGGGTGGAAGGGTACTCCTCTCCGGAAGCGCGGTCAACCCGTCAACGCCACCTAGTCGGCTGCCCCGGCCCAGTCCCTCAAGGGGGCCACGGTCGAGGACAGGACCCCATCGTGCTGGTCGCGGTCGCCGGAGAGCCCTTGGGCCTCGGCCGCCCGCTGCATGGCGAAGTACATGTCGGCCACCGCGTTGGCCAGGGTCCGGGCCTGGTCCGTGGACTCGATTCGGACGCCCCGCTCGTGGAGGACGTTGAAGAAGTCCTCCAGGATCGCGCGCTCGTCGCCGAGGAGCGCCGCCTCCGAGACCCTCAGGGCCCTAGCCAATCGCTCCAGTGTCTGGATGGACGGAGCGACATGGCCGTTCTCATAGCGGGACAGTCGGGCTTTGGGGATCCCCGAGATCTCCTCAAGGTCCGACTGGGAGTATCCGGCCCCCATCCGCGTCTCGCGCAGACGTTGACCAAACGTCCTCTCATCGCTCATCGAGACAACCCCCTCGATCGCCCCACCCGGCCGTGGGGGGAGCATACCAACGCCGGGGTGGATGAGCGCAACGGCCCAGCGTGCGGGCCCCTATTTCACCTCGACCGTGGCGCCCGCCGCTTCCAGCTGTTCCTTGGCCTTGTCTGCCGTCTCCTTGTTGACCCGCTCCACGACCGGCTTCGGCGCGCTGTCGACGAGGTCCTTGGCTTCCTTCAGACCCAGGCTGGTCAGCGCCCGAACCTCCTTGATCACCTGGATCTTCTTCTCGCCCGCCCCCGTGAGCACGACGTCGAACTCCGTCTGCTCCTCGGCCTCCTCGCCGCCCCCCTGCCCGCCGGTACCCGGTGCGGCCATCATGACCGGACCGGCCGTGGCGGCCTTCACGTCGAACGTCTCCTCGAACTTCTTGATGAAGTCCGAGAGCTCAAGGAGCGTCATCTCCTTGAACTGCTCGAGCAGTTGGTCGGGGTCCGCCTTCTTCGTCGCCATGGTCACTCCTCTCCTTCTTCTCCTTCTTCGGAGGCCTGAGCCTCCTGTGGTTCGGCGCCCTCGGCCTGTGCGGCCGGGACGTTGGCTTCCTCCTGGACCGGCTGCCCGGCTTGGGGGTCGGGGACGGCTTCCTCGCCGGGGGGAACCTTCTCCTTGTACGCCTCGAGCAGCGACAGGAACCTACCCTGGAGGGCCTGGAACATGCCGGCGGCCCTGGACATATCTGCCTTGAAGGCTCCCGCGAGCCTGGACAGCATGACGTCTCGTGACTCGAGCTCGGCCAGGCCGCGAGCCTCGTCGGCGCCCAACACGCGCCCCTCCATGAATGCGCCCTTCAGGGCCAGGGCGGGGAACCGCTTCGCCGCCTCGACGACCCTCTTGGCCGCCGCTACCGGATCGCCGGCCACGAAGGCGACGGCGGTCGGGCCCTCCAACAGGCGCTCGAGCTCGCCGACGCCCGCCTCGCCGGCCGCTCGCTTCATCAGGGTGTTCTTGACCACGGAGAACCGGGTGTCGTCGCCGAGCGTCCGACGGAGCTCGGTGGCATCCTTCACGCTCAGGCCGCGGTACTCGGCCAGCAGCAAGGCCTGGGAGCTGCTGATCCGCCCCTTCAGCCTGGCAACCTGCTCGACCTTCTCCTGGCTCGGCATCACGTCTCCAGACAACGAAAAACGCCTCCGCAGCGCGCGGAGGCGCACGTCGAATCGCGCTCTCATCGCCTCGGCAGGTACCGGCGTGGCCGGATCATGCGGCGCCCCTGCGGTCTGCGGCGCTCACCAGGCTACCAGGCCTACGCTGCAAGCCCGGCTCGTCCTGACGCTCGCGACCGAACAAGCGCGCGTGGCCCGTCGGGGCTGCCGTGGCGGAGATCACGCGCGGTCGGGGACAGCAGTTCGATCCGGGCGTGGTCGATGCGTTCCTCGGTATCTCCGAGGAGGAGGCGGTCGACCTGGGGCGAGGAAGCGTGACGACGGCGACCGAGAACCCAGGTCAGAAACAGCAGGCGTATGAAATCCCCGATGGGTTCCGCCTCTGGGCGAGAGTGTCCCGGAACCGGCCGGAGGTGGCTCCGAAATTGCAAGTCGCGCGGTG
>DATDKZ010000228.1:0-2859 GCA_036519575.1 Actinomycetota bacterium | reverse complement strand
CGTCCGATCCACGCGACGGGCGTCGATGTCCATACGGACGTGATCTCAGGCGCGGCGCGGCCCAGCAGCACCGCAGCAAGGATCAAAGCCAGCACGGCCAGGCCAACCACGCCGAAGAAGCCAAGCGGGAGCAGCAGGACGAGTCCGGCGATCCAGGCCTTCGAACGCCCGAACGCCGATTCGTCTGCGAGGAACCGTTCGGCGAGCACGCTCACGGCCACGCCGTACACGGCGGGGAGGGTGATGAACATCGCTACGGCCAGGCCGGGAGGCTCGAGGAGCGTGAAATCGATCCCCCCGGGACGGATGACCGTCGCTCCTCCCACGATGCCGGTCAGCCCGCCGAACAGCCATGGCCTGGCTCCACCGGCAAGCCAGCCGCGAACGACGAGATAGACCAACCCGCCGAGGATTCCCAGGACAGTCGTGACGATGACGAGGAACAGGGTGGCGCTGCTGAAGATCCCGATAGTGAAGTCGTCGTCGGTCTTCAGGCCGCGAAGGGCCGGATCCGACGTCAGGCGGAGGACGAACATCGCCAACCTCCCACCGATGCCACCGATCACGGCACCGGTCAGGGCCCCGGCGACCGCAACGGCGGCCACCGGCCTGGCTGTGCCGCTCAGGTCCTGCCTCAGCGTGGCGGTCTCGATGGTCACAGCTGCCGGCATGGTGCCCGGAGAGCGGCGCTCACGCAAGCGCTCTCGGGTTTGCGCTTCCATCCGACCAGGCTGTCAGCGGAACGCCCGAACGGTTTCCCGAGTGGAGGAGTAGGATGCTAGTTTCCGCAACTCCGACAAGGAGGGAGAGATGACGGACTACCTGTTGCTCTATAGCGGCGGCAAGATGCCGGAGACCGAGGCCGACCAGGCCGACGTCATGAAGGCGTGGGACGGCTGGATGACGAGCATCGGGCCGGCCCTGAAGGACGGGGGCAACCCGTTCACCCCGCAGGCCAAGACGATCGACCCGATGGGAAAGGTCACCGACGGTCCCGCCGGGTCACCCGCGAGCGGGTACTCGATCATCCAGGCGAACTCGCTCGACGACGCGGTCAAGATGGCCAAGGACTGCCCGGTCCTTAAGGGCGGGGCCAAGATCTCCGTGTACGAGACCTTCGAGGTGATGTAGCCGTCCTCTGACTCCTCAGCGTCTTCCGCCGTTCGCAGGATGCCAACCAACGCGGAACGGCTGTTCGCGTCGATCGCCGAATCGGAGCTCTCGATGCCCGGAGTGACGGCGGGTACGGGGTTCGGCAGGTCGGAAGGACTCAGGATCTCCGGCAAGATCTTCGCCATGCTCGTGAGGGGAGAGCTCGTGGTGAAGCTCCCGAAGGATCGCGTCGAGGATCTGACGGCCTCCGGCGTGGGTCATCCGTTCGATCCGGGCCACGGACGGCTGATGAAGGAGTGGGTGGCAGTAACGCCGGGCGCTTCTCGACGCTGGCGCAAGCTCGTCGAAGAAGCCCGGGCGTTCGTGGCAGCGAACGCCGGTGCAGGCGGTGAGCGAGGTGGCCGACGTCCTGCGAGCACACGCCGATAGGTTCTAGCCGAGGCTGATCGTCCCGTCCTCGTGCAGCTTCCAATCGGGGTTGTGGGCGACCTCCCAAGGGTGACCGTCCGGATCGACGAACACCCCGGAGTACCCGCCCCAGAACGTGGTACCCGGCCCCCGAGCGATCGTGGCTCGCGCTTTCCGGGCTTCCTCGATGATCGCGTCCACCTCTGAGGGTGACCTCACGTTGTAGGCGAGCGTGACGCCGCCCCAGCCACCGCCGTCCTGGACCCCGCTGTCCTCGGCGAGCTTGGCCCGATCCCAGAGCGCCACGATGAACCCGCCCGTCTGGAAGAACACGACGTCCTCGCTCGGCGCGGCCCGGGTGCTCCAGCCCAGCGCCTCGTAGAACCGCCGGGACTGCTCGAGGTCCCGGACACCGAGGGTGATGAGGCTGACCCGTTGTTCCATGGCAGACCGGAGCCTAGCGCCCTTCCACGGGCTGTCACGGAGAGGATATAGCAGTCATGCTATACTCCCTCCATGAGTGGGGGAGTACTGATCAAGGAGGCCCGGCGGAGAGCCGGGTTGACCCAAGTCGAGCTGGCCCACCGGGTGGGGACCACGCAGTCCGCGATCGCTCGGGTCGAGCGGGGGCGGACCGAGCCAACCGCCGAGCGCCTGGGCCAGCTGATCCGGGCGTGCGGGCTGGATCTCCAGGTCCGGCTCGCGCCGATCGACGACTCGGACTGGTCGGTGGCCCGGTCGAACCTGGCCTTCGACGTCGACTCGCGGGTTCGCCAGCACCAGGCGGCGCTCCGCTTCGCTAGGGCCGGCCGAGCGGCTGCAGCGGGCCGCCGTGGCTGAGCCCGAGCTCGCACCAGAGCGGATGTTGGCCGTCCTCAAGGAGCACGGCGTCCGGTTCGTCCTCGTGGGTGGTTTCGCCGCCGTGATCTATGGCTCTCCCTATCTCACGACCGACGTCGACGTTGTCCCGGAGTGGTCCAAGGAGAACCTGGAGCGCATGTCGGCGGCGTTGGAGTCGATGCACGCCCGGGTCTGGACCGCGGGCGAGCCAGCAGGCCTTGCCTTCACCCACGATGCCGCCTCGCTGGGCGGCGCGGACATGTGGAACCTCGTGTCCGATCACGGCCGCCTGGATCTGACGTTCGTGCCGAGTGGCACGGCCGGGTACGAGGACCTCTCGCGCGATGCCCTGCACTTGAAGATCCTCGGCGTCGATGTCGATGTGGCGTCCCTGGCCGACGTGATCAGGTCGAAGGAGGCCGCGGGGCGGGAGAAGGACCGGGTGGTGCTCCCCGTGCTCCGCCGCATACTCGACGAGGCCGGGGAGGATCGCCCGTA
>DATDKZ010000227.1:0-2062 GCA_036519575.1 Actinomycetota bacterium | reverse complement strand
AGGCTGCAGCCTCGGACGAACCCTCGAACGCAATCCTCTCGCGAGCCGTCGAGTTGACGATTCCTCAGGCGGCAGCCACCGAGTACAGACTCCACTGGCCCGGCACGCCCTTCAGCCCAAATGTGCCGTGCGGCTGGAACTCGATGCCGGACCCGGCGACCAGGTCCTTGACCGTGCTCGAGACCAGAATCTCTCCCGGCCCCGCTTCGGCGGCCACGCGGGCGCCGATGTGGACGGCGATCCCCCCAACCTTGCCTTCCAGAAGCTCGCACTCTCCCGTATGGAGCCCTGCCCGCACTTCTACTCCCAGCTCGCCCACTCCCTGGGTGATCGCTTTCGCGCAGCGGATCGCTCGGGCCGGCCCGTCGAAGCTGGCGAAGAAGCCGTCGCCAGCCGTATCGATCTCCTTCCCGGAGAACCGAACCAGCTGCCGGCGGACCAGGCCGTGGTGCTGCTGAATCAGCTCCCGCCAGCGCCGGTCGCCCACCTCGGCAAGCTTTGCGGTCGAGCCGACGATGTCGGTGAACAAAACGGTGGCCAGTACGCGCTCAGACTCGACGACGTCCCAATCGCCACGATCCCAGATTCCGCGGAGGAACCGCTCGACCTCTCTCCCGATCTCCTCGGAACGAAACCACCAGGCGTGATCCTCCCCCGGCAACTCCACCATCTCCGCGTCGGGGATTCGCTCCGCCATGTACCGCCCCTCTCCGATGAATGTCACCTCGTCCCCGATGGGGTGTAGCACGAGGGTCGGAACGCAGATCGCGGGGAGGGTGTGGCGGGCATCGACCTCCAGGTTCATACGCGCGAGAGCCACCACCGCTCCCGGGCTGGCGCTGGTCAGGACCCATCTCCGCCACCACCGTTTCACTCCTTCGTCATGGGCGAAGCTCGGCGCGAAGGCCTGCAGCCTTCCGTCCAGCCACTCCTGGGTGCCCACGTTCGCGGACACCTGCTTGATCATGTCCACCCCTTCCTGGGGGGAGACTCCCCACGGGTAGTCCTCCGCCTTGACGTTCGACGGGCCCGTGCCGTAGAGGACGGCCGCCGCGGTCCGCTCCGGGTAGGTCGCCGCGAACAAGAGTGTCATGGGCCCGCCCTCGGAGACGCCCATGATGGCGGCCCGCTTCGACCCGGCGGCATCCATGACGGCACGGATGTCGTCCATCCTGGTTTCGAGGTCGGGGATGCCGGTAGTGCGATCGGACAGCCCGGTCCCCCGCTTGTCGAACAGGATGAGCCGCGAGAACGAGGCGAGCCGACTCAAGGCGTCTGCAGCCGGCCCTTCCCACGCGGACTCCAAGACCGAGAGCACCCATCCGCTGACGAACACGAGGTCGAAGGGTCCATCACCGATGACGGAGTACGCGATGCTGACATCGCCGCTCTTCGCGTATCGGACCTCGGGGGCTTCCACGGGGCTAGTGTGTCCCCGGAATCCCGCGAGTAGCAAGGCCTGAGAGGAAGCAGACACCGGTTCTATTCCCAACTCCGGCGCGACCAGGTGTGCTGCACTGGAAGTGAGCCAGGGCGGCGCGACTGGCCTTGGCAGCTGCCGCGGAGTCGCCAGCCGGCTCGGCACCCTCGATCTCGGCCTCGAGATCGTGGCGGCGCGTTTGCGTGCCCGGGGTGGGACTCGAACCCACACGCCCTCTCGGGCCGGTGCTTTTAAGGCACCTCCGTCTGCCGTTCCGGCACCCGGGCGTAGCCGATTGTAGGCGGCTCAGACCGCTCGCCCCAGACTCAGTACTTGATGAGCTTGCCGATGCAGTACGGCTCGTCCAGCTCGTCCTCTTCGGGAAGGCATGCCAGCCGATCGACCGCCTCCGGAGGGTGTGGGCCCATCGACAGGGTCAGCGAGACGCTCTCGCCCTGCTCGATGAGCGAACCACCAGTTGGCGATTGGGAAATCACCGACCACCTGGGATGGCGGTCGGCGACCGCGACCACGTTGCCGAACTCGAACCCCGCATCGAGGACGGTGTGCGCGGCGTCCTCCCAATCCTCGCCCTCGACGTCGGGCACACGGATCTGCTCCCCCACGGCTTCGGTTGGTGAG
>DATDKZ010000226.1:0-11085 GCA_036519575.1 Actinomycetota bacterium | reverse complement strand
GCGGCCTTGGGCCCGAGTCCTCCCCGGGCCTCCTCGGCGACTTCCGGGAGTGACTTCCCCAGCCTGGCCGCAACCGCGGCGGCCACGGCACCCTCGACGAACGGCGCCTCGCACAGCAGGATCCGCTCCCGTCGATCGGTCGGCAGCATGTCCAGGGCCATCTCCGCCGAGAGGACGGCGCTCCCCAGGTCCATCAGGACGAGCACGCCATCATCGGACCAGACGCGATCGATGGCCCGCATGACGAGGACCGCGTCGGTCCCCATCGGCCGGTCGGGCATGTCGAGGCCGCCCACCGGTTCCAGGCGGACGTCCGCCCCGCCCATCTCGCGCGCCAGCTCGGCCACGCCCTCGGCGACCTTCGCGCTGTGCGAGACCAGGACGATGCCGATCACGTGATCACCGGATCCTCCACCAAAGCCTCCCGGCCGGTTGTGGGCCGGTCACCTTCACGACAATCCGTAGGCCCGGTACAGGAGCTCGACCGGATGGACGGAGGGGATCCCCGTCGCCCGGGTGATCTGCCATCGGCAGGTCTCGCTGTCGCACGCGGCGACCTCGGTCGCCACCTCCGTGACCTGACGGAACAGCGGAGCACCCACCTGCATGGCGATGTCGTACTTCTCCGTCTTCAGTCCGTACGTCCCCGCCACGCCGCAGCACTCGACATCGCTGTCCACCACCTCCAGCCCGGGGATCAGCCCGAGGAGCTCGATCGCCGGCTTGCCGATACCGTGCCCTCGCTGCTGGCACGGCGCGTGGTAGGGGACTCGCATGTCGAGTGGCCGGAAGTCGGTTCGTAGGGCTCCCCGCTCGTGCAGGTCCAGCAGGAACTCGCAGATGTCGAACATATGGGCCGAGACCGTTCGCAGGTCCTCGTCGTCCTCCAGCTCGAGGATCTCGCGGGCCTCTCGCTTCAGCATCAGCCCGCAGCTGGTCGAGGTGGCCACGATGTCGTAGCCGCGCCGAGCATACGGCTCGAGGCGCCGGGCGAGCTTGCGGACGTACCGCCGCGCGTCGTCGAACAGCCCGTTCGACTGCAGCGGCAGCCCGCAACAGTCCTGCCGGGGGACGATCACTCGGAAGCCGTTGTGTTCCAGGACGGCCACGGCCATCTTCCCCACCCGAGGCTCGAAGTGGTTCGCGCTGCATCCGTGGAAGTACACGACGGCCTTGGTGGCCCGAGTGAGCGGGGGGTGGCGGCGGGCCCACGACTGGAACGTCCGGCTGGCGAACAGCGGCATGGGCGCCTTCCGGTGGACCCTGAGGGTTCGCTCCAGCAGCCACCGGAACGCGCGGTTCTTGAGGAAGAAGTTGGCCATGGGGGCGAGCGGCGTTCCCACCCTGCCCATGGCGTTCGGCCGGGCGATGATCCGGTCCCGAAGGGGGATCCCGCGCTGGGCCTTCATCTTCGCCCGAGCCTGGGAGTTGATCTCGGCGATCTTCACGCCCTGGGGACACACCGTGGTGCAGATCCCACATCCGGAGCAGTAGTCGAGGGACGCGTCGGGCGAGCCGTCGTCGGTGCGGAACCGCTCGAGCTGCGGCCCGACGTACTTCGGCCCGGGGAAGAGCGGCGTGACGTTCGACACCGGGCAGAACGTTTCGCAGATCGTGCACTTCACGCAATGGTCCAGCGACCCCCGGACCCACTCCATCGTGTCCATCAGGACGTCCCCTCCACGATCGCGGATGCGACGGCGAACCCCGATGCCAGGGCCAGGCCGTTGCCGGACAGCTCCTTCCACGGCTCGGCGCCCCCGAGAGCGGCGCCGGCGGCGAAGAGATTGCGAAACGCCACGCTTCGCTCGAGGTCGAGCGGCCGAAGGCGCTCGTCCACCGAGATCCCCGCCCGGGCCAGGGGCTGGTCGTCGAAATATCGCGAGACGAACCGAGGCTCCCCGGCGGGGGGGACTCCCGACACCGCCAACCCGAACACCGATTCGTGGACCTCGCCGTAGGAGTCGAGGAACAGGGCGCCCTCGGCGAACCCACCGGTCGCCAGCACGAACCACCTGGCCTCGATGGGCGTTGGGCGGGCCGCCGCCGACTGGATGACCACGTGGGTCACCACATCGTCCTTCGTCTGCGCGCCCGTGGCCGTCGAACCCATCAGGAGCCGGCCTCCCGCGTGGACGAACGCGTCGCGCAACGCGTGGAACAGCCGGATGCCGGCCACCGAGGGCGGCAGCGTCGGCACCTCGAACACCGGCCGTCCCAGGCGATCCTGTAGATCGAGCCAGGTCGTTCGGTGCTCGTGGAGGCCGAGCACCGACGGGAACCCCACCGACTCGCCGGGCTCGAGCCTGGGAAGAAGCTCGGCCGCGACCACCGACCGGAACTCCCGGTCCTCGAACATCCGCGCGTAGCCGACCGAGCTCACGTCGGCTTCGGCGCCGGGATCGGTGAGCTGCACGGCCCGGGCGTCCACGGTCACGCCGGTCGGGAGCTTGGCCTGAGACAGGTTCTCGGCCAGGAGCCGGGGATAGAAGTCCTTCAAGGCCCGAAGGCCGGCGAAGGCGAACCGGCCCCCCGACCGCAGGTCCCCGGCGGCCATGGCCTCCGGGACGACCGCCGATGGCTTGGGCACCCCGACGGCGGTGGGAAGCAGGAGGTTTTCCTCGATGGTCCCGACGTAGGCGAGCGACGGCACGAGTGCTCGGAGCCAGTCGACGCTTGCCGACACCGTGGCGGCCGGCAGCCGTGCGTAGGGATGGTCTGGTCGCTCGGCCACGAAGGAGTCGAGCGCGGCGGATGGGCGTTCCACCAGGTCGGGGGCGTAGCCCAGCACGTCGATCGTCGGGGGAGCCAGATGCGTGGCGCCCGGTCCCTTCGCCACCACGGTGGTTCGAAGGCCAGCCTGGGCCAGGCGGACGCCCGCGGTCAGCCCGGCAAGTCCCGCCCCGACCACCACGACGTCTCGATTCATGCGGCGCCCACCCAGGCACCCGGGAGGTGAGCGACGTCGAGGATCCCTTGGAAGATCCAGTCGTCCAGCCTGGCCTGGCGGAGCTGGTCGCCGTGCAGGATCGGCTGGACCCCTTTCCACCGTTCCTGGACGAAGTCGAGCAGGGAGCGGTTGGCGGCCTCCCCGGCCATCTTCTCCACCTGGTGCAGGATCCCGGTGGCCCGGTAGATGCAGAAACCGCCCTGGCAGGGTCCCATCCCCAGCCGGATCGTCCGGCGGATGTCGTCGAGGTCGATCGTCTCGCGGCGCACCATGGCCGCCTCGAGGCGACGGCGGGGAACGAGCTCGCATTCGCAGATCAGCTGGTCCTCGTGAAGGGTGGTCTCCCGGCGCTCCACCCGCGAGCCGAGCCAGTAGTACCGACCCTGCTCGGAATCGGGCAGGGGTTCGTCCGCGGTGCGGCACGGCTGGTCAACGCCGACCTCCGCGCACAGGGCGTCGACGGTATCCTCGGCCATCAGCCGGAACGTGCAGAACTTCCCGCCGGTGATCGTGAGGAACCGCTCCACGCCGTCTCGCTGCCGGTGGTTCAGCAGCGTGTGGGCCCGAGTGACGTCGCGCGTGTCGGCTCCCTCGGGCCTGTCCTGGTACAGGGGCCGGACCCCGCCCCATACCCGGAGCGCTCGGGCCCGGCGGAACCCCGGGACCAGGTTCTCGCCCGCATCCATCATCTTCTGGACCTCGTCCCGGTTGATCTGCCAGTCGTCGGGGTCGGCCACCTTCTGATCCGTCGTCCCGATCACCGAAACGGTGCGGATCGGAACGATGATGTCGCCGTCGGCCGGCATCTCGCACCGGTTGACCACCGTGTTCACCAGCCGGTGGTTCATGGCGATCATGATGCCCTTGCCCGGGAGCACGGTGACCTCGCAGCCCGCCATGGCCGCGATCCGCCCTGCCCACGCCCCCGAGGCGTTCACCACGTAGTCGGCGTCGATACGCACATCCTCACCGCCCCGGCGGTCTCTTACCAAGGCCCCCCGCACCGCCCCGCCCTCAACCGTCAGGTCCAGCACCTCGTGGTAGGGGAGGATGCGGCCCCCGTACGCCTGGGCCGACCGGACGCAGGCCCACACGGTCTTCCACGAGTCCACGCTGGCGTCGGGAACGGTGAAGGCCCGGGAGATCAAGGGGTTCATCCTTGGCTCGCGGCGGAGGGCCTCGGCGACGGGGATCTCCTCCACCGGGATGCTGGCGGCCCGGCACCCCTCAACGAACCGGTCGGCGTAGTCCGGCGTGTCGATGGGCGTCGTCACGAACAGCCCGCCGGTGTCCTCGATGCAGTCGGTGGCGATCCGCCGGAGGATCCGGTTCTCGTGGATGCACTCCTCGGCGGCCTTGGGGTCCTTCACCACGTACCGGCCGCCGGAGTGGAGGAGCCCGTGGAACCGTCCGGTGGTCCCGGTGGCCAGGTCGCCTCGATCCACCAGGACGGTGGAGAACCCGCGCATCGCGGCATCCCTGGCCACGCCGACGCCGGTCGAGCCACCCCCGATGACGAGCACGTCGGTCGAAAGCGTGGCCATCCCGTCGATTCTCCTACGGGGCGGATATACGGGGAGCGGGGTGCGGCGGCTCGGCCACCGCACCCCGCGCCCCCCTCGTCACGAGCTAGGCCTGGCCCTCATCGAAGGAGCCCTTGCGGTGCTCCTCGTGTTCCTTCTCCTGGCCCTCGGCGAAATCGCCTTCCTTGTGCTCCTCGTGCTCCTTCTCCTGGCCCTCGGCGAAATCGCCCTTGCCGTGCTCCTCGGGGTGCTCGGTCTCCTGGCCGGCCGCGAAGTCGCCCTCTTGGTCGTCCTTCATCGCTCCCTCCTTTCGGAAGGGGATGCCCTCGGGGGCTGCCCGGGACCTGGGTCTGGCTGGGCCCCGTCTTCGTTCCGCGGCCCCTTCTACTCCTCCACCCAGTCGAACGTACGGGTGACGGCCTTCTTCCACTGCTTGTACTCCTGATCGACCTCGGCCTTGTCCATCTTGGGGCTCCAGTCCTTGTCCTTGCCCCAGTTGGCCCGGAGGTCGTTGACCTCCTTCCAGAACCCGACCGCCAGGCCCGCAGCGTAAGCCGCGCCGAGCGACGTGGTCTCTGCCACGGTCGGCCGGATCACCGGAACGCCGAGGACGTCAGCCTGGAACTGCATCAGCAGGTCGTTGTACACCATGCCGCCGTCGACTTTCAGCTCCTTCAGCGCGACGCCTGAGTCCGCGTTCATGGCATCCACCACCTCGCGGGTCTGCCATGCCGTGGCCTCCAGGGCCGCCCGAGCGATGTGGCCCTTGGTGACGTACCGGGTGAGCCCCACGATGGCGCCGCGTGCGTCGCTCCTCCAGTACGGGGCGAATAACCCGGAGAAGGCCGGTACGAAGTAAACCCCGCCGTTGTCCTCCACCGTCTTGGCGAGATCCTCCACCTCGGGCGAGGTCTTGATCATCCCCAGGTTGTCCCGCAGCCACTGCACGAGGGCGCCGGTGATGGCGATGGCGCCTTCCAGGCAGTACACGGCGGGTTGGCTGCCGATCTTGTACCCGAGCGTCGTCAGTAGGCCGCTCTTGGACTGGACGGGCGTCGTCCCCGTGTTCAGAAGCAGGAAGTTCCCCGTCCCGTAAGTGTTCTTCGCATCGCCGACGTCGAAGGCGGTCTGGCCGAACACCGCCGCCTGCTGGTCGCCGAGATCGCCGGCCACCGGGATCCCCGCCAGCGCGCCCTTGGCCTGGCCGTAGACCTCGCTCGAGGCCTTGATCTGGGGAAGCATGGCCCGGGGGATGCCCATGATGCCCAGGATCTCGTCGTCCCAATCGAGGGTCTCCAGGTTCATGAGCATGGTCCGGCTGGCGTTGGACACGTCGGTGACGTGCGCCCCGCCCTCCGGGCCGCCGGTGAGATTCCGGATGCACCAGCTGTCGATGTTTCCGAACAGGACCTCGCCCCGCTGGGCGCGCTCGCGCACGCCGTCGACGTTGTCGAGGATCCACTTGATCTTCGGTCCCGAGAAGTACGTGGCCAGCGGTAGCCCGACCTTCGAGCGGAACCGATCCTGGCCGCCATCCTTTGCCAGCTCGTTGCAGATCTTGTCGGTTCGGGTGTCCTGCCACACGATCGCGTTGTAGACCGGCTTGCCCGAGGACTTCTCCCAAACCACCGTGGTCTCGCGCTGGTTCGTGATGCCCACCGCCGCGAGGTCGCTCGCCTGGATCTTGGCCTTCTTCAGGCCGCCGGTAATCACATCCTCGGAGCGCTGCCAGATCTCCATCGGGTCGTGCTCGACCAACCCGGGCTTCGGATAGATCTGCTCGTGCTCCTTCTGATCGATCCCGATCACCTTGCCGCTGTGGTCGAAGATCATGAACCGCGTGCTGGTCGTGCCCTGATCCAGCGCTCCCACATACTCCGCCATGGCGCCTCCTCTTCCTCGTCTTCTCCTCTTAGGGGTCCGCGTCGGCCCACGTGTCGGCGGCCGTCTTCAGCAGCAGAAAGGTCGACGTGGCCCCGGGATCCTGATGGCCGGCGCTCCGCTCGCCGAGGTAGCTGGCCCGACCCTTCCGGGCCACCAGGGGGATCGTGCCCTTCATCCCTTCCTCGGCCGCGGCGGCCGAGCGCCGGAGCGCGTCGCCGAAGGAGGCCCCCTGAACGAGTGCCTCCTTCAATGCGTCGCGCGCCGGCGTCAGCGCGTCGACCATCGTCTTGTCACCGAGCTCGGCCTTCCCCCGCATGATCACGCCCTCCAGCCCTTTCGTGAGGGCCTCGGCCCAGTCCTGCGAGGAGAGCTCGGGCTTGCCGGCCACGGCCACGCCCATCTGCATGAACAGCGTGCCGTACAGGGGTCCGCCGGCTCCCCCGACGGTGGAGACGAGGGTCATCCCCACCGTCTTGAACAGATTGCCGACGTCTCCCTCCGGCACGTCGTCGAGCTTGGTGAGGGCGGCGCTCATCCCGCGATCCATGTTGATCCCGTGGTCCGCGTCGCCGATGGCGGAGTCCAGGCTGGTCAGGTACTCCCGGTTCTCCGACACCACCTTGGCGAACGTCCGGACGAACTGGACCACCTGGTCGTACGGGACGCTCACCGACCCTCCTTCCTCGCTCGCCGGCACTCCGGGCGGCCGCCTCGTGGGATGCTCAGACGCCCCAGCGCAACCCCGGAGTCTTGACCGGCGCGTCCCACAGCTTCATGAGCTCGTCGTCCAGCTTGAGCAGCGTGATGGAGAACCCCGCCATCTCGAGCGACGTGATGTACGAGCCGATCAGGTTCCTGGTGATCTTGATGCCTCGTCCCGCCAGGAACTTGTTCACCTCGTTGTACACGACGTAGAGCTCGATGAGGGGCGTCCCGCCCATGCCGTTCACGAACGCCAGGACTTCATCCCCCTTCTCGTACGGGATGTCCTCCACGACGGCGACCGCCATCATCTCCACGATCTCGCTGACCGGCTTGAGCTTCATCCGCTGCCGGCCGGGCTCGCCGTGGATCCCGATGCCGATCTCCATCTCGTCGTCGCCGATCTCGAAGGTGGGCTTGCCGGCCGCCGGCACCGTGCACGAGGTCAGGGCCATCCCCATGCTCCGCCCGTTCGCGTTCACGTGCCGTGCGATCTCCGCGACCTCCTTCAGCGCGCGACGTTCCTCTGCCGCCGCTCCGGCGATCTTCTCCATGAGCACGGTCGTGCCGACCCCTCGACGACCGGCGGTGTACAGGCTGTCCTGCACCGCCACGTCGTCGTCGACCAGGACCGATTCGACCTCGATGCCCTCGCCCCGGGCCATCTCGGCCGCCATGTCGAAGTTCATGACGTCGCCCGTGTAGTTCTTCACGATGTGGACGACGCCCGCACCGCCGTTGACTGCCTTCGTCGCTTCCAGCATCTGGTCGGGGGTCGGGGAGGTGAACACCTCGCCCGGGCATGCGCCGTCCAGCATGCCCATCCCCACGAAACCACCATGCATGGGTTCGTGGCCGGATCCGCCCCCCGAGACCAGGGCCGCCTTCCCCTGCACGGGGGCATCGGCCCGAACGATGTAGTTCGGGTTGGTGTGGACCCGCAGGAGGTCTGGATGTGCCGCCGCGATGCCCTGGAGCGCCTCGGTGACGACGTCCTCCGGCTTGTTGATCAGCTTCTTCACATGGGCTCCTTCCCCGCGTCCGGCTGGCCGCTTCCTCTACGTGAACATCGCCTTGTAGAACCACGCCCCGAGGATGCCGCCGACGATCGGAGCCACCACCGGGATCCACGCGTAGGACCAGTCGGAGTCTCGCTTACCCGGGATCGGCAGGAAGAAGTGCGCGATCCTCGGACCGAGGTCCCTTGCCGGGTTGATGGCGTACCCCGTCGGGCCGCCGAGCGACAGGCCGATCCCGAGCACCAGCAGGCCGATCAACAGTGGCGCGAACCCGACCGTCAGCTCGTTCGCCGTGATGGCGAGCACGCCGAGCAGTAGGGCGAACGTCCCGATGACCTCCGTGATGAAGTTGGCCACGTAGTTGCGGATGGCCGGCCCGGTGCAGAACACCGCAAGCTTGATCCCCGGGTCCTCCGTCGGTGCCCAGTGCGGGTAGTACGCCAGGTACACCAGCACCGCGCCGATGATCGCGCCCGTGTACTGCCCGGCGATGTACGTCGGCACGTCCTTCCACGCCATACCCTGGTCGGTCGCAGCGAGCCCGAGCGTGACCGCCGGGTTGATCTGGGCGCCGCTGAACCGTCCAACGGCGTACACGGCTACGGCCACCGCCAGGCCCCACCCAAAGGTGATGACGATCCATCCCGAGTTCTGCGACTTGGTCTTGTTCAACACCACACCGGCGACGACGCCGTCGCCGAACAGGATCAGCAGTCCGGTTCCGATCGCCTCCGCAGTGAAGTTGTTCATGACCACCCCCTTCTCGAGTCGACAGGGCAAGCAGCCCGGTCCCCCTCGGCCCGGGCGAGCAACACCAAGCGCACCTCCTTCCCCCGCCAATGGATCACGGGTGGCCGCTTTGTCCACAGCAAGCCAAGATCGTTCGGCCTGATATGTCAAATCGGTTCCGTTCAAGACGGTGTTCGGTATCGTCGAACGACGAGCCTGCCCACCGACGTCCCGTACGGCCGCCGAGCACGCGCTTGACAGGCAGCCCCGGAGAAGCGGAACGTGAAGAGATGCGGGAGCGACGGTCCGCTCGGGGAACGGTGACGGCCGCGAGGATCGGCGTGGCCCCCTTGGATGCGGCGTTCGTCCTCCAGTGGGTGAACGAGCTTGCCTTCCTGGTCCGGGACCAGCGCGACTACCTGACTCAGCTCGACGCGGCGATCGGCGACGCGGACCACGGGATCAACCTCGACCGGGGCCTCACGGCCGCTGTGGCCAAACTCGAGGGGATGGCAGGGGAGACGCCCGGGGACATCCTGAAGGCGGTGGGGACTGCGCTCATGTTCACGGTCGGCGGCGCCGCCGGCCCCCTGTACGGGAGCGGGTTTCGAGATCTGGGTCAGGCGCTCGGGTCGAAAGCGGAGTTCGGTCCGGAGGACCTGTTGGTGGCGCTTCGAGCCGGCCTCGATGCCATCCAGAAGTTGGGGGCGGCCGCGGTGGGCGACAAGACCATCGTCGACGCCTTCGTCCCCGCCCTGGCGGCCTTCGAGCGGGGGCTTCGTGCCGGGAAGGACCTGCCGGCCTCCGCCACCAGGGCCCGGGAAGCCGCCGAGGAGGGCATGCGGGCCACCGTGCCCCTCCAGGCTCGGAAGGGTCGGGCATCCTACCTGGGGCCCCGGAGCATGGGGCACCAGGATCCCGGTGCCACATCGTCGGCGCTGCTGTTCTCCGCTCTGGAGCGGGCGGCGGGGGGGCCAAACGGCCCGGCAGCGGAGCGACCGTGATCCAGTCGGTCCGTCGCGCAGCACTGATCCTGAAAGAACTGGGCTCGTCGCCCCGCATGGGCGTGACGGAGCTCGGCGAGCGCCTTGGCCTTGCCAAAGCCACCGTCTTCGGGCTGCTGCGAGCCCTGGAAGCGGAGCAGCTCGTGGAGCGGGACGAGGAGGCGGGGAAGTATCGCCTGGGGCCGGCCATGCTCCAGCTCGGCAACGCATTCCTGGACAACCACGAGCTCCGGGCTCGCTCGCTCCTGTGGGCCGAGACGCTGGCCAGCCGGGTAGGGGAAGCGGTCCGGGTGGGCGTCCTGAACGGCCGGCGGGTGCTGATCGTCCATCACGTGTTCCGGCCGGACAACTCGGTGCAGATCTTGGAGGTGGGGGCGTCGATCCCGTGGCACGCCTGTGCGCTGGGCAAGGCCATGGTGGCGTACCTCGAGGCCGACCAGCGGGGTGAGCTCCTGGACGGGGACCTTGCCCGTCTGACCGGTAAGACGGTGTGCGATCCAACGGCCCTGGACCGTGAGCTCGATCAAGTGGCCAGACGGGGCGTCGCGTTGGAGGACCAGGAGGCCATCGTCGGAGAGGCGGAGATCGCCGCGACGGTGTTCGATCACGGGGGCACGCCCGTGGGCGCGATCGGCGTGGCCGGCCCGGTCGAGAGGTTGCTGAGCGACGGCCCCTCGCCCCACGTGGTCGCGGCGGTACGGGAGACCGGTCGGAGCCTGTCCAGGGAGATGGGCGCGGGCCGGTTGTCGGTCCGGGCCCGCTAACCCCTCTGCCGGAGACGGGGCCGCATTCCCTGTGACACCATGGCCCGTCCATGGGCCGGATCGACCTCCACACCCATACGAACCGATCCGATGGGACGTTCACGCCGCCGGAGTTGGTCAGGCTGGCATCCCGGCGCGGCCTGGAGGTCGTGGCCATCACCGACCACGACACGACCGACGGGCTCGAGGAGGCAATCGGGGCCGGACACGATCTCGGCGTCGAGATCGTTCCGGGCGTGGAGCTCTCGGCCGAGCACCAGGGCATGAGCGTCCACGTCCTGTGTTACTGGATGGATCGGGAGGATGAGGGGTTCCAGTCGGAGCTCGTACGGCTGCGCTCCGAACGGTTCCTTCGGGGAGAGGTCATGGTGGAGAAGCTCCGGTCGCTCGGGTACCCGATCTCGTTCGACCGGGTCCGCGAGATCGCCGGCAGCGGCAACATCGTTCGACCTCACGTTGCTCAGGCGCTGGTCGAGGCCGGCGTCGTGGCCGACGAGGAGGAGGCCTTCG
>DATDKZ010000225.1:0-2021 GCA_036519575.1 Actinomycetota bacterium | reverse complement strand
TGCTCCTCGCCGAAGGGCGGAAGCGGAGACCGCTGACCGCTGTCCTTGATGACGGTCAGCCCGCCACCCCCTCCGACTCACTCTCCGCCGTCTTTTGCTTCGGGTTGTCGGGCGGCGGCTTCCAGTCCTCGAGCATCGTGTAGCCGCGTCCCTCGTGGTCGAAGCCGAGCAGGTCGCCCTGCGGGTTCTTCTTTCCGCCGTGGTGATAGGCGCGGACCTCGTCGATCTTGCCGTTGCGCATCCGGAACCACTCGGTCCCGCGGTCCAGTCGCTTGTCCCCGGACTCCGGATCCCTCCAGGTCATCGTCCACTCGATCACGGCCTCGTCACCCTGCTCGATCCCGTGCTCGATGAACCATTGGCCGTCGATCATTCCGACGCCGAGCTTTGCGTTCTGCCCGATGCGCTCCGCGCCCTCGTGTGGCCCGAGCCGCGTGTAGTAGTGAACGGCGTCGTCTGTGAAGTGGGACGCGACCAGCTCGGCGTCCCCCGTATTCAGCGCCTCGTAGTACGAGCGGATGTGATCGAGGTTGCTCATCCCAGGCCTTTATATCCGCCTGTCGATCTCGCCCGCCGTTCGCCGTGAGGTTGAATGAGGCG
The DNA here is from genome assembly GCA_036519575.1 of Actinomycetota bacterium. GTDB lineage: Bacteria > Actinomycetota > UBA4738 > UBA4738 > HRBIN12 > AC-69. The sequence continues at coordinate 1,421 of DATDKZ010000225.1, read as the reverse complement.
ATCGGCTGGGCCTGGAAGGTGCCGCTGCGGTCGGGCAGCGCCATCGAGGTGCGACAGATCATGGACCTCTCCCCGTTCGGCTACGAGGGCGTTACTCCAGGGCCGGTTCAGGCGAAGGTCTAGGCGGGGGACTCTCGAGGCGCTCCACAGGGTGTCGACGCGCCAACCCCAATAACGGTGGCCTACAGCCCGTAGCTGCGGCCGATCACCTCGAGCATGATCTCGTCGGTGCCGGCGCCGATGCGGTTCAGGCGGGCGTCGCGGTAGGCGCGCTCGACCTCGTACTCCTTCATGTAGCCGTAGCCGCCGTGGATCTGGATCGCGTCGTTGCAGACCTCCTCGATCACACGTGAGGCGTAGAGCTTGGCCTGGGTGATCTCGCGGACGGGGTACTCGCCGTTCCCGAAGCGCCAGGCGGTCGCATAGACCATCTGCTTCGCGGCCTCGATCTTCACCGACATCTCGGCGAACTTGTGCCGGATCGCCTGGAAGCGCCCGATCGGCCGGCCGAAGGCCTCGCGCTCCTTGGCATATTCCAGCGTGCGGTCGAAGACTCGCTCGGCGCCGGAGACGCAGCCGATCGCTGCGACCAGACGCTCTCCCTGGAGCTCCCAGGAGATGTGGTAGAAGCCCTTGCCCTCCTGGCCGAGGAGGTTTTCCGCGGGGACGCGGACGTCCTGGAAGGAGAGCTCCCCCGTGTCGGAGGCGTGCATCCCCATCTTCTCGAGCTTGCGGGAGACGCTGAACCCCTCGACCTCGTTGCCGTCGGTATCTCGGATATCGACGATGAACAGGGTGATCCCGTCGTGGCCCGCATCCGGGTCCGTCTTCGCGACCAGCACGATGTAGTTCGCTCGCAGGCCATTGGTGATGAACGTCTTGGAGCCGTTGATCACCCACTCGTCGCCATCCCGCTTGGCCGTGGTCCGGATCCCGGCGACGTCGGAGCCGGCGCCCGGCTCGGTGATCCCCAGGGAGCTGATCAGCTCACCCTTGATGGAGGGAACGAGGTAGCGCTGCTTCTGGTCCTCGGTACCCAGCAGGTGGATGGGCGGCGTCGCCATGTCGGTGTGGACCGCCATGCCCATGTTGAGTCCCCCGCAGCCCGAGTAGCTCATGCAGTCGGCGCGCACCAGTGAGTAGAAGTAGTCGCCCCCCTGGCCGCCGTACTCCTCCGGGTAACAGAGGCCGATGAAGCCGAGCTCGCCCGCGCGCTTCAGAACGGAGTCCGGCCAGAGGTTCTCCTCGTACTCAAAGCGGTGCGGGGTGAGCTCCTTCAGCACCCAGGAGCGCATCGACTCCCGGAGCTCCTCGTGCTCCTCGGTGAAGATGAAGTGCTTCCGGGAGGCCCCGTGGTCGGGCTTGATGACGGTGGAGGTCGCGGTCGCCACGTTGCTCAGTCTCCTCGCTGTCTCGGATTC
>DATDKZ010000224.1:0-14723 GCA_036519575.1 Actinomycetota bacterium | reverse complement strand
CGACGTCTGGACCACCGTCATCCGATCGTCACGCTCCCGCTGGACCAACCGCGCCACCACACGAGCCTCCCCGGACGGATCCTGACCAGCGCGGCGCCCTGTGGGTCCGTACCGGTTCGTCGAACCTTCTCTTCGGCAGATCTCCCCCCGGCCCGGAGCCGATCGAGCAGGAACACCTGGCCAACCCCCTGGGCCATGGCCCCAACCATCTCACGGGCTCGCCACCCCGAAGCCCTGTCCACGGCGAGGGCGACTGGGAACGTGGGCTCGCTCGCGCCGGCGATCGCGAGGGAGCCCTGGGGCATCGCCGCATACAGGTCCGGCCCCTCCTCGGCCCACCGGGCAGGCAGCACGACCGAGCTTCGGGACCCGGCGATGCCGAGGGCTGCCGGACCGCTCCCGCCGAGGCCGCTTCGGACGGCGGCCGGGAGAGCGGCGAACGCGTCGGTCCCGCCCCGCCGCGCCCGAAAGGTGTCGGCCGTGTGATGGGAGGCGTCCCACGCTCCCCACAGCGCACGCACCTCGCCGGCGTCGAGAAGCGCGGCCCGTTCCAGGACGATCTCCACGAACACTCGCCCGGGAGGGGTCCACGCCAACGGGACGCGCCGTGCATCCACCGCATACCCGGCGAAGAACCTGGCGTTCTTGGCGGTGAACCTGACGGAGGCCGCGGTCACCGCGGGCATCCGAACGGCCGTCCGGATCCAGGTGGACGGGTCGAGCACGTCATGCGCCGCGGCCCGGCCGGTGAACGCGACCGCCCGCGCCCCGTCCTGCACCAACCCCGCCACCCTCGGGTCCGCTCGCCACGCCCGGGCTTTGACCGATCCGCGGGACGTGGTCAGCCACACTCGGCTGTCGGACCACGCGAACACGAGCGGCGTGACGTGAGGTCCTCGCCTTGTCTCCGCGGCGATGGAGCAGAATGCCCCGCGCTCCAGGATCCGTTGGAACTCCGCCGGGAGCCCGTCGGTCACGCCCGCCCACCGACCGGGATGCGGACCACGGGAAACCCCAGCATCAGGGCGGTCCACAGGGCGTGGCACACGATGCTGGCCAACGCACCCCCGGTCCACCAGGAAAGCGCGGACCACACGGCTCCCCCCACCACCCCGCCGGCGATGATGGCCAGGTTGCGGCTGGGCAGGTTGACCGCCACGAAGGCGGCCCACGCGATCGCCGCTCCCGCCGTCCGGCCGTCGAGGACGACGCTCAGCTTGGCCTGGAACAGGCCGCGCCAGAAGAGCTCCTCGCCCGGAGCCATCACCGCCGCGGCGAGCACGATCGCTGCGACGAGCGGCAGCCCCGCCTGGCGAGCGTAGAGCTCGACCGAATGCCGCTGGAAGGTCCGCCACGGCCGAACAGCCGCGACGAACACCCGCGTCGCCAGGTAGAGGACGAGGCCCGCCGCAGCTCCCGCGGCGGCGGCGGTGGCCCCGTTCACCGCCGGCGAGAGCGAGGGCTCTGCGACGGCAATGGCCGCGACTCCCAAGGCAGGAAGGGCGATCCCCATGGCCACCCAGATGCTGATCCCCCTCCGGGAGACGGCCCACCATGCGGCGAACTCGATGAACGCGCCGGCGATCATCACCACTGCGACCATGGCTATCGGAAGAACCGGACCTTCGCCGCGAACTCCGCGGTCAACGCGGTGATGACGGCGAGGTAGAAGAAGCCCGTGGCGGCCTGCACCGCCGAGGCCCGGGGCCCCTTGAGCGCGGCACGGATCACGATGGCGATGAGGGCGGTGGCCCCGACCATCCCCAGCGCGATCCACGACGCGAGGCCGGCGGAGGTGAGCAGCGGGTTGAAGTTCGACGTCGCTCTGGTGGGACCGAATCCCCCGGCGACGACGGCCGCCGCCTCCAGGAGCACCGCGACGATCAGGAACGACGTGGAACGGTTGATGGGTCCCCTCGACAACCCGCGGTCGGTGAGGTACCAGTGCCCGAGCAGGAGCCCGTCCACGACTGCCCCGAGGAACGCCGCCCCGGCCAGCAACTGGAGAAAGGAGACGACCGGGGACTCGTCGGCCGTCCCTGCCATGGCCACCAGCATGGCCATCGATAAGGGCACCGAGGCCACCCCCACGGCTCGCGCCGGGCCCGGTCGACGGACGAACAGCAGCGTCACCCAGACCAGGGTCACCGCCGCCAGCGCGCCCGCCAGGCGCTCCGACCACTGTCCCGCCTGGCTTCCCTCCACCAGGCCGGCGCCCGCCGACCCCCACGCGCCGACTGCGACGACGAGGATGACGCACCCGGTGAGCTTGAAGAATCCCGGCTTCACCTCGTGCCACAGTGGGGTCAGGAACAGGAGCGCCACCCCGCCGGCCGTGAGCTCCCCCAGGACCAGCGCCGTGACGCCCGCGGGTCCGCTCAAGCGCGGCCGCTCATGCCGCGCACCAGCCTACCCGCGGCGCGGGCTTGATCCGCCGATGCTCCCACGCTAACCCGACTGCCCGCCCATCGACGCCGGTCGGGCGAATGCACGGACACCGGCTAGGCTGTTTCGCGGATGGACGACTGGCGTTCCTACGATGGCATCGCCGAGACCTACGAGCGCATCAACGCGCCCCGGTTGGCTCAGCCGGCCGGCGACCTGGTCGCACTGGCCCAACCGCCGCACGGCGGGCGGGTCCTGGACGTCGGCACGGGGACGGGCGTCGCTGCCTCCGCGGCCGCCTCGCTCCTTGGGCCCGAGGGAGTGCCGGTCGGGGTCGACGTGTCGCTGGGGATGCTGGCGCAGGCGGCACGGTCCCGACCCTCGCTTCGCCTGGCCGCCGCGGAGGCCATCGACCTCCCCTTCCGGGACGCGACGTTCGACGCCGTCACCGCGAACTTCGTCGTCTCGCACTTCACGAAGTATCAGACGGCGCTGTACGACATGATCCGAGTGCTGAAGCCGGGTGGACGGCTGGCACTGTCGTCGTGGGCCGACGGCGACCGCGACGAGCTCCAGAAGACATGGCTCGAGCTCGTGGAGGGTGCCGTCGGCCAGCAGATGCTCCTGGATGTCCGGACCCAGGCGCTCCCCTGGGCCGACCGGTTCGCCGACCGGATGGCCATCGAGGAGACGCTGCTCGACGCCGGGCTCAAGCACGTCCGAACCGAGCGCCGCGAGTACCGATTCGCCTATCCGCTCCGCGACTACGTCGACGGGCTGGGCACGTGGTCGACCGGGCGATTCCTCCGATCGATGCTCGGCCCGGAGAGATGGGAATCCTTCAGCCGCAACGCCCAGCGCGTGTTCGCAGCTCGGTTTTCCGATCCCGTCAACGACTTCCGCGACGTCTGGCTCGCGGTGGGGGCCAAGCCCTAGCCCGGGCGTCGGGCCGGTCGCTTGGCCTTCGCCAGCACGTACTGCACCAGCGTGCGAGCCGGCACGCCGGTCGCGCCGTTCGGCCAGTAGTCGCCGGCCCTCTCCGAGAACGCGGGTCCCGCGACGTCCAGGTGGGCCCATGGGATGTCTCCCACGAACTCGGCGAGGAACAGCGCCGCGGTGATGGCCCCGCCCCACCGGTCCTTCCCCGCGTTGCGGACGTCGGCGACGTGAGACCTGATGAGTCGACGGTAGTCCCGGTACAGGGGGAGCTCCCACCCGGGCTCTCCCACCGCCTCTCCCGCGGCCAGGATGTCCCGGACGAGGCCCCTGTCGTTCCCGAACACGCCGTAGATGTCGCGCCCCAGGGCCACCATGCACGCGCCGGTGAGGGTGGCCGTATCGATGATGACCCGCGGCTTGCGTTCGGCCAGGTAGGCCAGGGCATCGGCCAGGACCAGTCGCCCCTCGGCGTCGGTGTTCACCACCTCGGAGGTCTTGCCGCCGCGGTGCGTCAGCACGTCGCCCGGGCGGATGGCCGACCCGCTCGGCATGTTCTCCGACGACGGGATCGCCGCGATCACGTTCACGCTCGGCTTCAGCCGAGCGATGGCCTTCATGGCCGCGAGGATGGAGGCCGCCCCGGCCATGTCGGCCTTCATCCACTCCATCTGCGAGGCGTCCTTGATCGACAGCCCGCCGGAATCGAAGGTGATGCCCTTACCGGAAAGCGCGATGGGAGCCTGACTGCTCGGACCTCCCCGGTACTTGAGCTCGATCATGCGGGGCGGGTTCGCGCTCCCCTGCCCCACCCCGAGGATGCCGCCGAACTTTCCCCGCCGGAGCTCGGGCTCGGTCCAGACCTTGGACTCCAGGCCCACCTCTTTCGCCATCTCCACCGCGTATCCGGCCAGGACCTCGGGTGTGAGGTCACCGGCAGGGGTGTTCACCAGATCCCGGGCCCAGGCCACGGCGTCACTCACGATGTCGCCTCGGGCGATCGACTCCTCCAGGTTCTGGACCACCGCCCGGCCCGTCCACCGGGGCGACCCGAGGACGGTGACGGTGCGCAGTGCCGGCTTCTCCGGTTGGTCCTCGTCCTTGCCCGACTTGTACCGGTCGAACCGGTAGGAGCCGAGGAGCAGGCCCTCCACCGTCGCCTGCACGGCGTCCTCGGGTGACCGCCCCACGACCTGGGGGAACGTGGTCGCCACGGTCCGTCGTTTGGCCAGCTGGGGCGCGACCCGTCCGAGCGCCCGGCGGAGGGAGTCGGTCGTGACCTCCCGCCGCTTCCCCACCCCGACGAGCAGCACGGATCTGGCCGCGACGCCCAGCCCGCCGGTGTTGGGTACGAGGAGAGGCTCGCCTCGCTTTCCCTTGAACTTGGCCTCGGCGTACAGGGCCAGCAGATCGGTTCCCTTCACGTCCTTCACCCCGGGGCCGGCCTCCAGGCCCTCATAGACCGGAAGGACCAGGATGTCGGTTCGGACGGAGGCCGGGGGGTCGGTGGAGTAGACGAACGTGGGCACGGCGACTCCTTCGTTCCTGCAGGTCGGCGGCCTAGTCTATCCACCCGGTCCCGGGGGCGACAGGAACGGCGCCCGGCTACGCTTGCACCCGATGGACGCGAAGGACCTCCGCGACCTCGTCCGGTTCTCCGAGCACGGACCCCGCCACGAGCCACTCTTCGAGTCCGACCACCTATGGTCGGAGGTCGTATGCCTCCAGGGGGCACAGGGGCTCGGCCCCATCTCCGACCCGGACTCCGACGCGATCTGCACGGTGGTGGCCGGTCGAGTGGCCATCCAGGTCGACAAGGGGCGAAAGCGCCTGGGCCAGTGGGGCACCGTCCTGATACCCGCGGGATCCGAGCTCACGATCAGGAACGCTTCGGAGGAACCGGCCGTCATCGTGCTGATCGCGGCCCCCCCGCCGACACCTCGGGCCGTGTACGAGTAGGACCGCCGTCACGGCCCGTTTTCCGCAGGACGACGAACGAGAGGGCGAAGGCCGCGGCGAAACTAGGGATGCTCGCCCCCAGGGCCGAGTCGAACAGGGGGAACGGCAGGTGCAGCCAGGCGTGGAAGAGCGTCCGCATGGCCTCGATCCACCCGACCGGCCCGGTCGGCGCGCTCCAGTGGTACAGCAGGAACCCGACGGCCCACGGCACGAGGGCCCGCACGTTCACCCCGGTCGGTGAGAACAGCGCGCCCTCCCCGTACTGCCCACGGTGATGCACGAAGTAGTCGGCCATGAACACCGCCGCCAGCGGCACGAACACCGACCCGATCAGCAACAGGAACAGCTCGTAGCGGTCCATCGAGAACGCCAGGGCGAGAAGGAACCCCGTTGCCCCCACCGCGGCGATCAGCGCGCGCTGCGGGAGGTTCGGCATCACGTTCTGCGTCGAGACCGCCGCGGAGTAGATATCCGCGAACGCGTTGTCGCTCTCCCCGACGAGGAGCGCGATGAGGACGACTCCGCCGCCGGCGCTGATCGCGATGGCCGTCCCGATCCCGAACACGTCGGCACCCGCCCCTGCCACGAGCACCAGGAGCGCACCGAGGGCATAGAACCACACGTTCCCGGCCAGGTAGCCCCAGTACGTGCCGGCGAACCCGGCCCCACCGGGCCGGGCGAACCGGTTGTAATCGGCGACGAGCGGGAGCCAGGAGATCGGCATCACCACGACCAGGTCGACCGCGAGCCAGAACGGCAGCCCTCCGCGTCCGGGGGTCCGCCAGATCGCGCCGAGGTCCGCCGATCCCAGAACCCTGGCGGTGATCCACAGGGCCGAGCCGATCAGCAGGTAGATGCCGAAGCGCTCGAGCCACCGCCGAACGACCAGGATGGGTCCCCCGACGGCCAGGAGGCTGCAGATGAGCGCAACCGACGCCAGCCAGAAGTGGGACGCGTCAAAGCCGAACAGGCGCTTGGAGGCCACGTTGGCAACCTGCCCCATGGCCCAGAACTCGACCGCCGTCCACCCAACCAGCTGGAGCAGGTTGAGGGCCGAGGGCAGGAACGAGCCGCGCAGCCCGAGGACCGGACGGAACAGCACCATCGATGGCACGCCCTCCCGCTCGCCGGCCAGGCCGACCAGCGCGAGCGGAAGGCAGCCGATCACGGATCCGACGACGATCGCGAGGAGGGCGGTTCGAAGCCCTAACGCGGGGACGAGGAGTGCGCCGGTGACCATCACGAGCAGCCCGACCGACAGGTCACCCCACAGGACCGCCAGGTCGAGGCCGGACAGTCGTCGACGATCGGCCGGCACGGGACGGATGCCCCAGGAGGGCGCCTCGCGTTCCAGGGCCCGCTCGAGGCGCTCGTTGAGGCGCGACATGGTTCGTGTGGAGTCTACGCGCGAGGTGTGGCTACGCTTGCTGGTGAACCATCCGCTTCAGGTTCGAGAGCGAGCTGCGCATCAGCCGGTGCATGAATGGCCGGTACATGAGCAGCAAGAGCTCACCGAGGATCGGAACCGGCAAGGCCAGGTCCTCGGTCCAGATGAACCGGGTACCACCTCCGACCGGCTGGAGGAGCCATTCGCCGACCCCCCGAACCAGGCCCCAGTGGGCCATCACCAGCCGCCGGGGGGGATCCCACACCGTGACTTCCAGACGGTCGATGAGCAGCGGTACCCCCAGCACCCGGGTGCGCACGGCGACGATCACGCCGACGCCCCCGCGATGCGACGTCAGCACCCGTACCGAGACGGCGTCCTCGATCCACGTGATCTGGTCCTCCCACGCCAGCAGGCGGCGCCACATTTCCCCGGGAGGCAGGGCCAGCTCGATCTGCACGGATACCCTCACGCCGCCGAGTCCCCGCCCCGGCACGTCATAGGCCCGGGGCGTCGCCCGTCTTGGGAAGGGTGCGGAGCGTCTCGGGGATCGACAGCAGCAACGCCAACGCGACCACAACCGGGAGCGCAGCGATGGCGAAGGCCGGCCCGTACCCCAATCGGTTCGCCGACGCTCCGGCGACGAGCGGACCGAGCACGAACCCCAGGTCCCCGACGAACCGGAACGCGGCCACGGCGCTTCGCTGCGTGTCCTCGGTGGTGAGGTCGGAGAGCATCGCCGCCTGGGGCACGCCCGAGTAGCCCGTGATCAGCCCGAAGATGCCGAGCCCCACCATGTACCTCACCGGCGTGGAGGCCAACGGAAACAGGACCAGGGAGGCCGCGAGGAGCGCGTAGGACGGCACGATGACGGCCCGGCGGCCGATCCGGTCGGTCGCCGCTCCCGCCGGGAACAGCACGGCGAACTCCGTGACCGACGCGATGGCCAGGCCGATCCCGATGCCGACCGCCGAGAGGCCGACGAGCTCGTGGCCGAACAGCGGGATCAGCGTGCTGTACACCCCGGCGATCATCCACGCATACGCTCCGTTCGCCAGCAGCACGGCGACGAACGGACGATCGAACCGCAAGTGTCGCAGGCCAGCGGGGCGAGCCTTCGGCCGTTCGTCGGGGCGAACGGTCGGGATGGTTCGCCAGAACACCACCGCCGCCACGAAGCACGTCCCCGCGTAGACCCACAGCGTGCTGGCGGGGCCCAGCCAGTCTGCGAGGACGCCGCCGAACGGCTGACCGGCGATGATCCCGACGTTGAACGATGCGTACCAGACGCTCGTGACCCGGCCGACCCGGTCACCGGGGACCGTGCGCAACACGAACGAGAGCATGCCGGCGAAGAACACCGCGGAGCCGGCGCCGCCGGCGCCGCGGAACACGACGAGCAAGGGGAAGGTCGGCGCCACGGCCGCCAGGGCGGTCGTGGCGCCGACCACCACCGCGCCCACGACGACCGCAGCCCGCTCCCCCAGGCGGTCGATGATCACGCCGGTGAACGGGTCCATCACGAGCCTGGTGAGGGAGAAGGCCGCGATGAGTACGCCCACCGCGTTGAGGCTGACGCCGAAGGACCGCGCGTACAGGGGCAGGATCGGGGAGACGATCCCGAACCCCATCATGATCACGAACGTGCCGACGACCGCGGCCCGGACCTCGGGGATCCGGAGGATTGCCCGGTATCGCAGCTCGCCGGGATCCCTCACGGCGGGCAGTCTACGGGCGAGGTCGGCGGGCCCGGACAGGCGGTCGCTTGCGCGGCCACCCCCCCATCCTCTTCGATAGCCGCGATGCCCGAAACCGCGAGCGGCGCGATCGTCGCCACGTCCCTCGTCACGGGGAAGGGAACCGCACCGTCGCGGGGCGCCGACCTCGGCGCGCCGGCCGTCATCCAGGAGGCCGGGGTCGCCTGGGCGGACGGCGTGATCACGTTCGTCGGGCCGGCCGACGAGCTGCCCGACAGGGATCCCCAGATGTTCGGGGGCTGCACCGTTGCGCCGGGGTTCGTGGATTGCCACACGCACCTTCCGTTCGTGGGATGGCGGGCGGACGAGTTCGAGCTCCGGCTGGCCGGCCGGAGCTACCGCGAGCTGCACGGCGAGGGGGGCATCTACCGAAGCGCCCAGCTCCTGGCCAGGGCCTCCGACGACGAGGTGATGGCGTTCTGTCGGCCGCTCGTGGCGGAGATGGCGGACCACGGCGCCACCGCCTTGGAGCTCAAGACGGGATACGGCCTGTCGGTGGAGGGCGAGCTTCGCCAGGCCCGACTGGCCAGACGGCTGGCTCAGGAGGCTCCTCAGGCAACTACGGTGACCCTCCTGGCCTGCCACGCCGTGCCCGAGATGATGGAGCGTGAGGACTGGGTCCGGATGGCATGCACGGAGCTGATCCCGGCCGCCGCCGCCGAAGGCCTGTGCGACGCGGTGGATCTCTACGTCGAGGACATCGCGTTCACGATCCAGGATCTGCGGGCCGTGGCCGACGCTGCGGCCGCCGTCGGCCTCCCGGTGCGATGCCATGCCGACCAGCTGGGGTCCTCGGGGGCAGCCGAAGAGGCAGTCAAGCTGGGGGCCAGGAGCGCCGACCACCTGAACAACGTGAGCAACGAGGGCGTTCGGGCGCTTGGCGAGGGGGGGACGGTCGGGGTGCTGCTCCCGTCCTCGACCGCATTCATGCGCGCCGTTCCCCCGCCGGTCCGCACGCTGGTCGAAACCGGGGCGGCCATCGCTCTGGCCACCGACTTCAACCCCGGGACCTCGCCCGTGCTGTCGATGCCGGAGGCCGTTGCGACCGGCTGCACCCTGTACGGGCTGACACCGCTCGAGGCGCTCACCGCATCCACGCTGAACCCGGCCTGGGTGCTGGGGATGGCGGAACGCTCGGGCACCCTCGAGGTGGGCAAGCGGGCCGACCTGCTGGTCCTGGATGGCGAGGCGTTCCGCCAGGTGCCCTACCGTCCGGGCCACAACCCGGTGCTGCACACGTACGCGGGCGGGGCAAGGATCGGCGGTCGATGAGGCGATCGGCCCTCGGGGGCTTGGTCGCTCTGGCGTTCGTCTGCGTGACGGTGCCCTCCGCGCTTGCCGCGGCAGGGGCGGTCACCCTGTCGGCATCGGCCTCCACGATCGACTTCGGTGAATCGGTCCGCTTGTCCGGGGAGATCTCGCCCCCTGCCGGCGGACAGGCCATCGACATCGTCGATGTCGCCGGAGCCGTCCTCATCACCACGACCACGGGCGCGGCCGGCCGCTTCTCGGCCTCGCTCTCGCCACGGGCGAACGTGACCCTTCACGCCGTCTGGGGGAGCGACGTCAGCCCGGATGTGTCGATCGGCGTGCGCGCCGTCGTGACCGTCCATCTCGGATCGGTCCGCCTGTTCGATGGGGCCGCGGTCCGGGGGACCGTCGCGCCCGCGGTGGCGGGCGCGACAGTCGCCGTCACGCTCATCCGGGACGGCAAGTCGGTGGCCGACCGCAGCGTAGGGATGGGCGCGGCCGGGGGCTTTCGGACGACGTTGACCATCGAGCAACCGGGGACCTACCGGGTCCGGGCCGCGTTCGTCGACCCGGACCACCTGCGAGGCACGGCGATCGACGGACCCAGCTCGACCCCCCTCCCTTCGCTTCGTATCGGGTCCAGCGGGATCTTCGTGCGGCTCCTGGAACAGCGGCTCGTGGACCTCCAGTACCGGTTGGTGGACATCGACCACCGATACGACTTCCGCACCGCCGACGCCGTGCTCGCGTTCCGCAAGGTGCAGCGGATGCTCAGGGTCTCAACGGTCGACGCCGGCATCTGGCGGGCGCTCGCCCACCCTCTGCGTCCGCGACCGAGGTCGAGCACGAGCGGCTTCCACATCGAGGTCGACCAGTCGCGCCAGGTCCTCTACACGGTCCAGGACGGATCGGTGACCAACATCATGCACGTGTCGACGGGGAAGGCCAGCACGCCGACGCGAGACGGATCGTTCAGCGTCACCAGCAAGCTGGCGGGGTACAGCGATCACCAGCTGTACTACCCGAGCTTCTTCGACGGGAGCAGGGCCATCCACGGATGGCCCGACGTGCCCACCTACCCCGCCAGCCATGGCTGCGTGCGCGTTCCGTACTGGAACGCAAAGTGGATCTACGGGCTGGCCGCGCTCGGCACCCCGGTGATCGTGTACCACTAATCCAGGTCGCCCACCGCCGACTCGACCACCCCGACCAGCGTCCCGTTTCGGACGAGCTCGGTGGCGGCTTCGATGTCTGGGCCCAGCTCGCGGTCGGCGTCGAGGAACGGGATCGCCTCCCGGATGGCCTCGCGCGCCGCTCCCGTCCCGCCCGCGGGCCGGAGCGGCGCGCGAAGCTCCAACCCCTGCGCCGCGGCCATCACCTCGATGGCCACCACGACCTCCGCGTTGTTCACGATCCCCCGGGCGTGCCGGGCGGAGGTCATGCCCATGCTCACATGATCCTCCTGCCCGGCGGAAGAGGGGATCGAATCCACGGAGGCCGGGTGGGCCATCGACTTGCACTCCGAGACCAGGGACGCCGCCGTGTACTGGGCCAGCATGAACCCCGAGTTCAGCCCGCTGCCCGGAACGAGGAAGGCGGGCAGGCCGTTGTTCGTGCCGGGGTCCAGGAGGCGGTACAGTCGGCGCTCCGAGATGCCGGCGAGGGGCACCGTCGCTACCGCCAGGGCATCCAGGGCCACCGCCACCGGCTGGCCGTGGAAGTTCCCGCCGGAAAGGATCTCGCCGGTCTCCGGAAGGACGATGGGGTTGTCGGAGATCGAGCCGGCCTCGACCTCCAGGACGCGCCGGGCGAACTCCAGCACCTCACGTGTCGCGCCGTGGACCTGCGGCGCGCAGCGGAGCGAGTATGCGTCCTGCACCAGATGCTCGCTCTCGCGATGTGACGCCGTGACCTCGCTCCCGTCGAGGAGGCGACGCAGGTTCGACGCGGATGCGGCCTGTCCCGCGTGGGGCCTCAGGTCCTGGAGCCGAGGGTCGAACGGCCGGTCGGTGCCGAGCGCGGCCTCGATGGTCATGGCCGCCGCGATGTCGGCCACTTTGGCCAGCGACGACAGCCGCTCGGCGGTGAGGATGCCAACCGCGACCATGCCCTGCGTCCCGTTCACCAGGGCCAGCCCCTCCTTGGCCTGCAGGGAGAGCCGCGACAGGCCCGCCGCACCGATGGCATCTGCCGCTGCCACGGGGCGCCCGTCCACGAGCACCTCCCCCCGGCCGACGAGTGGAAGCGCCAGATGGGCCAGCGGTGCCAGGTCCCCCGAGGCTCCCAGCGATCCCTGCTCCGGAACCACCGGGACGAGGTCGCGGTTCAGCATCTCGACCATCCGCTCGACGATCTCCACGCGGACCCCGGAATGTCCGAGAGCCAGGACGTGGGCTCGCAGGAACAGCATGGCCCGGGCCTCTTCCCGAGACAGGGGCGGCCCGACGGCCGCGGCATGCGATCGGACGATGCCGAGCTGGAGCTGGTCCGCCTGCTCCGGCGGGATCCGCACGTTCGCCAGGCTGCCGAACCCCGTGGTCACCCCGTAGACGGTTTCGCCCTCGTCGACCTTGGCCTGCACGACGACGCGAGCGGCCCGCATGCGCTCGGCCGCATCGGGCGGCAGTTCGACGGACGCGCCCCGGGCCACCGCGACGACGTCCCCGAGCGTGATCCTCCCCCCGAGGGCAACCGACACGGCGGCAAGGCTACGGGGGCGCAGCGTGGCCCACAAGCCCGGAGGTACAGTTGACGTCAGTCGCCACGACTGAGGAGCTTGCTCCGTTGTCCGACCCGATCAGTCCCTACGAGATGCTGGAACCCGAGAGTCGCCAGCGAACCGATCCGTCCGCTCGACCCCAGCGTGCGGACCGCCAACCGCACGAGCCGTCGGCCCTGCGCGCCCTCCTTCGAGGGCTGGCCAAGCGATGCCCTCGGTGTGGCGAGCGGGACCTGTTCGTCCACTGGCTGAAGATCCGGGACCAGTGCCCCCGGTGCCGGCTGCGGCTGGAACGCGAGGAAGGGGGTTTCCTCGGCGCGATGACCATCAATTATTCGGCCACCACGCTCACGTGGGTGGCGTTCCTGGTGATCTGGCTGCTCGTGGACTTGCCCGGCGTGCGCGTGGTGCCGCTCACGGTGGCGTCGGTCGTCCTGGTAGGCCTCTTCCCGCTCGTCTTCTACCCCGTCTCGAAGACCCTGTGGGCGGCAGTGGACTACCTGGTCTTACGGTCCAGCCCCGACTACGCCTCGGCGGACCCCGCCGACCGGGCCGTCGGCAACGGCGGCCGGTACTGAGCTAGTCGCGCCACGGCAGGCGGACTCCCCGGTCCTTCGCGACGTCCAGGGCCCGGTCGTATCCCGCGTCGGCGTGGCGGACCACGCCCATCCCCGGATCACTTGACAGCACCCGCTCCAGGCGTGACGCCGATTGCGCGGTCCCGTCGGCCACCACAACCATCCCGGCGTGGATGGAATACCCGATGCCCACACCCCCACCGTGATGGACGCTCACCCAGTGCGCGCCGGCCGCGGTGTTGACCAGGGCGTTCAGGATCGGCCAGTCGGCGATGGCGTCAGAGCCATCCCGCATCCCCTCGGTCTCCCGATACGGGCTGGCCACGCTGCCCGAGTCCAGGTGATCCCGGCCGATCACGATCGGCGCCGAGAGCTCGCCGCTGGCCACCATCTCGTTGAACCGCAGGCCCGCCTGGGCTCGCTCGCCGTAGCCGAGCCAGCAGATCCGAGCCGGCAGCCCCTGGAACGCCACGCGGTCCTGGGCCATCCGAAGCCACCGCTGCAGGCGCGCGTTCGTCGGGAACAGATCGGCCACGGCCCGGTCCGTCTTCAGGATGTCTTCCGGATCCCCGGAGAGCGCCGCCCACCGGAACGGGCCCTTGCCCTCGCAGAACATCGGCCGAACGAACGCGGGCACGAACCCCGGGTAGTCGAACGCCCGAGCGAACCCTCCGGCCTTGGCTCCGGCCCGCAGGTTGTTCCCGTAGTCGAAGACCTCAGCCCCGGCGTCCATGAATCCGACCATCGCCTCGCAGTGGGTGGCCATCGACCCACGCGCCCGCTTCTGGTAGTCGTCGGGATCCGAGGCCCGGAGCTCGGTGGCCTGTTCCAGCGTCAGCCCGGCGGGAACGTAGCCGCCCAACGGATCGTGGGCGGACGTCTGGTCGGTGACGACCTGTGGCGAGAACCCTCGTGCCAGGAGCTCCGGGAGGACATCTGCGCAGTTGCCGAGGAGCCCGATCGAGACCGCCTCCCCACGGGCGCGAGCATCCTCCGCCCAGGCCACCGCGAGGTCCATGTCGTCGGTCTCGCGGTCGAGGTACCGGGTCTTGATCCGCCGCTCGATGCGCGATGGGTCGACCTCCACGCACAGTGCGACCCCCTCGTTCATCGTGACGGCGAGCGGCTGAGCTCCCCCCATACCACCCAGCCCGCCGGTCAGGGTGATGGTCCCCTTGAGCGTCCCGCCGAACCGCTGCGCCGCCGCTTCCGCCAGGGTCTCGTACGTTCCCTGGAGGATCCCCTGGGTTCCGATGTAGATCCACGATCCCGCGGTCATCTGACCGTACATGGTGAGCCCGGCGTGCTCGAGCTCCCGGAACGTGTCCCAGTCCGCCCATTTCGGCACGAGCATTGAGTTGGAGATCAGGACGCGAGGCGCCATCTCGTGCGTCCGGAACACGGCGACCGGCTTACCCGACTGGACGAGCAGGGTCTCGTCGTCGCTCAACCCTCGGAGCGCTTTCACGATGGCGTCGAAGCACTCCCAATTCCGGGCGGCCTTGCCCGTCCCGCCGTACACCACCAGGTCTTGGGGACGCTCCGCCACATCGGGGTCGAGGTTGTTCATGAGCATGCGGAGCGCCGCTTCCTGCGGCCACGCCCGGCATGAGAGGGTCGACCCGCGCGGAGCCCTGATCTCACGACCGCCTATATGCCCTCGCCTCCTTGCGTCGCTTCGGGATGATAGCGGTGACGAGGCGGATCAAGGCGGGACGAGTCGCCGATCCGGTCAGGATGTTCGGCGGTCC
>DATDKZ010000223.1:0-2799 GCA_036519575.1 Actinomycetota bacterium | reverse complement strand
GGGTTGGCAACTTCCTGGAGACGAGGTTCGTCGATTCCGACGCGATCGTCCGGCGAGCGCTGAACCCCTCGTCGTCCGGGCGGCGGAAGGCCCGCCAGTTCGTCCGGACCCTGTCGGTGGACTGGTCCGGGGCCCACCGGTTGGTGGACTGGTGCTACCGGAACGGATTGCGGTGGTTCTTCAAGCGATCGGTTGCCTGGTCGGTGGGACTGATCGCAATCGTCGGGTTCTTCGCGTTCATCGCCGTGTACCGATCGGGCCACTTCGGCATCGGCGGCGAGTCGGCGGCGGCGGCCTCGCTCGTCATCCTGGTCTTGAACTACTTCCTCACGTTCACCCACGAGCTCGCCCACGCCACCGTCCTCGTGCACCACGGACGGCGGGTCAAGAGCGCCGGCTTCATGATCTATTTCGGCGCCCCGGCGTTCTTCGTCGACTCCTCCGATGGGCTGATGATGGAGCGGCGCCAACGGATCGTGCAGTCGTTCGCCGGCCCGTACGCAGAGCTCATCATCGCCGGCGCGGCGGCGACGATCGTGTGGGCGTTCCCCGGCTCGATCGCCGCTCCTCTCTTGTACAAGTTCGCCCTCCTCAACTACTTCGTGATCTTCCTGAACCTCGTGCCGCTGCTCGAGCTCGACGGGTACTGGATCCTGTCGGACCTGATCCAGGTACCCGACCTTCGGCCGATGTCGCTCCAGTTCATCCGGTACGACCTATGGAGGAAGCTCCGGGCACGGGAGCGGTTCTCGAAGCAAGAGGCCGGTCTCGGCCTGTACGGCACGCTCGGCGTGGCGTTCACCATCTTCGCCTTCGCCACCTCCTTCTACTTCTGGCGCGAGATCTTCGGCAGCCTGGTGGGCAAGCTGTGGAACGGCGGAGTCGTGGGCCGGGTGCTGCTGCTCGCCCTGGCCGTCTTCGTGACCGGTCCCCTCCTGCGGGCCCTGATCGAACTGGCGCGGGCGCTGCTTCGGAGGCTTCGCGCGGTGTGGGAGCAGGTTCGGTTCCGCCTGGAGACGTCGTGGAGGGTCGAGGCGGCCAGCCTCATCGACCGGCTCCCGATCCTGGAGGACCTCCCCGAGGAGGTGCTCTCCGATCTCGCAGGACGGGTTCGGCTTCGGGCGTTTCCCGCGGGCAAGCCCGTGGTCCGCCAGGGCGACAGGGCCCAGGCGTTCTACGTCGTCCGCCGGGGGACCCTCCAGGTCGTGGAGGAGGATCGCGCGACCGGCGACCGGCGGGTCCTTCGGGTCCTCGGCCCCGGCGAGTCCTTCGGCGAGCTGGGGCTGACGGAAGCGGCGCCCCGCACGGCCACGGTCGAGGTCATCGATGACGCCCAGCTGTTCGAGATCGACAAGAGCACCTTCGAGCGTCTTCTGGCCGACATGGTCAACGTCCCGGAGTTCGCCCCGACGCTCGAGGCGGTGGCCGAGCTCCGCGCGCTCCCTGCCTTCGCGGCGCTTGAGCCCGACGAGCTGTCCGAGATCCTCGAGCACGGCCGGTGGGTGAACGTGGCCCCCGGCGAGGCGATCCTGGAACAGGGCGAGGCCGGCGACGCGTTCTACGCGATCGGCTCTGGGCAGGTCGAGGTGGTGAAGGACGGGACTCTCGCGCGGACCCTCGGACCGGGTGCGCACTTCGGTGAGATCGCGCTCCTGGAGAAGGTCCCTCGGACGGCGAGCGTGGTGGCTAGGACACCAGTGCGCGCGTTCCGGCTGGACCAGGACGGTTTCGACGGGCTGATGGCGGGGGCGTTTCGCAAGGGGACGTTGAAGCCCTCATCGAACGTGGAGCGAACGTGGCAGCATTAGTCCCCGCAGGGGAGGAGTGACCGGATGGATTGCTGGCACTGTCGCAGGACGGCTGTGGGAGCGTGCCGGTTCTGCGGCCGAGGGATCTGCGAGGACCACGTCGAGACCCTCCCTTACGTCCTCGAGCTGTATCGAGGGGGCGACGTCACCAGGGCGCTCGTCGTCGAGGACGCCCTGTACTGCGGCGCGTGTACCCCCCGCCCCGATCCGCTCGATCTCCCCGAGCTGGACTGACCGAACCCGGATGTGTGACGGGCGTCACAGCATTCGCTGTGACCGACGTCACCCTCGGGTCGGTGACGGGCGACACCCCTTCCCCGGTGCGCGGGCTTCAGGATTGCTGCTATCGGATGTTGATGAAGCTCCGATGACGATTTGTGGGAGGAGGTGAATCGGGTGGCAAAGAAGGTCTCCCCGAGGAAGCCAGCGGCCAAGAAGTCGACGAAGGGCTCCACGAAGGCTGCAACGCGTGTGACGCGGAAGGTCTCGGCGAAGAAGATGAAGAAGGCTTAACCACACCAACCGCGATTCCCTGACGGGCTCGGCGCTTTCGCGCCGGGCCCGTCTTCATGCATGGACTAGCTTGCCGGCGGAGCGAATGGGTACGCTTGCGACGATGGCGAGGGCGGTACAGTCGCGGGCGGCGATCGAGGAGCACATGGCGAGGACGCCGCTGTTCGAGGGGACCGACCCTGGTGCCATCCACGACCTGGCGTCGAGCGGGACGCTCCGCCACTACCGGCGCAACACTTACCTGTTCCACCAGGGCGACCCATCGCACGAGATCCACTTCCTGATGGAGGGTCGGGTGGAGATCAGCTCGCTCTCGGCCAGCGGGCAGCGGATGCTTCACACCACGATCGACCAGCCCCAGTTCTTCGGGGAGCTCGGCCTCTTGGGCGGGATGCCCAGGACCGCGGCGGCGCTGGCCCTGGAGGAGACCGAGGTCTGGGTCACGCCGGGTCAGACATTCCAGGACTTCCTGGCTCAC